>NZ_BAAGSO010000020.1:0-63085 GCF_054782395.1 Streptomyces daliensis | reverse complement strand
CGCGCCCGCGGGGATGGACCGCCGGTGTCCGGGCCGTCATCGACCCTGGAGGGCTGCTCCCCGCGCCCGCGGGGATGGACCCGCCCCAATCGCCCTCGCGGGTCTGGCCGACGGCTGCTCCCCGCGCCCGCGGGGATGGACCCGCGCGCGTTGGCGTCGAGCTGGTCGTCGGTGACTGCTCCCCGCGCCCGCGGGGATGGACCCGAGTGGTGACGATCGGGCCCCGACCCCGCTCGCTGCTCCCCGCGCCCGCGGGGATGGACCCTCGATCGTCAGCTCCAGAGCCTCGGCGGGTTCCTGCTCCCCGCGCCCGCGGGGATGGACCCCTCCGCTCATCTCTCTCATGGTGCGGGATGTCCTGCTCCCCGCGCGCCCGCGGAGATGGACCCGACCTCGCGGCCGAGTGGATCCCCGGTACGCGCTGCTCCCCGCGCCCGCGGGGATGGACCCGAGATGGCCGAGCACTACCCGGACGCGCTGATCTGCTCCCCGTGCCCGCGGGGACGGACCCTACGGCAAGCTCGCGCACGACCTGGCGGACGGCTGCTCCCCGCGCCCGTGGGGATGGACCCGCCTGTGCGAGTATGCCGATCACCGGGGCGAGCTGCTCCCCGCGCCCGCGGGGATGGACCCGCCGTGTGTCGTTTTGCTCACCAGTTTCAACACTGCTCCCCGCGCCTGCGGGGACGGCCCCCATGCCTTGTAGAGGTCGCAGAGGAAAGTGAACTGCTCCCCGCGCCCGCGTGGATGGACCCATCAACATCGGGGCGGACACCACCCCTGCGCACTGCTCCCCGCGCCCGCGGGGATGGACCCCATGCCTTGTAGAGGTCGTAGAGGAAAGTGAACTGCTCCCCGCGCCCGCGGGGATCTTGGCGGTGGTGAGGGACTGTCTCCGCTGCCCGCGAGCGCGGTGTCCATCTGGTTCATCGGCGCGGCCGGGAGGCGTGGTGTACGGGCTGCTCGGCTGCTGGGGCGGGATCGGTGTGGCGGGCGAGGAAGGCGGCCAGGGCCTGTGAGATGCGTAGGTCTGGGAGCGCGGTCTCCAGCCAGCCGTACTGGCCAGCGGTGTTGAGGTCGACCAGCAGCCACCGGCCGTCGTGCTGCACGAGTAGGTCCAGCGCCGCGTAGCGCAGGCAGTAGTGGTCCAAGAGGGCGGCCACGCCGTGCCGGACCGTGGCGGGCAGGTCGATGACGCGGTAGGAGCGGGCGTCGGGGTCGGTGCGCCAGTCGGCTTGTGCCGCCGTGGAGTGGGCGTCGATGCGCACGGCGAACATGTGGCGGCCGATGACGGTCAGCCGGACCTCGAAAGCCTTCTCGACCGCGTGCTGGAGCTGGTGGACGTGGGCGGCGACCTGCTCGTTGATCCGGTGGGCGGGGACGGGGGTGGTGGGGAAGAAGGAGCGTTCACCGCTGTCGTAGGTGATGTCCGGCCTGGTGAGTGACTTGCACACCACCTTTCCCTGCTGCTCGGCGAATGCGCGAGCTGGCGAGGGGGTGTTCCCGATCCAGGTCGGCGGGACCTCAAGGCCGGCCCGTTGCGCCTGCACCAGCACGCTGATCTTGCTGTTGGCCCGGTGGGCGGCGCTGGGGTGGTTGACCTGGAGGCAATCGGGCAGGGACGCGAGGAGCCCGGCCAGTCCGGCGTTCGTCTCACCGCTCGCCCATTCGGCTTGCTCCGGGCTCATGCCAGGACCGGCGGGAAGCTGGGCGGGTTGGGGGTGCGCCACCACCACACCGCGCCGATCTCCTCCAGGGCGACGCGATGTGCCCCGGTGTCGAGCAGGCCGCGCGGGCAGCCGTGCCGGTCCAGAGCTGCATCCAGGCGTAATGAGTGGGTGCTGTCGCGCAGGTCGAGGCGCAGCATCGGGACCTCGATGCGTTCCAGCTCTGTAACGACCCGGTCCGCGGTGGGGTCGGAAAGGGTGGTGACCACGCAGACCGGAGCGGGGCGCCCGGCCTGGGTACGGGGATACGCGTCACCACAGGCACACCGACGCGATCTCGTGGTCCCCTTGGCTGAGCCAGCCGTTGGTGGTGGTGTCGGTGGCGCCAACGGAGGTGGGGTACGGGTTGCCGGAGGCGTCAATGGTGATCTGCCGGCTGGGGCTGTAGTACACGTCCGGCTGCTGCCTCCCGGCCGCAGGGCGGGCCGGCGAACCGAGCCACAGGCACACCGCGTCGATCTCGTAGTCCCCGGCCCTGATGTTGCCGTTGAAGGTGGTGTCGGTGGTTCCGGCAGAAGTGGGGCACGGGTTACCGGAGGCGTCAATGGTGATCTGCCGGCTGGGGCTGTAGTACACGTCCGGCTGCTGGCCCCCGGTCGCCGGGCGGGCCGGAGGGCCGAAGAGGGACAGGGCGAGGGAAGAGGCCGGTGCGGTGGTGGTGCCGGTCTCGGCGGTGAGGGGCGTGGTCATGGTTGGTCCTGCCTTCTTGGTTGTGGGGTTCGGACGGGTGGTCGTGGTGCCGCTGTAGCAGGGGGCGGGCACGGCTCAAGAGCGCGGCTGGGGGCGGGCGTTGGCCGGTGCGGTCTCGGGGCGGACGCGGTCGGCGAGCTTGTCGGACCAGGAGCCCTTCGTCGTGCCGAGCGTGGCCTCGGCCAGGCGGAGGCGCTGGATGTCGGAGGTGCCCGCGGGGGCGAAGATGTGCTCGGCGTCGCGTCGGTACCGCTCGATGGGGAGGTCGGTGCCCAGGGCCGCGGCGCCGTGGATGTTCATGGCGTCGTGGGCGGACGCGCGGGCGTACTCGGTGTTGACCAGCTTGGAGTTGATCAGCCACTCGTCGCACGGCTGTCCGCCGTCGAGCAGGTGGACGGCGTGGTAGGCGGTGAGCTGGGCGGTCATCAGCCGTGAGGTCATCTGGCCGAGCTGGAGCTTGACGCTGCCGAGGTCGGCGAGCGGGGCACCGTAGCGGTGGCGCTGTGCGCAGAAGGCCGCGGTCGTCTCCACGGTGGCCTGGTGGATGCCGAGGGCGACGGCGGCGAGGTTGGGGCGGCCGTAGAGCACGCTGGAGGCGTAGGCCACGGCAAGCCCGTCGCCCTCCGTGCCCAGCATGTGCGCGGCGGGGATGCGGCAGTTCTCGAAGCGCAGCTCGCCGAAGCTGAAGCCGTGCAGGCCCATGGTGGGCTGCTGTTCGATCAGGGAGCAGCCGGGGCGGTCCGCCTCGACGAGGAAGGCCGAGAGGCCCTGGGAGCCTGGGCCGGTGCGCGCGACGACGGTGTGCAGGTTGCCCACGTGGCTGTTGCCGACGTAGGTCTTGCCGCCGTTGAGCACCCATTCGTCGTCGTCGCGGTCGGCGGTGCTGGTCATGCCCAGTACATGGCCGCCCGAGTCCGGCTCGGTCACGGCGATCGTCGGCAGGCAGTCGCCGGAGGCGATGGCCGGGAGCCAGGTCTTCTTCTGCTCCGTGGAGCCGAACAGGCAGAGCGGTGCGGTGCCGAGCTGGGATGCCTGGACCATGGCGCCCATCGCGGCGCTGACCCGGGACAGCTCTTCGATGATGACGGTCTTGGCGAGGTGTCCTGTGCCCATGCCGCCGTACGCCCGGGGGATGGTGGCCCCGATCAGGCGCTGGTCGGCGATGAGCCGGGTCAGCTCGACGGCGACAGTGCGGGCCGACTCCATCTCCCGCACCCGGGGCCCGACCTCACGCTCGGCGAAGTCCCGTACGGTCGCGCGCAGGGCGCGGTGCTCTTGGGTCAGGTAGTGCTCCCCCACGGCGGTTCCCTTTCTGGTCACGGCGGACGGGCGGCGAGTGCGGAGCCGGTTTCAGGCGAGGGGAAGGTGCCGGGAGAGCCGGTCGCGGGCGTCTTTGATCATGGTGAGCATGGTGTCCGCGGATTCGCGGGGCCGTTTGGCGACGTCGACGACGCAGACGGTGCCCAGGGTCATGCCGGAGCGGCCGTCGACGAGTTGGGCCCCGGCGTAGGCGTGGATGCCGATCTGGTCCACCACCGGGTTACCGGCGAAGCGCGGTGCGGCCAGCACGTTGGGCAGCACCAGCGGTGCGCGGCGGGTGAGCAGGGCGGGGCAGTAGCCGTCCGTCAGGCTCATCTGCCGTCCCACAGGGGGCAGTCCTTCGCGGCCGTAGGGAGCGTGGAGTCCGGCGAAGCGCTGGTGGCCGGTAATGAAGTTGACCATGGCGTAGGGGAATCCGGACTCCTGGGCGAGGCGGGCGGCGAAGGCGTCCAGTCCCTCTGCCAGTGCCGGTGCGGGATGGAGAAGACCGAGTTCGGCCAGGCGCTTCTCGCGCTGTTCCAGATGGGGGTCGGGCGCGGCCAGGTACAGGCCGGAGGCCGGGTCGAAGGGCATCAGGAGGCTCCTGCGGGATGCGGGGAGGGGCGGGCGGTACGGGTAATGCGGACGGTCGCGTGGTCGAGGGCGTGCTCGGCGAGCGTGAGCAGGACCTCTTCGGCCGAGTCCGTGCGGCGGGCGTCGCACAGCACCACCGGAACGGCGGGAGACAGACCGAGGGCGTCGCGGACCTCTTCGGGGCTGTAGCACCACGAGTGATCGAAGTGGTTGACGGCGACGGCGAGGGGCAGGTGCTGCTTCTCGAAGTAGTCGACGGCGGGAAAGCAGCTCGTCAACTGGCGGGTGTCGGCCAGGATCACCGCGCCCATCGCGCCGGAGGACAGCTCGTCCCACAGGAAGTCGAACCGCTGCTGCCCGGGCATTCCGAACAGCATCAGCACCACGTTCTGGCCGGTCAGGGTGATACGGCCGAAGTCCAGCGCCACGGTGGTGGTGGTCTTGCCCTCCACCCCCGTCAGGCTGTCGGTGACGGCGGAGGCGTCGGTGAGGATCTCCTCGGTGGAGAGCGGGGGAATCTCGCTGGCCGAGCCGACGAAGGTGGTCTTGCCCGCGCCGAACCCGCCCGCGACCAGGATCTTCAGGGGCAGGGGCAGGGGCCCGGGGGCCCGGTCAGGCGATGAAGCGCTGTCGTAGTCCGGCAAGGACGGCCTCCAGTGTCTGCGGGTCTTTGGCATCGACGGCGGGCGGGGCGGTGACGGTCAGCAGGCGGTCCTCCAGCAGGTCCGAGAGCACGACCTTGGTGACCAGGAGGGGGCGGCCCAGCCGCGCGGCGATCTCCGCCACCGAGCACGGCTGCTGGGCGCACATCCGCACCGCCCGCGCGCTCTCGGGGCTGCGCGGCCGTGCCGACCGTGCCCTGGCGGGCGGGGTGTGCGCGGCGCTCAGCAGGGTTTCGGGGCGCAGAGGGTGCACTGCTTCGGTGCGCCCCTGGGTCAGCGCGTAGGCGCGCAATTCCACGGAGTCCTGGTGCGTCCAGGGGCCCTTCATGTCACTGGACCTGCCCGCCGGTGCGTGCGGGGGTGCCCAGGTGCGGGCTCAGCTTCCTGATCATCTGGGTCATGGCGTAGCCGAGTCCGCCCGGGTCACAGCCGCCGGTGGCGAGCACGCCCAGCAAGGCGTTGTCCCCGGCGTCCATCACCGCCAGCAGCCCCAACGGGTGCTCGACCAGGATCTGGTGAACCGTCCCGAACGGGTCGTCGACCAGTACCTTCCCGGTCCCCCGGCCCAGGGAGTACAGCCCGGACAGGAGACTGCTGAGGGTGTCGGCCTGGGTCACGGTCAGCTCGTACCGCTCCAGGCGCAGACCGTCCCGGCTGCACAACAGCGCGGACTGCGCCCCCGGTGTCTCGCGCACAAGGTTCTCCAGCAGCCAGGAAGGGCCGTTGTCAGGCGTCATCGGTCATCTCCGTCTCTGCGTCTGCGGGGGTGGTCGTGCCGCGTCGTACGCCCGCGCGCCAGGCGCCCATCAGCCCTGGGGAGGGCACCGCTGGTCCGGGCGGTGCGAGGGGCCGCGGGCCGGAGGCGACCGGCTCCGCGACCGGGGCCGGGGCCGGGGTCGGGGTGTGGTCGCCGTGCCGGGGCAGGGCCGGACGTTCCCCCTCTTCTCTGGACAGGCCCGCGGGCCCTGCCTTGCCCTGGCCTGGACGGCGCCGGGGCAACGGCGATGCGACGGCCGGAAGTTCCGGGGCGCCGGGGCGGGGGCCAGGCGGGCTCACCTGCGGCTGTGGCGGCTCGGGTTCGGCGTCCTGCACCAGGGACGGGGGCAGCAGCACCAGAGCCTGCGTCCCGCCGTAACGGCCGGGCAGGAGAGTGACGGTGATGCCGTGGCGGTGGGCGAGCCGGGCGATCACCAGCAGGCCCGTACGCCCCTGCGCGACGTGCTCGCCTATCCCGTAGAGATCAGGGTCGACCAGCAGCCGGTTCAGCCGCTTGCGCTCCGGCGGGCTGATGCCCAGGCCCCGGTCGTCGATCTCGATCGCCAGGCCCGCCGGGACCCGCTCCGCGCGCATCGTCACTTCCGTCTCCGGCGGGGAGAAGGCGGTGGCGTTCTCCAGCAGCTCCGCCAGCAGATGGATGACGGCGAGAGCCGCGTGGCCGGGCACCGCCAGGCTCTCCGTCGGCTGGGCGGCCACCCGGGCACGGGCGTAACGCTCGATCTCGGCGGGCGCCTGCCGCAGGATGGTGAAGACCGGCACGGGGGTGCGGATGCTGCGGGGCGTCGCGCCGCCCAGCACCGCCAGGCTCTCGGCCTGCCGCCGGATACGGACGTTCAGGTGATCGATCCCGAACAGATCGTGCAGGAGATCCGGGTCCTCCACCACGTTCTCCACCGCGTCGATCGCTTCCAGCGCGCGAGTGACCAGTGCGTGCAGGCGCCGGGCGACGGCCAGCAGCATCTCCATCTCCTGCCGCCTGCCCGCCGTCATCACCGCCCCCAGCGCCTCGGCCTGGTGCTGCTCCAGCGCGGCGGTGAAAGCCGCACGGACGTCCCCCGGCTGGTGCGGCACCCGGTGGGGCGCGGATTCGGGCGCAGGGTCGGTCGCGGGCGCCGGTGGGCTCTCGCCGCGACCGACCGCCTCCGCCGCCAGAGCCAGCACCTTGCCGTACTGGAGCAGCCGCTCCTTCTGCCCCGTCGCCCAGGTCTCCCACTCCTCCTGGAGCTGCTGGCCCTGGTCGGACAGGGAAGTGGCCGTGCGTGTCGTGGCCTGCCATGCCCACCACAGCCCGCCGACGGTGAGCACACCGCAGGTGAGCGCGGCAACGGCCCGCCACGGACCGTCGATCAGATGCGCCAGGAGAGCCAGAGCCCATATGGGGGACAGCGCCGTGAGCGTCGGGACGAGCGCGAGCTGCCGCAGCCGCCGCCGCAGACCCGGCTCGTTCTCCAGGCCCGGCACGGTCCGACGGCCACGGTGCCGCCCAGGGCGGGCCATGTAGGGGGCATCGGACAGGCGCACAACAACTCCGGAAGAGGAAGACCGGCAAGAAGACCGGGAGGAGAACGGGAAGAGCGGGCGGAGATGAGGCGAGGGCCGGTTCACGGGGCCGCCTCCACCACCTCGCGACGCTGCACCGGCAGCGACCGCGCCCGCACGACGGGCAGGGAGCGGCGCAGCGCGCAGTGGTGGTGCGCCAGCCGCTGCACCAGCGGGTAGAGGTCCCCGCCCATGCCGCAGTCCTGCGAGGCGTCGCCGAAGCGCAGACACCGCGCCGCGATGTCCTGCTGGAGATCGGCCAGCCGCCGGTACGGGTCGGCTGTCGGCATCCGCCCGGCGTACCCGGCCACAGCCGTGATGAGGCCGGGCAAGGTGGCGCGCAACAAGGCCAGGACGGTCGCGGTCTCGCCGTGACCGAACGCGACGGGGCCGGATTCCCCGGCCGTGGCCAGCTCATCGGCGACCGTCGCGGCCAGCGCGCCCAGCAGCAGGCCGGGAGGGGTGAGCACAGGGCCGTCGGAGCGGAAGCGGACCCAGTAGGGGCCGGAGGAGCGGGTGCACCCGCGCGTCGCACCTTCACCCAGCAGCCCCGGCCCAGCACCCGCACCAGCGAGGTCTCCGGCAGCCCCCACGACTCGGCGCGCCCCGGGGCGATGAGCCAGTACAGGTAGTGGGCGTAGGGGTCGCGTATCACCGGCCCGGACTGCTCACCGAGCCGGTCGAGTACCCGTTCCCCCAGGTAGGAGGGCATCCGCGCCGCATCCCACCACCGGCCGGCCGCCACCAGCCCCTCGCCCGGCCCGTACGGGAACGCGAGCCCACGAGACTGCGGGACCCGCTCCGCCCCGCGCGGTTCTTCCGTCAGGTCTGCCGTCACGGGCCGGGGCCGCGGCGCCGTCACCGTCTCGTGCGGCGGGGCGGCAGTGTGCTGGTCGGGGAGAACGCAGTCCTCAACGGTACGGGGGGTCATGGGAGTCCAATCCGGCAAAGCGCGTGAAAGGAAGGAGGGGGGCCGTGAGCGGGGCGGGGCGGGGCGCGGGCTACAGCAGGTCGGACCGCAGTGGTTCGTCGTGCCACTGGCGCTGTTCGCAGGCGGCCGTATCGCTACAGACGACGTCGAGGAACCAGCCCCAGCGGTCTGCGGCCCAGGCGACCTCGATGTCGGCAGCCGTGACGGCGACGTCGCACAGATGGCAGCGGAACAGCGGCGCGCCCGGGGCCGGTTCGCGGACCGGGACGGCGATCTGGAGCAGGCCCCAGTGCTCGGTGGTCCGGCTGCGTCCGGCGCAGGCCGCCGCGTCGCGGCACCTCACCATCACGAAGACCCATGGCTCGTCGTCCACCGTGAAGTAATGGGGCCGCAGCTCGTGCAGGACGATCAGGCACCCGCACAACTGGCACCGCACCCGCCCCGTCCCCGTCTCGCAGCAGCTCACCGGGCCGCCCCCGGTATCCGCCGGGGCTGGGGGATGCCGAAGCTGAAGGAGACCGTCTTGCCCCTACGGGTGCGGGTGACGGTGAAATCGTGCGCCATGCTCTTGATCAGCAGCAGGCCACGGCCGCTGGTGTCCTCCAGCTCGGGACGGGTCGCCACCGGCACCCGGTCGGGATCACCGTCACCGACATGCACCCGCAGTTCCGACTCGGTCCGCAGCAGATCGAGCGTCACCTCGAAGACCGTGGTGGCGGCGGTGGCCGTGGTGTGGAGCACCGCGTTGGTGGCCGCCTCGGACACACACATGCGCACCTCGTCCCGCAGCCCCTCCGGCAGGCCCCAGCGCGCCAGGACATCGGCGGCGAAGTCACGAGCCGCGCGGACCGCCTGGCCTTCGCGGGAGAAGGCGCCCTGGGCCCAGCAGACGGTCACGGCCGGACGGTCGGCAGGTGGCGCTGCGGACCGGGGTGCGGTCTGCCTTGACGTAGTTTTCGACACGGTGCCTCCTTCCGTGACGCGGGGATGCGCGCTGAGCGGACGCCCCCGGGCGTGCGCCGTGCTGGTGGCGACGGCGGTGCATCGGGGGAGAACCAGGCAACCTGCTGGGAGGCGGGAAGGGGAGCCTGCACTCGGGGTGTCTTGACGAACGGAGGTTGCACAACGTGACGGGAAGTGGGCAGATGGCTCTGGGATTGTCCGGACGACGTGTTCTGATCGCGGGCGGAACACGTGGGATCGGCGGTGCGACCGCGCGTCTCCTGGCGGCGGAGGGATGCGTCCTGGCGCTGTGTGGCCGCAACGAAGACGACGTGCGAGCGGCGGTACGGGACACCGATGCCCATGTCTTCGGTCGGACCGTCGACGTCACGTCGCCCGGTGCCGTGGAGGAGTTCGTCACTCAGGCGGCGGAGGAGCTGGAAGGGCTGGACGGCGTCGTGGCATGCGCGGGTACGGCGCGCGGGAGGGGCTTGGGTGAGGCGACGGCGGAGGACTGGTCGGCGACGTGGGAGGCCAACGCCGGGTACAGCGCCCGCCTCCTGGCCGTGGCTGCTCCGCATCTGCGGGCGTCGAGCAGCGGCTCGGCCGTGCTGGTCTCCTCCATCTCAGGGTGGAAACCCGGGCCGCAGGCGCAGTACGGGGCCGCGAAGGCGGCCCAGATTCACATGGCGGCATCGCTCGCGAGGGAGCTGGGCCCGGACGGCGTTCGCGTCAACGCGGTCTCGCCTGGTTCGACGCTGGTGCCGGGCAAGCGTTGGGACCGGATGCGTACGCAACAGCCGCAGGACTTCGCGGTGTTCGCCCGTGAATTCCCTCAACAGCGACTCGTGCAGCCGGAAGAGGTCGCGGAGGTGATCGCCTTTCTGCTCAGCGACCGTTCGAGCGGGATCTCGGGGGCGAACATCCCCGTCGACCGGGCTCAGAACGCGCCCACGCCCGACGGATACTGACCGGCGTCACGCCCCGGCGTCACGCCGCGCCGAGCACCGGACGGGCCTGACGCACGAACTCCCGAACGGCTTCTTCGCGGCGGAAGGGTTCCAGCTCAGCGCGGAAGGCGCGCAGCGCCTGGACGGAGCGCTCGGAATGGATGTTTCCGGAGCCCAGCCGCTCCAGGGCCGTATGGGCGCTCTCCAGCGCCGCGTCGAGCTGCCCCTGCTGAAGATGCGCCGTGGCCAGGACGGATCGCCCGATCGCCTGCCGCCGTCCCCGCTGCGCGTTGTGCCGGACCGACTCCGCTGCCATCTGCTCCGCGCGCTTGCCGTCACCGAGGTCCCGGAAGACCTGCGCTGTCTCGGCCTCCAGGTAGTGGTGGTCCAGGTAGCCCACCCACGGTGATTCCTGTGCGGGGCCACGGCTGCGGGCAAGCGACTCTTCGGCGAAGCGCAGATGTGCGTGCGCCTTCTGCTGATCGCGTCGCGCGGCGTACCCGCGGGCCGCCATCGCGTGCAGACGCATCAGCCCCAGCGGACTGCCCGAATCCTTCGCCGTCGCCAGTCCGACGCGGGCGCTGTAGACGCCGTCGGACGGGTACCCCAAGCTCGTCTGCAAGTGGGAGATGCCGGCCCAGATCTGTCCTCCGAGCACACGGTCACCGCCCTCCCCGCACAGCCGCAGACCGAGGGTCATGTACCGCTGCGCCATGCCGTACTCGCCCGCGTCGTAACTGCTCCACCCCGCCATCGCCGCGAGCTTCGCGGCGGCGGTGAACAGCTCGCGGTGCTCGGCCTCACGTCGGCCTCGCTGCTGGACCATCGGCATGGCCTGGTTGCTGAGGTAGTGGACGATCGCGCTGCGCACGTGCGCCCCGCCGAAGCGGTTGTCCATCGAGTCGAAGGTCTGGATCATGTAGTGCAGCGGCTCCGCCGCGCCCCCGTCGCTGGCGGCGGCCAGCCGCGCAGGCTGCCCGTCCTCCGCCTCCGACAGCCAGAGGAGCCACTGGCGTTGAGGGTCGGCCAGCGCGCCCGCTACGAAGGGGACACCTCCCAGGAGGCTCCGGCGGGAGACATCCGTGGAGCCCAACTCGGCGAGAGTGCGCAACGCGTCATCCACATCTTCACAGTAAGACAACGCTCTGGCGGTCACCGGTCGTGTGTTCTCACCGCCGAGCCCGATCTCGGCGGGAGTAACCGTACGTCGCAGGGCCTCGCTCAGCGCCCCGGCCATGAACTCCGGGGCGCGTCCACGAGGACGCTTGCCCTGGATCCAGCGGGTCACGGATGCCTTGTCGTAGCGCAGAGGAATCCCTTGCTGAGCGCCCAGTTGGTTGACCCTGCGCGCCAGACGGGCATGAGAGAGTCCCGACTCCCGCAGGACAGCATCCAGCGCGGTGTTCTCCACCCGGGAGCTTGCGTCTCGCCTCATAAGCCGATGATGAGGGCTGCTCGGTCTGCCAGCACCGCGAATGCGGCGAGTCGGCCTCCCGTACAACCCCCGTACAACCCCCGTGCAACCCGCCAACCCGTATTGCCCCTGCCCGGAGCGGGTTCGCGGCGCCAGAATGGGCCCTTGGGCCGGTTTCCGTCGGAAGCGACAGGTCGCGCCCTTGCCCTCCCCCGCTTACGGAGGCCCGAGCACGGCGGGCAGGGGCGAGCATCAGGCCGGGCCGGGCTCGTTGACGTCATGCAGGACCCGCCAGGGCCGCGCTCGCAGAACCTGATGAAGGGGAAGCTCGTGACAGCTACTGCGGAAAGCCCCGTCGCCAGTCCCGTGAAGGGGCTGGACATGCTGGAGCTGGAGATCACTGGGAAGTGCCAGCTCTCCTGTACACACTGCCTGACCGAATCGAGCCCCAGGGCGGATCACGGCACGATGACAACGGCGGACTGGCGCGCGGTCATCGCCGACGCCGCCACGCTCGGCATCCCCAAGGTGCAACTGATCGGCGGAGAGCCGACCGTGCACCCCAACTGGCGCGAGTTCACCGAGCTGGCCCTGTCGCTGGGAATGAGGGTCGAGGTTTACAGCAATCTCTTTCACGTCCGGCCCGCGTGGTGGGACACCTTCAGCCGAGAGGGGGTGACGCTGGGCACGAGCTACTACAGCGACCGCGCCGACGAACACGACCGGATCACCGGCCGACCGGGCTCCTACCAGCGCACCCGCGCCCACATCCTGGAAGCCCTGAAGCGGGGCATCGGGCTCCGCGTCGGCATGGTGGACGTCCTTCCAGGCCAGCGCGTCGCCGAGGGCCGCACCGAACTGGAAGCCATGGGCGTTCGCCGAATCCAGGTGGACCGGGCGCGCGCTGTGGGCCGGGCCGCACTGCCGGGCCAGGCTCCGTCACTGGGCGAGCTGTGCGGCCACTGCGCACACGGCCGGGCCGCCATCCTCCCCAACGGGAACCTCGCGGGCTGTGTCCTCTCCCGAGGCTTCCCCGTCGGCAACGTCCGCGAGCGGCCTCTCGCCGAGCTGCTGTGGAGCAGGCAATGGGGCCGCCTGGTGGAACGCATCCCCCGGCCGCGCCGGAAGACCGCGGTGTGTGGGGTGTGCGGTGTCTGCACACCCCACGACTCCGAAGGCTGCGACCCCTCGAACGAAGCCTGCGACCCGACGGACTAGAGGCGGTTGACCGATGGAGTGGCACGACGCGGCGGCGCGACTGGCAGCCGCGGTGACCGATCCGGACTCACGGTGGCGCACGCCGGTGGCGAGCGTCCCCCGCCATGAGCTGATCCCCCGATGGTGGGAGCCCGGCCCCGGCGGGAGGTGGACCCTCAAAGACGGGGCCGCCGACCCCCGCGCGTGGGAGGAGTCGGCGTACGCGAACCGCTCGAAGATCACGCGTGTCGGCCCCCTGCACGCCGACCACGCCACACCGGATGAATCCCCCGAAGGGGCGCCGACCTCGTCGGCGACGCTGCCGAGCCTGGTCGTCCAGATGCTCCGGCACGGGCGGCTGCACGAGGACATGGACATCCTCGACGTGGGCACCGGCTCCGGCTACTCGGCAGCCCTGCTCGCACACCGCTTCGGCAGCTCGCGGATCACCAGCATTGACGTGGACCCGTACCTGACCGAAGCCGCCGACCAGCGCCTGAAGGAAATGGGGCTGCGCCCCACGATCGCCACGGTGGACGCCACCGGCCCACTCCCCGGGCAGTTCGACCGGATCGTCTCCATGGTGTCCGTGAACCCCCTACCCGCGTCCTGGCTTGCCGCCCTGCGACCCGGCGGACGGCTGGTGACGGTGATCGCCCGTACTTCCATGATCGTCACCGCGTGGAAGACGGAGGACGGCGGAGCGGTCGGGACCACCGCCCGTGACTGGGCCGGATTCATGAACGCCCGCCACGGCCAGGACTACCCGCCCGGCCTCGTCTCGCAGTTCGCCGACCAGATCAACCAGGACGCCGACGAGGTCAGCACCGGCCGGTACCCGGTCCTCGACGTGGACGAGGCATGGGAGGTGCGATCCATGCTGGAACTGCGCGCGCCCGGCACCGAATGCGCCTACCGCGAAGACGAGGACGGCCGGCGCACGGCCTGGCTGGTACATCCGGACGGCTCATGGGCCCGCGCCACCGGAAGCAAGAGCGAGCCCCCCACCGTGCACCAGAGCGGCCCCCGACACCTGTGGGACGTCCTGGACCGCATCCGCAACCGCCTCAACACCAGAGGCGGACTACCGGTCTACGGCGTGCCCCTGACCATCACCCCCGAAGGCACCATCCACCTGTCCAGAGGGCAGTGGCACGCCACCATTCCCTAGTTGCGACAGCACGGTGATCGGGTACTCCTTCGTGGCACTCGCGTCCGCGCCAGCCCCGACGGGATCGTGCACCTCGAACACAGCGGTTGGACAGCCACCGCCGATCGCCGACGGACCGGTGACGTCCGGGCGTCGTCCTATGGGCCGCTCTCTGACTTCCGCCGACCCGCGCGGGTGCCGCCTTCACCGGCGTAGGCGGTGATCGGTGCCGTCCAACGCGCTTCGACGCGAAAGTGGCTGTGACACCGTTTCATCGGGTGCGCTCGGCGCCAGCGTCTATTGCGGAGCTGCTAGTGACCCTCTGCCGTCAGACCGGAGGGGCTTCCGGTCCTTCGGGGTCTTGAGGTGTCACTTCGGCTGCCCGTTGCCGGTCCGTGTACGGGCCTGTTCGTCGGGTTTCGACATCGCGGGCCCCGTCGTCCAGGCGGGCGGGTTCGGATCGGCGCTGCTGGAGTTCGGCTTGCAGACCGGTTTCGCGGTGGTCGGCGCCGTCGGCGGTGCTGCGCGCTCGTGTCGCCTCGGTGCGCAGCTCCTTCGCCTGGGCGCGGTCCTGCTGGCGGGCCTGTCGGAGAAGTGCTGGCCTGTTCTCCTGGATGGCTTCCGCTTCGGTGAGTACGGTCGTGTGCTGGTCTGACGGGCCTGCGGTGATCTCCAGCTCGCCGAGTCGTGCGTGCAGGCGGTCCAGTTCGCGGGCGTTCTCCGTGAGTTGCTGCTGAAGCGCGTCGCGCTCGGTTTCGACGCGTGCGCGGTCATCTCCGCGAAGTGAGGGGCGTCCGAACCGCGCGGTGGCGGTGAGCTGCTGTTCGAGCTGGTGGAGTCGCTCGTCCGTACGGCTGTGCGCCTGGGTGTGGCGGGCGACGTTGTCCGAGAGGGCGCGGACCTCGTGAACAGCTTCGGCGCGTGCGGCCAGGTCTTGGTGGCGGCGGTCGAGTGCCAGCGTGTGCGGGCCGGTGCCTGCGGCTGCCTGTTGTTCGGCGTGGTCGGCCTTGGCCTCGGCCTTCGCCGCAGCGGTGTGGGTGGAGCGTGTGGCGCTGGCAGCCTTGCGGAGCGCGTGGCGCAGGGCCTCGTCACCGAGGTGGGCATACGGCCGCTCGTCCCTGGGAACGGGAGCGTTCGGCGTGCTGGGACGGCTCCCGCTCTGGGACTCTGGGGCGTCGTTGTCGTGCGGTTCGCCGGTTCCGGGGGCGCGAGGAACAGGCAGGTCGGCTGCGGCTTCGCGGACGTGTGCGGGGACGGCGTGCTGCGGCAGTTCGGTGAGGATCATGCGTTCCTCGGTGCCGGTCTCGATCTCGCGGATGAGCCCGGCGACCGCGCGGTCCAGCTTCTCCCGGTCGGTTTCCGGTTCGCCTGCGCGGGCGCGGTCGGCGTCGCTCTCGTAGAGGGAGAGGGGGAGGAAGAGGTGGCTCTCCTTCTTGTCGCGCGAGAGCATCGTGTAGAGCGCATTGGCCTGGGCGCCGGGACCGTAGACCAGGGCTTCCTGGACGCTGAGGCCCTGGCTCTTGTGGCCGGTGATCGCGTAGCCGAGGCTCAGCCCGCCCTGGGCGATGTAGTCGGCGTCGACCCATTCGGCGTGGTGCCGGTGGCCGTCGGCGCTCTTCTCCCGCCACTCGACCAGCACGCGGCGCTCCTCGTCGAAGGCGCGGACGAGGCCGCGGTATCCGTTGAGCACGTCCTCGCTCTCGCCGCCGGTGCGCCGGGATCGGTAGTCGTTGGTGCGAAGGAGGACCTGGTCGCCGACAGCGAGGGTGAGTTCCTGGCCTCCGGCGAGCGCGTAGGCGTACTCGGGGCCGGTGAGGTGGCCGCTGGCCCTGCGCAGTGCACGAGCGCCCAGGTTGAGTTCCTCGACGGTGTCGTTGGTGGCGGCGAGCATGAGGAGCTGCTGCACGGCGGTGTGGTCATCGGTGTGCGCGGCGCGCTTGTCGGCCCAGACGGTGAGCATGGCCGCGAGCGTCTCGTCCTTGTCGGCGAGCGCGTGGACGCGGCCGGTGCCCGCGAGGGCGCGGAGCGACTCCGTACGTTGGTCGTCGCGCCACAGCCGGAGCGCGCGGCGCTCGACGGCGTCCTTCTGCCGGAAGTTCTCCGTGAGGGTGACGCCGTCCACGAGGTGGTGGACGGCTGCGAAGTGTCCGCCGACGCCGGGCGAGTGCAACTGCTTGGGGTCACCGATGCCGACGACTTTCGTCCCGCTCGTCGCGGCGTGGGCGAGGAGTTCGGCGACGTCGCGGTCGTCGCACATCGCGGCCTCGTCCACGACCAGGACATCCACCCCCGTCAGCCCCTGCCCACCGTTGCGGATGCCGGTGAGCCAGGAGGCGAGGGTGCGGGAGCTGATGCCCGCTTCGGCCTTGAGGTTGGCGGCGGCGACGGCCGCCGTGGACGCGCCCGCGACCACGAACCCCTGGGCCTCCCATGCCTGTCGCGCGGCGTCCATGAGCGTGGTCTTGCCCGCGCTCGCGACGCCGATGACCGCGTCCACACCGTGCCCGGCGGACAGCAGCCGCTCCAGCACCGCGCGCTGTTCGCCGGAGAACGCGAAGCCCTGCTGGGCCTCGGCGGTGGAGAGGGTCATGGCGACCGCGTCGCCCTCGACGACGGCGGCCCGCGCGCCGAGGCGCCGTGTCGTCTCGGAGACGATCAGTGTTTCGGCGGCGACGATGTCCGTGGTGGTGTAGCGGTCGGCGTGGGTGTAGTGCTGGGCGCCGCGCGGTGCGAGCTTGACCGCGTATCCGGCGTGCCGCAGCACGGAGGCGGTGAGCTGCTCGGCCTCATCGGCGGTGCCGACGCCGTAGGGGAGGGCGTCCAGGGTGGCAGCGATGGCCGCGGCGTGGGTGAACTCCTTCGAGTGCGCCGTCAGCCCCGTCTTCGGGTCGAAGACCGTGGCGCACAGCTCGTCCAGCTCCGGGTTCGCCTCCGGGGCCGTCTGGTGGAGGGCGCTGGCGGCGACGGCGTCGGGGTCATCGCCCGCGGCGCGGCCTTCGGCCTGCCAGTACGCGCGCAGCACGTCGTCCCCCACCCCGGCGGCCTCGCTGTTCTTGGTGGCCTTGGAGACGGTGGAGGCGGCGGTGCGCTCGCGCACGGTGGCGCTGTCGTAGTCCAGCCCGAGCTTGCTCAGCAGCTCCCGGACCTGGCCGTCGCGCTTGCTGAACAGCGTGATGGTGGAGGCGGGGATGGCCGCGATCTCCCACGCTCCGGTGCGCTCCTCGCGGCGGAAGCCGATGCCGTAGCGGTCGGTGAGTTCACGGCGGATGCGCGCGTTCATCAGGGCCTGGGGCGCGCGGGCGTGCCGGTGCAGGTCACGTCCGCCCGCGGCCACCGTCGACCACTTCCCGTCCGTCCCCTTGACCATGTTGGCCAGGGTGAAGTGCAGGTGGAAGTGGGGGTCGCCAAAGGGGGCGCCGCCGACCGGACGGGCGGCGCGGTGGATCATCATCCAGCCGCAGAAGCCGCTCGTACCGAGGGTGCTCGCCGCCTCCCCGTCGCCGTGCCGGCCACGCATCGCGTACGCGGTCCAGCGCTCCAGAGCGTCGACCGATTCGCGCCCGCACGCGGTGTAGAGCGACTCGACCTCGGCGGCGACCTGGGCGGGCACGTAGGCGAGGAAGACACTCTTGGACTTGCCCAGATCCAAGGTCGCGTCCGCGCCCCGGTTGCCGACCTCGACGCGCCCCTCGCGCATGGCGGCCTTGATCTCTTCCGCATCCCAGATCTGCTCGGGGTCCAGCCCTGCGGCCTTGGCCATGGCGACCGCTTCCCGCACGGCCATGGGCAGATCGCGCAGCCGCCGTCCGCCCTCGGCCTCGGTCTGGAGGTAGCGCCGCTTCATCGACGCGGAGCCGAACAGGTCCGCGGGCTCCTGCCCGCCCTCGCGCGCCGTCGTCTCGACGGCGCCGAGGAGCGCGCGGGCGTCAAGCCGTCCGCCGGCCTCGGCGGTGAGCGCCTTCTCCAGCTCCTCTTCGCCATACAGCTCGGCGGCGTCGACGCCGATGCCGTCGGCGAGCTTGAGCAGCGTGGAGACGGGCGCCTTTTGGGCTTCCCCGAACCGCACGATCTGTCGCTCCATCGACCCGAAGGCGTCCTTCTTGCGCTTCGAGTCGAGTAGCGCCTGCGGCTTCGCTCCGCGCTCGGCGGCGCTGCGGCGGATCGCGCGCATCAGCGGGGCTGCGGGCAGTTTCGCGGCGGGGGCGATGGCGAGCTTGGGCTCCACCAGCGTGCGGCCGGTGCGCGGGTCCTCGCCGCGCATGAGGCGCCGCGCGGCCTGGAACTGCCCGGGAGCGAGCACACTTCCAGGGGCGATGCCGAACTCAGCCAAGCCCTGGCCGATCCACACCAGCGGGCGCTCGCTGGCATTGAGGTGGTAGTCCACCTGACCGTCGACGGCCGGGACGGGTAGCGCGTTCTCCCCGTACAGCGCGCGGGCGTCGAGCCCGGCAGCGGCGGCGACCTCGACGGCGTCGAAGCCGGTGAACCGGGCGCTCTTGCCGCTGCGCGACTGGGTGCGGGCCCGGTAGAACGCCTTCTTCGCCTCGGTTGCACCCAGCAGCGCGGCGACGGTGATTCCGGAATCCGCGGCCCTGGCCTCGACGGCGTCAAGAAGCGGAGCCGCGTCGACCGCGACGGCCTTACCGCAGCCGTGGCCCCCGCTCAGGCGGTACTCGACCTGCTCGTCGGACGGGCCGATCATCGTCACCCACCCCACCGGCCCGTCCACCTCCCGTGATCAGCACCGATCAGAACAAGCCATCTTGGCCGATTGTATCGTCACGAAGTGACGATACCTTGGTCCTCCTCACTCAAGACCGGTCAGAGCAGCAGGGACCTCTGCTCTGGAAACAGGGGTGAAGGACGGCCTGGGTCCTCGCTGTTACCGGGCGGCTCGTGATGGCTGTCAGTGGACGGTGCTTTCCTCATGGGACGGAGCGGCTCCCGGCAGAGGGGGCGCCGACCAACGCGAGGGGGCTCTTCGGTGACAGCCGACTCCGACCGTCCCGTGGCGGAGGTCCGACGGGCCCAGCGGCGGATGTGGACCGGGGTGGCCTGCGTCGTCGCAGGCGTGATCCTGATGACGGCAGCAAGCTTCGACGGGCCGTACTTCTTGTCGCCCCCTGCCGGGTCCTTGAGTTCTAGCGGTCATCGCAACACCCGACCTTCGGGGACGCGATGGCCTTCGAGATCCGCAAGATCCGTTCGTCACAGGGATGCAAGAAGCTGGTCCGTGAGCGGGAGGAATACTTCCGGCTCATGGATCAAGGCGTGAGTAGCCGGGAGGCATGCCGGATCGTCGGCATCAACCGGCGGACCGGCAAGCGGTGGCGCAACGGCACCAACCCGACGAAGAAGAGACCCGCTCAGCCCGCACTCTGCGTGCGGGCTGAGCGGGTCATTTCTGCGTCTCGACGCCTGACGCTGGAAGAGCGCCTCTACATCGCCGACCAGGTGTGGGCGAAGGTGTCGGTGCGGAGGATCGCCGCGGCCCTGGAGCGCAGTCCGTCGACGATCAGCCGGGAGATACGCCGCAACCGCCACCCCACCAACGGCCAGTACCGGCCCCACGCCGCGCAGGCCCGCGCCGAGTCGCGCCGGCCCCGCCCCAAGCCTGCGAAGATCGCTGAGAACTCGGAGCTGCGGGAGTACATCCAGGAGCGTCTGGGAAGGCGCTGGAGCCCGGAACAGATCGTGCAGCATCTGCACCGGGACTTCCCCGACCGCCCGGAGATGCACGTGGCCCACGAGACGATCTACCAGGCCCTCTACATCCAGGGCCGGGGAGAACTGCGCCGGGAACTGGCCAAGGCACTTCGCACCGGCCGGGCCCGTCGCAAGCCCCGCCGCCAGGCCCAGCAACGCCAGCCCCGCTACCGGCACCCCATGGTCATGATCAGCGAACGCCCCGCCGAGGTCGCCGACCGCGCCGTCCCCGGCCACTGGGAAGGCGACCTGATCATCGGCAAGGACAGCGGGTCCGCCATCGGCACGCTGGTCGAACGCTCCACCCGCTACGTCATGCTCCTCCACCTGCCCAACGGCCGCGGCACCGAGCTGGTCCGTGACGCGTTGGTGGAGGCCGTGACGGCTCTGCCTGCCCATCTCACGCGGTCCCTGACATGGGACCAGGGCAGCGAGATGGGGCGACACCACGAGTTCACCGTCGCCACCGACGTTCCGGTCTACTTCTGCGATCCGGCCAGCCCCTGGCAGCGCGGGTCGAACGAAAACACGAACGGTCTGCTGCGGCAGTACTTCCCGAAGGGCACAGACCTGTCCGTCCATACCCGCGAGGACCTGGCCGCCGTCGCCGCCGAACTGAACGGCCGCCCACGCAAAACGCTCGGCTGGGAAACCCCAGCCGAGCGCCTGCATACACTCCTCACGGCCGCCTAACACTGACCACGTGTTGCGACGATCGCTGGAATCCGCCGGTTTGCGGTCCTTCTCGTCGAGAGGTGCCGCCGCGCCGGAGGCCAGGTCGTTGACCCACCGCTGGACCATCTCGCGGCTGATGCCGCCTTCCCCGTCGCGGACGGAGAAGGGCTTGAACCACGGCAGCAGGTTTTGCTCGACCAACCGCCGGTACTTGGCCTTGGTGTCGCCCTGGACTCCGGTCAGGAGGTCGATGTGCTTCATCGCGAAGGGCACGAACATCTCGTCCGGGCTGCGGAGGTCCTCGACGAAGCCGCGGCCACGCACCCAGCCAGGGGGCCACTGCTGGCCGTGCCCGTTCACCAGGTCACGGAAGCGTTCTGCGGTCTTCTCGTCGTCGAAGATCTCGGACTCCTGCTTGGCGGACCTCACCCCGCCAGCCCGGAACAGCACGGTGTAGCTCACCGTGCCGTCGTTCCTCTCCCGTTTCCTGATCGAAGCCATGTTGCGCACGGTACGACAGGGGCGTGTTGACACGGTGTTGACGTGACGAACACAGAGAGGCCGTCCAGCCCGCGTTTCCGCAGGTCAGACGGCCTCTCGAAGTGTGGAGCCTAGGGGAGTCGAACCCCTGACATCTGCCATGCAAAGACAGCGCTCTACCAACTGAGCTAAGGCCCCGCTGCGCACTAGAGTACCGGCTCCGGTCGTTGAATTCCGACCGGGTATCGCCCCGTGCCCATCACCCTCCGTAGGATGCACCGCAAGTTCGCGTCAGCGAAGCGACATGGGGAGTCCAGGGGAGACGTGATGGACGCAGCACAACAGGAAGCGACGGCCAAGGCGCGAGAGCTACAGAGTCAGTGGTACGGGGAGCCGCTGGGGACGCTCTTTCGGAAGCTTATCGACGATCTGGGGCTGAACCAGGCCAGGCTCGCGACGGTGCTCGGCCTCTCCGCGCCGATGCTTTCCCAGCTCATGAGTGGTCAGCGCGCCAAGATCGGCAACCCTGCCGTGGTGCAGCGGGTGCAGGCGCTCCAGGAGCTGGCCGCCGAGGTCGCGCGGGGGGACGTGAGCGCGGCGGACGCCACACAGCGCATGGACGAGATCCGTCGTACCGCGGGCGGGAGTGTGCTCAACAACACGGGGCAGACGGCCTCTTCGGGCGCCTCGCAGACCCCGGTGAAGCGGGTGGTGCGGGAGATCCAGGCGCTGCTGCGCTCGGTCTCGGACGCCGCCGACATCATCGAGGCGTCCACCACGCTCGCCCCCACGCACCCGGAGCTGGCAGAGTTCCTCCGGGTCTACGGGGCCGGGCGCACCTCGGACGCCGTCAAGCACTACGAGTCGCACCAGAGCTGAGCCGGGCGGCCCACCCGTCAGCACGGCACGGGTGACCGGCACGGGTACGAGGTTTCAGGGGCACGCACGCTCAAAGCGGACAGTGCACAGTGGACAGTGGACAGGGGGATGGCGCAGCAGCCATGGGTGAGGTCTTCGCCGGCAGGTACGAGCTGATCGATCCGATCGGCCGCGGGGGTGTCGGCGCCGTATGGCGGGCCTGGGACCACCGCCGCAAGCGCTACGTAGCGGCCAAGGTGCTCCAGCAGAGCGACGCCCACACCCTGCTGCGTTTCGTGCGCGAGCAGGCGCTGCGCATCGATCACCCCCACGTGCTCGCCCCGGCGAGCTGGGCCGCCGACGACGACAAGGTCCTGTTCACGATGGACCTGGTCAGCGGGGGGTCGTTGGCCCATCTCATCGGGGACTACGGTCCGCTGCCGCCCGCCTTCGTCTGCACGCTGCTGGACCAGCTCCTCGCGGGGCTGACCGCCGTGCACGCGGAGGACGTGGTGCACCGCGACATCAAGCCCGCCAACATCCTCCTGGAGGCCACCGGGAAGGGCAGGCCCCATCTGCGCCTCTCGGACTTCGGCATCTCCATGCGCAAGGGCGAGCCGCGGCTGACGGAGACCGACTACGTGCTGGGCACGCCCGGTTACTTCGCGCCCGAGCAGATGATGGGTGCCGAACCGGACTTCACCGCCGACCTGTACGCGGTCGGCCTCGTGGGGCTCTATCTGCTGACGGGCAGGAGGCCCGACTCGATGGCGCTGCTGGCCGAGTACGAGCACGGCGTGCCGCCCGCGCCCGCCGGGGTCCCGGAGCCGCTGTGGCAGGTGCTGGGCCAGCTCCTCCAGCCGGACCCGGAGGCCCGCTTCCGTACGGCCACGGGCGCCCGCAAGGCGCTGGCCGCCACGCTGGAGCTGCTGACGGCGGACTCGACCGGCCCGACCGGCCCGACGCCGGGGTGGGAGGCCGTCGAGGTCTTTGACCACATCGGGCCGCTTCCCGAGGGCTTCGGGCCCGAGGGCCCCACGGGCCCGGCCCCCCACGGCTTCGCCGGGCAGGCAGCCGCACCCGCACCCGCACCCGCGCCCGTGCCCGCACCCGTCGCGCCGCCCGTGCCCGCCACGCCCCCCTCGCCCACCGGAAGCTACCCCCTCCAGCCGCCGCAGCCGGTCGCCCCCGCACACACGCCGCCTCCCCCCACGGCTCCCCCGGTGGCCCCGCACGCGTACGCCGTGGCCGGAGCCCCCACCGCCGCGGCACCCGTGACCGGCGCACCCGGCACCGGCGCCCCCACCGCCCCCACCGCCGCATCCTCGTCCGCGTCCGCACCGCGCCCTGCCCGCAGGCCGGGCCCGCCCGTGAAGGTCGCCGTGCCGGTGCTCGTCGTCGCGGCCGTCTGTCTGGCCGTCGGCATCTGGGCAGCGCTCAGCGCCTGACGCCCCGCCCCCCCACGCCCCCCCGCAAGCCGCCCCCCACAGCACCCCGTACACGCAGAACGGGCGGTGCGGGTGACCTCCGTCACCCGCACCGCCCGTTCGTACCGTCTCAGCGCCTCACCGCGCGGCCGCGGTCAGGTCACCAGCCGTTGCCGTGACCCCGGTTCTTCCAGGACTCGCCCATCGTGCCGCCGAAGGGGAGGCCGCCACCGTCGTCGCCGCCGTCCTGGCCCTCGTCGGCACCGGCGGGGCGGGCGACGATGTCGACCTTGTCGCCCTTCTTGCCCTGGCTGTTGGCCGCCGGGTTGGTGGAGATGACGATCGCCTCGTCGTCCTGGGCCCCGGCGATGTTGCCGATCTCGAAGCCCGCGTCCTGGAGGGCCGACTTCGCGTCGCTCAGCTTCTGGTTGGTGACGTCCGGCACCGTCGCGGGCTCCTCGTCGGGCGCCTTGGCGACGGTCAGGGTGACCTGGGTGCCCTTCGGGTGCTGGGTGTTGGCCGCCGGGGTCTGGTCGGTGACCTCGTTGGCCGCCTTGTCCTCCGCCTCGACGTCCTTGCGGGCCACCTCGAAGCCGAGGGCCTCCAGCTGCGTCTTCGCCTCGTCGTAGCTCTTGCCGACGACGTTCGGCACGGCCTGCTTGGCCTGGACGGCGACGGTCAGCGTGACCGTCGACTCCTTCTGGGCCTTCTGGCCGCCGTTCGGGTTCTGGTCGACGACGGTGCCGGGATCGACCTCGGAGTTCTCCTCGGTCTTCCGCTTGACCTTGAAGCCCGCCTCTTCCAGCTTCTGCTTGCCCTCCTGGAACGAGCTGTTCGTGACGTCCGGCACCTCGACGGGGGCCGGGCCCTTGGAGAGGTTGAGCGTGACCGTCGAATCGCGGTCGATCTTGGTGCCCTTGGCCGGGTCCGTGTCGCAGACCGTTTCCTTGGGCTGCTCGCAGAACTTCGTCTCGCCCTTGGCGACCTTGAAGCCGCCGTTCTGGCCGAGCGTCTTGGCCTCGTCGTAGCTCTGCCCCGCCAGCGCGGGGACCTCGACCTGGTCGGAGCCGTCGGAGCCGCTGAACAGGGCCCTGCCCACGAAGATCGCGCCGACCAGGACGAGGATGGCCGCGATGACCAGCAGGATCGTCGACGTGTTGCTCTTCTTCTGGCGGCGCCTGCCGCGCCCGTCGTCGTAATAGTCGTCGTCGCCGACCGGCGCCATCATCGACGTCTGCCCCTCCTGGGGGCGCAGCGCCGTGGTGGGCTGGTCCGGGTCGTAGCCGCCGTAGCCGACGGAGCCGAGCGCGGCTGTGGCCGCGACGGGCTGCCCGTCGAGGCACGCCTCGATGTCCGCGCGCATCTCGTCGGCGGACTGATAGCGGTAGTCCGGGTCCTTGACCAGCGCCTTCATCACGATCGCGTCCATCTCCTGGGAGATCTCCGGATCGAAGGTGCTGGGCGTCTGTGCCTCTTCCCGCACGTGCTGGTAGGCCACGGCGACGGGCGAGTCCCCGATGAAGGGCGGCCGGTTCGTCAGCAGCTCGTAGATCAGACAGCCGGTGGAGTACAGGTCGGAGCGCGCGTCGACGGACTCGCCCTTGGCCTGCTCGGGCGAGAGGTACTGCGCGGTGCCGATGACGGCCGCGGTCTGCGTCATCGTCATCCCGGAGTCGCCCATGGCGCGGGCGATGCCGAAGTCCATGACCTTGACCTGGCCGTTCCGGGTCAGCATCACGTTCGCGGGCTTGATGTCGCGGTGCACGATCCCGGCGCGGTGGGAGTACTCCAGGGCCTGGAGGATGCCGATGCACATCTCCATCGCCCGCTCGGGCAGCAGCTTGCGCCCGGAGTGCAGCAGATCGCGGAGCGTGGAGCCGTCCACGTACTCCATGACGATGTACGGGATGGAGACGCCGTCGACGTAGTCCTCGCCGGTGTCGTACACCGCGACGATCGCCGGGTGGTTCAGCGAGGCGGCCGACTGGGCCTCACGGCGGAAGCGGGCTTGGAACGAGGGGTCGCGGGCGAGGTCGACGCGGAGCGTCTTGACCGCGACCGTACGGCCCAGGCGCGTGTCATGAGCGAGGTACACCTCGGCCATGCCACCGCGGCCGAGCACATTGCCCAGCTCGTACCGGCCGCCGAGGCGACGCGGCTCTTCCATAGTCTCCAGCCCTCTCCGTTCGTCCGGGCCGTATCTGGTGTACGGCACGGCGGTGTGCTGCTCGGGATACGGTACCCGTCCGCTCGCACGGGTCGGAGGTGACCGGGGTCACCTCCTGCGCTCTCGCGGGCAACGCCTGTGCTTTCGTCGCGTCCGTTACGTCCGTCACGTCCGTCGCGTCACTGCTTCCCGTCGAGGACGGCCTCCATCACACCCTTGGCGACGGGGGCGGCGAGCTTGCCGCCCGCGATGTCGCTGCGGAGCGTGTCGGAGCTCTCGATGACGACGGCCACGGCCACCGGGGAGCCGTCGTCCGTCTTGGCGTAGGAGATGAACCACGCGTAGGGGTTCTCGCTGTTGCCCTCGCCGTGCTGGGCCGTACCGGTCTTGCCGCCGACGGTGACGCCGGGGATCTTGCCGCTGGATCCGGTGCCCTTCTCGACCACGGTCTCCATGGCCTGCTGGAGCTTCTGCGCGTTCTCCGAGGAGACCGGCTCGCTCAGCTCCTCGGGCTTGGTCTGCTCGACGACGTTCAGGTTGGGCGCCACGAGCTGGTCCACCATGTACGGCTTCATCAGCTTGCCGTCGTTGGCGACCGCCGAGGCGACCATGGCCATCTGGAGCGGGGTGGCCGCCACGGACGCCTGGCCGATACCGGCCTGCGCGTTCTGCGGGCGGTTGTCCTTGGGGTAGACGCTCTCGGCGGCGCGGACCGGGATGTCCAGCTCCTTCTCGTGGAAGCCGAACTTCTCCGACATCTTCTGCATGTCCTCGTTGCCGATGTCGTCGCTCATCTTCGCGAAGACGGTGTTGCACGACCACTGGAGCGCGACGCGCACCGAGGCGTTCTTGCAGGCCGGGTTGTTGCCCTCGTTGCCCAGCTCGTAGGTGGAGTCAGGAAGCCGGTACGGGTCGGGCGAGTCGGTCTTCGAGTCCAGGTCGTAGTCCCCGCTCTCCAGACCGGCGGCGGCGGTGACGACCTTGAAGGTGGAGCCCGGCGGGTACGTCTGGCGCAGCGCCCGGTTCAGCATCGGGTCGTCGGGGTCCTGGGCCTTCTGGAGCTTCGACCACGCCTCCGTGTCCTTCTCGCCGTTCCCGGCGAAGCTGGAGGGGTCGTACGAAGGAGTGCTGGCCAGCGCGAGGACGGCGCCGGTCTTCGGGTTGATCGCGGCGACGGCGCCCTTCTTGTCGCCCAGCCCCTCGAAGGCCGCCTTCTGGGCCTTGGCGTTCAGCGTCGTGACGACGTTGCCGCCCTTCTGGGGCTTGCCGGTCAGCATGTCGATGGTGCGGTTGAAGAAGAGCCGGTCGTCGTCGCCGGTGAGGATGCCGTCGTTGAGCGCCTCGAGCTGGTTGGCGCCGAACGCCTGGGACGCGTACCCCGTGACCGGGGCCCACATCTCGCCGTCCTTGTACGTGCGCTTGTACTGGAAGTCGTTGCCCTTCGTCTCGGCGTATCCGGTGATGGACTTGCCGTCGACGATGATGTTGCCGCGCGGCTGCGCGTAGCGGGCGATGGCGACCCTTCGGTTCTTGGGGTCGGTCTTCAGCTCGTCGGCCTGGACGAACTGGATCCAGTTGTCGCGGACCAGCAGGGCCAGGACGAGCAGGCCGCAGAAGATCGCGATCCGTCGAAGCGGCTTGTTCACGGTCGGACCACCTGAGTCATCTCGGCGTCGGGGTTGGGGGCCGGGGCGGGTGCCGGTCGCCTGGCGGTGTCGCTGATCTTCAGCAGGATCGCGACGAGCGCCCAGTTGGCGATGACAGAGGAACCGCCCTGTGCCAGGAAGGGCATCGTCATACCCGTCAGCGGGATGAGGCCCATGACGCCGCCCGCGACGACGAAGACCTGGATGCCGAAGGCGGCCGAGAGACCGACGGCGAGGAGCTTGCCGAAGGGGTCGCGTGCCGCGAGGGAGGTGCGGATGCCGCGCTCCACCAGGAGCCCGTACATCAGGAGGATGGCCATCGCGCCGCAGAGCCCGAGCTCCTCGCCGACGGTGGCGAAGATGTAGTCGCTCTTGGCGGCGAAGCCGATGAGCCGAGAGTAGCCCTGCCCCAGCCCGGAGCCGAGGGTGCCGCCCGAGCCGAAGGCCCACAGCGCCTGCGCGGGCTGCTCGGAGCCGTCCTTGTACGCCTGCATCGGGTCGAGCCAGTCCTGCACACGGCTCTGCACGTGCGGCTCGAAGCTGGCGACGGCGACGGCGCCGACGATGGAGAGGGTCAGACCGAAGACGATCCAGCTCGTGCGCTCCGTCGCCACGTACAGCATCACCACGAAGAGGCCGAAGAACAGCAGCGAGGTGCCGAGGTCGGTCTCGAAGACGAGGATCATCAGGCTGAGCGCCCAGATCGCGAAGATCGGGCCCAGGTCGCGGCCGCGCGGGAGGTAGAGCCCCATGAAGCGGCGGCTCGCCAGCGCGAGCGCGTCGCGCTTGACCATCAGATAGCCCGCGAAGAACACCGCGATGATGATCTTGGCGAACTCGGCGGGCTGGAGCGAGCCGACACCGGGGATGGTGATCCAGATCCGGGCACCGAAACGGGCCGGGAAGAACACCGGCAGGATCAGCAGGACCAGCGCGGCGGCCATCGAGATGTAGGTGTAGCGCTGGAGGACACGGTGGTCCTTCAGGAAGACGAGCACGCACACGAAGAGCGCGATACCGAGCGTCGACCACATGAGCTGCGTCGGCGCCGCGGCCCCGCCGGGGAGCGGCTCCAGGTCGAGACGGTAGATGAGGACCAGGCCCATGCCGTTGAGCAGCGTGGCGATGGGCAGCATCAGCGGGTCCGCGTACGGCGCCCAGCGGCGCACGACGAGGTGCGCGACCCCGGCCAGCAGGCCGAGACCGAGTCCGTAGCCGAGCATCCCGGCGGGGAGTGCGCCGTCCTTGGCCAGGCCGACGTTGGCGTAGGCGAAGACGGGGATGAGCACGGCGAAGACGAGCATCGCCAGCTCGGTGTTACGGCGGCTGGGCAGACCTCCGGGGGAGATCGTCGTGTTGCTGCCGGTGGTGCTGATATTGCTGCTCATGCTGTTTTGTGCCCCCTACGGCGCGGTGCACTGCTTGGCGAGCTCCTGCTGTTTCTCCGAGAGCCGGGGGCCGGGTGACGGAGAGCTGGTGCTCTTGTGAGTGCTGTCGTGGTCGGTGCGGAGTGCGACCTGGCCCGCGGTCGCCGAGGACTCGGACTCGGCCGTGCCGCCGGTGCCTCCGTTGGTGGCCCCGGTGTCGGTGCCGCCGCTCTTGCCCGCGTCGCCGGGCTTGTTCTGCTCTTCCTTCTTCTGCTCGTCGCTGGGCTCTTCCTTCTGCTCAGCGACGATCCGGCAGACCTCGGCCTGCGCGCCCAGCTCGTTCACCTTGTCCTCGGCCTCGCCGAGGCTGCTGGTGGCGATGGTCTCCCGCACCTGATTGCGCTGGTACAGCGGAAGGTACTTGAGTTCGATCTCGGGGCGGTCGCGGTAGACCTTGTTCAGCGTCAGACCCGCCAGCTCCTGGCTGATGCCGCGGTAGAGCGCGACGTGCTCGCCCTTGGCTCCCACGTAGTACTGCGTCTGGGTCCAGCGGAAGCCCCCGTAGAGGCCGCCGCCGATGACGGCCAGCGCGACGACGGTCCACGCGGACCGCTTGAGCCACTTTCTGCCCCGGCGCGGTTTGACGAAGTCCTCGTCCGTGTAGGCGCCGAAGGCGCCGGGCGGCGGGCCCGCGGCCATGCCGCCGCTGCCGGGCGGCCCGAAGCCGTCCCCCGGCCCGTCGGGGCCCGGCTGCTGCGGCACGGACTGCCCGCTCCGCCCCAGCTCGGCCGCGCGGGCCGCCGGGGTCTGGAGGGTGCCCAT
Organism: Streptomyces daliensis; assembly: GCF_054782395.1. Classification (NCBI taxonomy): domain Bacteria; kingdom Bacillati; phylum Actinomycetota; class Actinomycetes; order Kitasatosporales; family Streptomycetaceae; genus Streptomyces; species Streptomyces daliensis. Next base: position 34,065 of record NZ_BAAGSO010000020.1, on the reverse strand, counting down.
GTCGCTGCCGAGCGAGTTCTGGTTCTCGGCGACGGCGCCGACGATGACCGGGGTGTCGTTGAGCTGCCCCGCGAGGGTGTCGCCCGCCTGGTCGACGTCGAGGACGTCCGCGATGATGCAGGTGATGTTGTCCGGGCCGCCGCCGCGCAGCGCGAGCTGGATCAGCTCCTGCACGGTCTCCTGCGGGCCCTGGTAGCTGCCGAGGGTGTCCTCCATCGTCTGATGGGAGACGACGCCGGACAGCCCGTCGGAGCACAGCAGATAGCGGTCGCCGGCGCGGACCTCCCTGATGGAGAGGTCGGGCTCGACGTGGTCACCGCTGCCCAGCGCGCGCATCAGCAGGGAGCGCTGCGGGTGGGTGGTGGCCTCCTCCTCGGTGATCCGCCCCTCGTCGACGAGCCGCTGCACCCAGGTGTGGTCCTGCGTGATCTGGGTGAGCTGGCCGTCGCGGAGCAGATAAGCGCGGGAGTCGCCGACGTGCACGAGGCCGAGCCGCTGGCCCGTCCACAGGAGCGCGGTGAGCGTGGTGCCCATGCCCTCCAGCTGCGGGTCCTCCTCGACCATGACGCGCAACTGGTCGTTGGCCCGCTGCACGGCCGTGCCGAGGGAGGTGAGGATGTCCGAGCCCGGGATGTCCTCGTCGAGCTGGACCATGGTGGAGATCACCTCGGAGCTGGCGACCTCACCGGCGGCCTGGCCGCCCATGCCGTCGGCGACCGCGAGCAGCCTCGGGCCGGCGTAGCCGGAGTCCTCGTTGTGCTCGCGGATCATTCCGTCGTGTGATCCGGCGGCGAAGCGCAGTGACAGACTCATGCGCACCTCGCCCGTCGGCTCCGGGTACATCCGCACGGTGCCCACCCTCCGGTCGTCATGTCTGTAACTACTTCCGCAGCTCGATGACCGTCTTGCCGATACGGATCGGCGCTCCGGGCGGGATCGGCGTCGGTGTGGTCAGCCGGGTCCGCTCAAGGTACGTGCCGTTGGTCGACCCGAGGTCCTCGACGATCCACTGGCCGTCACGGTCCGGGTAGATCCTGGCATGGCGGCTGGACGCGTAGTCGTCGTCCAGCACGATCGTGGAGTCGTGAGCCCGGCCCAGGGTGATGGTCTGCCCCTGGAGGGCGACCGTGGTGCCGGTGAGGGAGCCCTCGCTCACCACGAGCTTGGTGGGGGTGTTACGGCCGCCGCGCCCGCGACGGCCGCTCTGCTGCTGTTGCCGCTGCGGCTGCTGGCGCTGCTGCGGACGTTGTCCTTCGTTGCGGCGCGCGGCGCGCTGGGTCACGCGCGTACCGAACAGGTCGCTCCTGATGACCTGCACGGCCACGATGACGAACAGCCACAGTACGGCGAGAAAACCCAACCGCATGACCGTCAGGGTCAGCTCTGACATTGCCCCCGCTTCACCCTTCGGCTTGCCGGTAAATGATCGTCGTGCTGCCCACGACGATGCGTGAGCCGTCGCGGAGCGTAGCGCGGGTGGTGTGCTGCCCGTCTACCACGATGCCGTTCGTCGAGCCCAGATCCTGGATGGTCGCCGGGTCCCCCGCCCGGATCTCGCAGTGGCGCCGGGAGACTCCCGGATCGTCCACGCGCACGTCGGCCTCGGTGCTGCGGCCCAGGACCAGCGTCGGCTTCGAGATCTGGTGGCGGTTGCCGTTGATCTCGATCCAGCGGCGGGTCTCGGCGTGCGGCAGCGGGCCGCCCGCGCCCGGCGCGTAGCCGGGCGGCGAGGGCGACGAGGCGGGCATGGGCGGCGCGGAAGCGGGGCGGGGCGGGTATCCGCCCGCCGCCTGCTGTCCTCCGCCGCCCGGAGCGCCGCTCCGCTGCGGTTGAGAGGTGCTGGACGCCAGAGTGCGGCTGCGCACGCGGTAGAGACCCGTGTCCAGGTCGTCCGCCTTCTCCAGATGGACCTTGATGGGACCCATGAAGGTGTAGCGCTGCTGCTTGGCGTAATCGCGGACCATCCCGGACAGCTCGTCGCCGAGCTGGCCCGAGTACGGGCTCAGGCGTTCGTAGTCCGGCGCGCTCAGCTCGACGATGAAGTCGTTCGGCACGACGGTCCGCTCGCGGTTCCAGATCGTCGCGTTGTTGTCGCACTCGCGCTGGAGGGCACCCGCGATTTCCACGGGTTGCACCTCGGACTTGAACACCTTCGCGAAGGTGCCGTTCACGAGACCTTCGAGTCGCTGCTCGAAGCGCTTCATTACTCCCACGGTGCACCTCCTTCCCAGATGCCCTCGGCTCTAGTGCGCCTCCCAGTGTCGCCTGGGCACGCGCATGCTGCTTTCCGGTACTGCTTACTGATCGTATCCACGCGCGGGGGAAACGGCTGGTTCCCCGCTGGGACCCGGTGGTCGAGTGTCACCTCTCACACCTTGAGGCCGTCGTCACAGCCTTGCATGGATCGTAGGGCTCCTGTGGCCAGTGTCTCGCAGAGCGGTGCGGCTCCGCTCTCCCCGGGGCTTCCCGGGGCTCCCTCCGGGCTCCTCCGGAGGAGGAGTGCCCCCGTTGCCCGTGACCGAACAAACGGATGTGAGCGCACCCCTTCCAGCGTGCTAATCTTCTGGATGTCGGCAGGGCGCCGCGACGGGCCCACGACACACCCAATGCGCGGGTGGCGGAATAGGCAGACGCGCTGGATTCAGGTTCCAGTGTCCGAAAGGACGTGGGGGTTCAACTCCCCCCTCGCGCACAAGAAGGAAAGCCCCGCAGGTCTCGGACCTGCGGGGCTTCTTCGTGTGCGCTGCGGGCAGCGGGGGCCGGGGCTCCGGGTTCCGGTTGGGGTTCCGCTTCTGTACGGATGACTTCTGCGCGCGTGCGGTCCCCGGCGCTGGCCCGCGCTACGGTGCGGGCGTGCGAAGGGACGCGTGGCGGAACAGGGAACTGGTGCTGGCGGCTGCCCGCGAGGTGTACGCGGAGCAGGGCGTCGAGGCGCCCCTGGACGTGATCGCCCGGCGGGCCGGGGTCGGCAACGCCACCCTGTACCGGCGCTTCCCCGACCGGGGCGCCCTCATCGAGGAGGTCTTCCGCGAAGCCCTCGCCGCGACCATGGCGCACGGCGAGGAGGCCCGGCGGTCCGAGGACCCGTGGGCCGGGCTCACCGGCTATCTGGAGCGCGTCTTCGAGGGGCTGGCCCACGACCGGGGCGCGAACGACCTGATGACGACGGGCATCGAGGGCGTCCCGACGCTGGAGGCGCTGCACGCGCACAACGCCGAGACGCTGGGCCTGCTGATCGAACGCTGCCGTGGCGCGGGCGCCGTGCGCGGGGACCTCGGGGTCGCCGACCTCCTCTTCGCGCTGGCCGCGCTGGGCCGGGCCGTGCCCGCCGCCGAGGCCGTGGCGCCCGGGTCCTGGCGCCGTCAGCTGGCGCTGCTGCTCGACGGGCTGCGCGGCGAGGGTGCCCGCGAGCTGCCGGGGCCGCCGCTCACGCGGGAGCAACTGGACGGCGCCATGCGGGAGCTGAACGCGGCGCGGGCCCGGCGCTGAGACGCGGCGCGGGCCCGCGCTGAGGGTGCGCGGGGGCCCGGTGCCGAGGGCTCGCGCGAGGCGGTGCGCTCAGGCCGCCGCGACGCGCGCCGCGAGGGTCTTGGCCCTGGCAGCGGCATCCTCGTGGGCCTTGGCGCGCGACTGCTCGGCCAGCTCGATCAGCCCCTCCATGCCCGGGGTGGTCGGGGCCAGCGTCAGCTCCGGAACGATGAACTCCACGTCCAGGTTCAGCCCCTCGCCGAGGGTCTTGGCCAGGTAGCTCTGCGCGAACTCGAAGCTCTCGCGGGGGGTGCCGGGGCCGTAGCCGCCGCCCCGGCTGGTCACGACGGTGGTGGGCGTGCCCGCGGCCGAGGGGGACTCGCCGCCCGCGGTGCGGCCCATCATGATCACGTGGTCGAGCCACGCCTTCAGGGTCGAGGGGATCGTGAAGTTGTACATCGGGGCGCCGATGAGGATCGCGTCGGCCTGCTCCAGCTCGCGGGCCAGCTCGTCGCGCAGCGCGAAGGCGGCGGCCTGCTCGGGGGTGTGCTCAGGGGAGGGGGCGAGCACCGAGGCGGTGACGGCGTCCAGGTGGGGCAGCGGGTTCGCGGCCAGGTCCCGGTAGACGACGGTGCCGTCGGGGTGCTGGGCCTCCCATGCCTGGCGGAAGGACGCGGTGACGTCGCGGGAGACGGAGGCGTCCTGGGGCCAGAGGGACGAGTCGATGTGCAGCAGCGTGGCCATGAGGGTGTCCTGCCTTGGAGTAAGTGGGTTAACTTCCGTACGCAACTATTGATAACACAGGCACTTACTTTTCTGCACCCCCTTGTTCGGACACAGTACGCTGGAGGCATGGCAGAGCTTCGGGAACAGACGCAGGAGGTCCCTCCGGCACCGGTGTCGGCGTGCACCGAGCCGGAATCGGGGATCACGCTCGTCTTCCATCTGCTGGGCAAGCGCTGGACCGGGCTGATCATCGCCGCGCTCATGAACGGTCCCGGAGGCTTCGCCGAGCTGCGCAGGGCCGTGCCGGGCATCAGCGAGCGCATGCTCTCGGACCGGCTGACGGAGCTGGCCTCGCTGGGCCTCGTCGTGCGGACCGTCGAGGACGGGCCCCCGCTGCGCGTCAGCTACCGCCTGACGGACGCGGGCGAGGCGCTCAAGCCCGCGATGGTCGAGCTGACCCGCTGGGCGGACGCGCACCTCGCGGCCGACGGCGCCCGCTGCCCCGAGGAGTTCCGGGGCTGACGGCCCGACGGCTCCGCGAGTAGCGTCGTCCCCCGGACAAGCGGTGCCGGGGCTGACCGGGCCGGGTGGGGCGCTGGGCGTTTCCCGGTTCCGTCCGCCTCCGGCACGTCAGGGGAGGGCTCGGTATGGGGACGACGGGAACGACGGGAACGGCGGGAACAGGCGACGTGGACGCCGGCCGGGGCAGTGCGCGTATCCCGCCGGTGGCGGGCTTCGCCGCGTGGCCGCCGCCCGCCGAGTCTCCGAAGCGCGCGGGCAAGGCGCTGCGCGACTCCGTACCCCGCGCCGAGCACTCCGGGTTCACGGTCGCGCCGGGCCGCCCGGGCGCCGTCGCCGCCGTCGAGGCGTCCAACGCGGGACGGCTCCCGGCCCTGACGCCGATCAGGGTGGGCCGGATGGCCGCCACCCCCTTCGCCTTCCTGCGCGGCTCCGCCGGGCTGATGGCGTACGACCTGGCGCACGGCACCCCCGCGACCGGCATCGGAGCCCAGCTCTGCGGCGACGCGCACGCCGCCAACTTCGGGCTCTACGGGGACGCGCGGGGCGGCCTCGTCATCGATCTGAACGACTTCGACGAGACCGCCGTCGGCCCCTGGGAGTGGGACCTCAAGCGGCTGGCGGCCTCGCTCGTGCTCGCCGGGCGCGAGGCGGGGGCCGACGAGGACGTGTGCGCGGGCGCCGCGCGGGACGCGGTGGGCGCGTACCGCCGCACCATGCGGCTGCTGGCGCGGATGCCGGCGGCCGAGGCGTGGAACGCCATCGCCGACGAGGAGCTGGTCTCGCACACCGACGCGCGCGATCTGCTGGGCACGCTGGAGCGGGTCAGTGAGAAGGCGCGGCGCAACACCAGTGCCCGCTATGCCGCTAAGTCCACCCGCCTCCTGGACGACGGCGCCCGCTGCTTCGTCGACGCGCCGCCCGTGCTGCGCCGCGTCCCGGACGCGGAGGCGGCGGCCGTGGCCTCCGCGCTCGGCCGGGGCGGAGATGGCGCCGGAGACGGGTATCTGGCGACGGTGCCCGAGGACAGGCTGCCGCTGCTGGAGCGGTACGCGATCCACGACGTGGCCTTCCGCGTCGTCGGGACGGGGAGCGTGGGGACGCGCTCGTACGTCGTGCTGCTGCTCGACCACCGGGGCGAGCCGCTGGTGCTCCAGGTCAAGGAGGCGCGCGCCACGGCGCTGGCGCCCGCGCTGGCCGCCGCGGGCTTCGCCGCGCCCCGGGTCCCGCACGAGGGGCGCCGGGTCGTGCTCGGCCAGAAGCGCATGCAGGTCGTCTCGGACATCCTGTTGGGGTGGACGAGCGTGGAGGGGCGCCCGTACCAGGTGCGGCAGTTCCGCAACCGCAAGGGCAGCGTCGATCCCGCCGCGCTCGCCGCCGACCAGGTGGACGACTACGCGCGGATGACCGGCGCGCTGCTCGCCCGCGCCCACTCCCACAGCGCCGACCCGCGCGCCGTCGCCGGGTACTGCGGGAAGGGCGAGGCGCTGGACGAGGCGGTCGGCGCCTTCGCCGTGGCCTACGCGGACCGTACGGAGGCGGACCACGGCGAGCTGGTCAAGGCGGTACGGAGCGGCAGGCTGGCGGCCGAACTGGGAGTGTGAGGCTCCCTTCCGTAGGGTGGGCGTGATGAACGCGAACCCGGAGGCGGAGCAGGCCCACGACGACGGCCGGAGCCAGGGCCCCGGCCAGGCACAGGCCCAGGGCCAGGATTCAGGCGAGGCCCAGGACCCGGGCCAGGGCCAGGGGCAGGGCCAGGGCCAGGGGCAGGACCCGGGCCAGGGGCGGCCCCAGTCCCCGACGCAGCCCCAGGACGGGGGGACGGAGCGGCTGGAGCGGGCCGTGCGGACGGCGGAGACCGCGCTGATCGAGTACGAGATCGCGGTGGAGACCTTCCGGGTCGAGGTGGAGAACTTCTCCCGCCTGCACCACCAGCGCCTCGGGCCGATGTACGCGCGGCTCGACGAGCTGGACGCGCGGATCGCCGAGGCGGTCGCCGCCCGTACGGGCGACCCCGAGGACGTGCGCAAGGCGGAGGCGGCGCGCGGTGCCGTGCTGCCGATGCCCGCCGTCGAGGAGCTGTTCCACGGCTGGATCGACTCCGAGGGCATGCCCCCCGAGGCGACGGCGATGCTCAACGAGCAGAGCGTCCAGCCCCCGCCGCGGGTCCGCCCGAGCGAGGAGGCGCGCAAGGCGTACCGCGACCTCGTGCGCCGTGCGCACCCCGACCTCGCCCAGGACGAGGCGGAGCGGGAGCGCCGCGAGGCCTTCCTCGTACGCGTCAACAGGGCTTACGCGGACGGTGACACGCAGGAACTCGCCGTACTCCTGGAGGAGTGGGAGTCGGGGCCGCGCGAGCCGGAGGAGGAGCGGGTCAGCCGCAGCGAGGAGCTGTACGCGCGCCTGGAGTGGCTGGCCCAGCGCAAGGACATGCTGGCCGACATGGTCACCAGCCTGGAGGAGAGCGCCATCGGCGCGATGCTGCGGATGGCGCCGGACGACCCCGACCGGCTGCTGGACGAGATCGCCGAGCAGCTGCTCGCGCAGGTCGAGGAGCGCGAGGCGGAGCTGGCCCGGTTGCTGGAGCAGCAGGCGGGGGCGGAGCGGGAACCGCGGCAGGAGCCGGAGCGGTCCGGGCAGAAAGAACAGTCCGGCCGGTCGGAACCCGGGCAGGGCTGAGCCGACGGGGAACGGGACGGAAGGAACCGTTCCGGGCAGGCGGGCGGGTCGAGCCGGGCCGGGACGGGACGGGCCGGAAAGAGGCCGTCCGCCGGTCGGCAGGGACCAGTCAGCAGGGAACAGAGCGAACTGACCCGTGGCGAAGAGCCGTGCGCGGGTCGAGAGAGGCAATACGTCATGCACTTCGGTCAGTTGCCCCAGGTGGAGGCGGCATCGGTGCCCGCTGAAGGGCTGTTGCTGGACGTCCGGGAGAACGACGAGTGGGCGGCGGGGCACGCCGAGGGCGCGCTGCACATCCCCATGAGCGACTTCGTCGCCCGGTCCGGTGAGCTGACCGAGCGGGTGGGCGACGGTGAGCGGGTGTACGTGGTCTGCCGCGTCGGCGGTCGCTCGGCGCAGGTGGCGCAGTACCTGATCCAGCAGGGCATGGACGCGGTGAACGTGGACGGCGGCATGCTGGCCTGGGACGCGGCGGGGCGCCCGATGGTCGCGGACGGCGGGGAGCCTCCGTACGTGCTGTGAGTCCGTACGGGGCGTGGGCCCCGTACGTGCTGTGAGCCGGAGTCAGCCGGGCTGGTGGGCGGCGAGGAGGTCGCCGAGGGCCTCCTCGTGGGCCGCGGCAGGGCCGAGGGAGAGTTCGAGCTGCTTGGCCCAGGCGTGGAAGCGGTGCAGCGGATAGTCCGTGTCGGCGCCGAAGCCGCCGTGCAGATGCTGCGCTGTCTGGACGACGCGCCGCACGCCCTCGGCGGCCCAGATCTTGGCGACGGCCACATCCGTGGGATCGAGCCGCCACGCCGCCTGCCAGAGTGTGGCCTCCATGGCGCGGAGGTCGATGTAGCGGTCGGCGGCCTGGACCGCGACGGCCTGGAACGTCGCGATGGGGTGGCCGAACTGCTCGCGCTCGCCCGCGTAGGCGCTGGTCATGGCCAGCACGCGCTCGCCGAGGCCCAGCGCCAGCGCACAGGTGCCGGTGGCCATGAGCCGGTGGAGGTGCTCGGCGGCGCCCTCGGCCTCGATGACGTCGAGCGGACGTACGGGGGCCGCGTCGAGCCGCAGTTCGGCGTAGCGCTCGCCGGTGGTGGAGATCTGCTCGGCCAGGGTCACGCCCTGCCCTGCGGGGTCGACGAGGGCGAGCAGGGTGCGGCCCTCGGCGGTGTGCGCGGGCACGAGCACGAGATCGGCCGTCTGCGCCCAGGGAACGGCGGTCTGGATCCCGTCGAGCAGCCAGGGTTCTGACGGGTTCGACGCGGGCGAAGGCGAGGGCGAGGGCGAGGGCGCGGGCGTGGGGCGGGTCGCGGTGACGGCGAGGGCGGCGGCCTCGTGTCCCGTACGGCCGCTCGCGGCGACGCTGACCGCCAGCTCGCCCCTGCCGATCAGGGGGAGGCGGGTCCGCTGGAGTTCCGGGGTGCCGTACGTCTGGAGGGTGAGGGCCGCGGCGGCGGTCTCCAGCAGCGGGACGCGGGCCAGCACCCTGCCCGCCTCGCGCAGGACGAGGCACAGGGCGACGGGGCCCAGGCCCGCACCGCCGTGCTCGGGCGCGACGAACAGGCTGAGCAGATCGGAACCGGCGAGCCGCCGCCACAGCGCGCGGTCGAAGTCCTCGGCGACGGCGCCCCCGGTGAGGGAGGGGCTGGGCACACTGTCAGGTACGACCTTGGCGAAGACCGCCCCGGCCGCTTCCGAGGCCGCCCGCTCTTCTTCGGTGAAGGTGAAGTCCACTGTCCGTCCGCCCCTCCGGTCGCGTCGCGACGTCGGCGTACTGGCGTACTGACGTCGGCGTCGGCGTGCTACTGGCCCGGCATTCCTGACGGGTCGTCAGGTGTGAGGCAGGGTAGGAGCGTCAGGCGTCGAAGTCCACCTCGACGGCGGAGGTGAGCGGATGCGACTGGCAGGCCAGCACATAGCCCGCGTCCAGTTCCTCAGGCTCCAGCGCGTAGTTGCGGTCCATGCGGACCTCGCCGGACACCAGCCGGACCCGGCAGGTCCCGCACACCCCGCCCTTGCACGCGTAGGGGGCGTCGGCGCGGTTGCGCAGCACCGTCTCCAGGACCGATTCGCCGTCGTCCATGGGCCAGGTGCCCGAGCGGCCGTCGAGAGTCGCCAGCACGGTGGCCGCCGCCCGGTCGCGCGCGGCGGACTCCGTCGCGGAGCCGGAGGCGGTCGCGGTCGCGGGTATCTCCTCGGCGTGGAAGATCTCCTGGTGGATACGGGCGCGCGGCACGTTCAGCCCGCGCAGCGCGCGTGAGGCGCCCTCGACCAGGCCGAGCGGACCGCACAGATACCAGCCGTCGACCTCGTCCACGGGCACGAGCGCGGGCAGCAGCGACGTCAGCCGCCGCTCGTCCAGGCGGCCCGTGGGGAGCCCGGCCTGCTGCTCCTCGCGGGAGAGTGCCGTGACGAGCTGGAAGCGGCCGGGGAAGCGGTCCTTGAGATCGGCCACGTCCTCCAGGAACATCGTGGAGGCCGCCGAGCGGTCGCTGCGTATCAGACAGAACCGCGCCTCGGGCTCCCGCTCCAGCAGGGTGGTGGCGATGGAGAGCACGGGCGTGATGCCGCTCCCCCCGACGACGGCGGCGAACCGCCCCGGACGGGGTTCGAGGATGAACCGGCCGCTGGGCGGCAGCGCCTCGACCACATCGCCGACGGCCAGTTCCTTGACCGCGTACGTGGAGAACTCGCCGCCCGCGACGCCCCTGATGCCGATGCGCAGCTCCTCGGGCGCCTCCCGCGCGGGGCCGCAGAGCGAGTACGTGCGCCGGATCTCGCGTCCTTCGCCGTCGCGGCGGCGCAGCGCGATGTGCTGGCCGGGGGAGGAGCGGAAGGCCGTGCGCAGCGGGGCGGGGACGGCGAGGGTGACGGCGACGGCGTCGTCCGTGAGCCGCTCGACCGAGGTGACCCGGAGGGGGTGGAAGGTGCTCATGGCGCTCGCTCACACCTCCTTGAAGTGGTCGAACGGCTCCTGGCAGGACTCGCAGCGCCGCAGTGCCTTGCAGGCGGTGGAGGAGAAGCGGCTCAGGAGGGTGGTCTCCGTGGAGCCGCAGTGGGGGCAGCGGATGGCGAGGCTGAGCGGAACGGGGCCCCCGGCGCGGGTGCGGGTGCGTGAACCTGTCCCGGTGCCGGTGCCGCAGCGTGGTGGGGCGACGCCGAACTCGGCGAGTTTGCGGCGCCCTTCGTCGGAGATGTCGTCCGTCGACCAGGGCGGCGAGAGCACGGTGCGCACGCTGACCTCCGGGACGCCGTGTTCCCGCAGCACCCGCTCGACGTCGGCGGCCATGGTCTCGATGGCGGGGCAGCCGGTGTACGTCGGCGTGAGGGTGACCGTCACCCGGCCCGGTGCCGTTTCCCGTACGTCCCGCAGGACGCCCAGCTCGGCCAGGGTGACCGCGGGCAGCTCCGGATCGGGGACGGAACCGGCGAGGGCGCGGAGTTCCTGGAGGTCCGGGGCGCTGCTCGCGGGCGAGGCGGGCGCGGTCGCGGGGGGCGAGGGGGTGGCGTGGGTGGTCACCATGACGTCCCCGGGTGGCTGCGGTGCAGGTGCTGCATCTCGGCGAGCATCCGCCCGAAGGACTCCGTGTGCACGCCCTGCCGTCCAGCGCCCGCCGTCCAGGCACCGGTCCGCGGGCCCTCGGGGACGGTGAGGGTGGCGGCGTCGAGCGTGGACGCGATCCGCTCCTGCCAGGCGCGCTCCAGCGCGGACAGCTCGACGTCCAGCCCCTCGACGGGCTGGAACAGCTCCCCCGTGAACCTCCACAGGCCGTCCACCGCGCTCTGCATCCGCGCGTGGCTCTCCCGCGTGCCGTCGCCGAGCCGCAGGGTCCAGTGCTCGGCGTGATCGCGGTGATATGCCACTTCGCTGACCGCCTTGGCGGCCAGGGGGTGGCCGTGCTCGGCGAGCCGGGCGTACAGCAGCTCCTGATACGTGGAGAAGAGGAGCTGCCGTGCGATGGTGCGGGCGAAGTCGCCGTTCGGCTGCTCGGCCAACTGGCAGTTGCGGAAGGCGCGTTCCTCGCGGAGATACGCCAGCTCGTCCTCGTCCCCCAGCTCCGCGTACAGCACGCGGGCCTGGCCCAGCAGATCGAGGGCGATGTTCGCCAGGGCCACCTCCTCCTCCAGGACCGGAGCGTGTCCGGCCCACTCCCCCAGGCGGTGGGAGAGGACGAGCGCGTCATCGGCGAGGGCGAGCGTGGCCACGGGCCCGACGCCGTAACCGGTCTCGCCCCCGGTCTCGGCGCGGGTGTCCGCTGCGGCGTCCGTCGTGGTGTGCGTTCCGGGAGCGGTCACAGGTTCTTCACTCCCTCCGGCACCTCGTAGAAGGTGGGATGGCGGTACGGCTTGTCCGCCGACGGCTCGAAGAAGGGATCCTTCTCGTCCGGCGACGAGGCCGTGACGTGCCGGGAGGGGACGACCCAGATCGAGACGCCCTCGGAGCGCCGCGTGTAGAGATCGCGGGCGTTGCGCAGGGCCATCTCCGCGTCCGGGGCGTGCAGGCTTCCCGCGTGCGTGTGCGAGAGGCCGCGCCTGCTGCGGACGAAGACCTCCCACAGGGGCCACTCCGACTGCGCCGTCATGCCACCGCCTCCTTCCGCGCGCCCTCGGCGTCGCCCCCGCCGTCACCGCTGTCGCCCCTGCCGTCGCCGCTGTGCTTGGCCGCGTACGCCGCTGCCGCCTCGCGGACCCAGGCGCCCTCTTCGTGGGCGCGGCGGCGCTGGGAGATCCGCTGTTCGTTGCAGGGGCCGTTGCCCTTGAGCACCGCGTGGAACTCCGACCAGTCGATGGGACCGAAGTCCCAGTGGCCCCGCTCCTCGTTCCAGCGCAGCTCGGGATCGGGGAGGGTGAGCCCCAGCGCCTCGGCCTGGGGGACGCAGATGTCCACGAAGCGCTGGCGCAGTTCGTCGTTCGAGTGCCGCTTGATCTTCCAGGCCATGGAGCGGGAGCTGTGCGCCGACTCCTCGTCCGGCGGCCCGAACATCATCAGCGAGGGCCACCACCAGCGGTCCACCGCGTCCTGGGCCATCGCGTGCTGGGCCTCGGTGCCGCGGCTGAGGGCGAGCAGCAGCTCGTACCCCTGGCGCTGGTGGAAGGACTCCTCCTTGCAGATACGGACCATCGCGCGTGCGTACGGGCCGTAGGAGCAGCGGCACAGCGGGACCTGGTTGGTGATCGCGGCGCCGTCCACCAGCCAGCCGATCGCACCGACATCGGCCCAGGTCAGCGTGGGGTAGTTGAAGATGGACGAATACTTCTGGCGCCCGGAGTGCAGCTTGTCCAGCAGCTCGTCGCGCCCGGTGCCCAGGGTCTCCGCCGCGCTGTAGAGATACAGGCCGTGGCCCGCCTCGTCCTGGACCTTGGCCATCAGGATGGCCTTGCGGCGCAGGGAGGGCGCCCGCGTGATCCAGTTGGCCTCGGGCTGCATGCCGATGATTTCCGAGTGCGCGTGCTGGGCCATCTGGCGGACGAGCGTGGCGCGGTAGGCGTCCGGCATCCAGTCACGGGGCTCGATCCGCTCGTCCGCCGCCACCGCGGCCTCGAAGGCGGCCTCGAACTCCTCCTGCGCTCCGGCGTCACCGGAGTCCTCTTCGAGCAGCGTCGATGTCATGCCGACCCCCTTGCTCGCGATCTCACTCGCGTTCCACCGCGGCTCCCGACCATTCCCGCGACCATCCCGACCGACCGATCGTTCGGTTCAATGGTGTGCTGTTGGCCCATAGGGTGTCAAGGCTCGAATAACCTCTGAGGCGTACTGGCCAGTCATGAGCATGGGGAGCAGGGAGGGCATGGAGCCAGAAGAGCACCAGGCGCCGGGGGCGGACGGGGCCGGAGTCGCCGCGCTCTCCGTGCCGGGCCGCGTCATCGTGGCGATAGCCGTGGCGGTCGTCGCGGTCACGGTCGCCTACCACATTTTGATGGTCTTCCTGCACGTCGCACCGGAGAACACGGCCACGCGGCAGCACGGCCAGGCAGTCGACGACTACGTCTATCCGGAGTTCGAGCAGAACTGGAAGCTCTTCGCTCCCAACCCGCTCCAGCAGAACATCGCCGTCCACGCGCGCGCCCGTATCGCCAAGGACGGGGGCACGGAGACCACCGGCTGGGTCAACCTGACCGCCATGGACGGCGCGGCCATCCACCACAACATCGCCCCCAGCCACACGCAGCAGAACGAACTGCGCCGCGCCTGGGAGTTCTTCAACAACTCGCACGACGGCAAGGGCAAGCCCGTGGGCCTGCGCGGTGAGCTGTCCGAGAAGTACATCAAGCGCATCGTGATGGGGCGCTTCGGTACCGAGCTGAACGGCGGCACGGTAGAGGGCATCCAGGTCCGCTCGGCGGTGACGCCCGTCGCGCCGCCGCCGTGGAGCGCCGAGAAGACGGACAACAAGACCGACTACCAGGTGAAGCCCTGGTGGCCGGTCGCCAGCGAGGACATCCCGGGGGGTGGCGGCAAGTGAGCGGGGAGAACGAGAGGCCCGGGGAGACCGAGCAGAGCGGGCAGGCCGGGGGCCGGGTTCCGGACCGGGTCCAGGGCACGGTTCCGGACCAGGGCCAGGGCGGGGACCGCGGCGGTGCCGACGGCCCCGTCGCCGGGAACAGTGACGGCGCCGGCAACGGCCACGGTGACGTCGCGACGAAGCCGTCCGCCCCGCCGCCCCTTCCGCCCACGCGCCTGGAGAAGGCGCTCGGGCGCGGGCTCGCCCGGGTGACGGGGAGCGCACTCGCCCCGTACCAGACCGCCGTCGTGCGCATCGGCTTCGCCGCCACCTGGCTCTTCTTCCTGCTGCGCGAGTGGCCGCACCGGCACGAGCTGTACGGGCCCGAAGGGCCGTGGGGCTGGGACCTGGCGCAGCGGCTCGTCGAGTCCAACCACGCCTTCACCGTGCTGCTCTGGTCGGACGGCGACGGCTGGTTCGAGTTCGTCTACCTCTGCGCGATCGCCTCCAGCGTCGCCCTGCTGATCGGCTGGCGTACGCGTACGGCCTCCGTCCTCTTCATGATCGGCGTGCTGGCGCTCCAGAACCGCAGCGTCTTCATGGGGGACGGCGGCGACAACGTCATCCATCTGATGTCGATGTACCTCGTCCTCACCCGGTGCGGACAGGTCTGGTCCCTGGACGCGCGCCGCCGCCGTCGCCAGAACGCGGAAGCGGGAGCGGGTGCCGGGGGCGCGGACACGGGTACGGGTACGGATACGGACGCGGTCGGCGTCGTGCTGTGGTCGGTGCTGGGCGTGTGTCTGATCGGGGCCACCGTCTCGGGCGGCTTCAGCATCGGCTGGGGCCTGTTCTTCTGGGCCCTGTGGGCGGTCTACGGCGCCTGGTGGGCGCTGGGCCGCCGCGCGCCGGGCAGCGAGGCGCGGCGGGTGTGCGACATCCTCGCGAACCTCGCGCACAACGGTGCCCTGCTGGTCATCGTCGTCGAGGTCTGCCTGATCTACGCGACGGCTGGCTGGTACAAGATCCAGGGTTCGCGCTGGCAGGACGGCACCGCCGTCTACTACCCGATGCACCTGGACTACTTCTCGCCCTGGCCCGAGCTGAACCAGATCCTCGCGGGCAGCGGCACCATGATCCTGCTGATCACCTACGGCACGGTCATCGTCCAGGTCGCCTTCCCCTTCACGCTCTTCAACCGCCGGGTGAAGAACGTGCTGCTCGCCGCCATGATCACGGAGCACCTCAGCATCGCGGTGCTGCTGGGGCTGCCGTTCTTCTCGCTGGCGATGGTCGCCGCCGACGCCGTGTTCCTGCCGACGGGCGCCCTGCTGTGGCTCGGCGCCCGCGCCTCGGGGCTCACCGGGCGGCTGCGCGGCAAGGGGCGGCCCGGCAGCCGGGACGCGGGCGAGGGGGCCGGTGGCGGCCGTGCGGGGGACGGCGGTGACGGCGCGCGGGACGGCGCGGGCACCCAGGGCCAGGGGACGGAACCGTCGTCCCTCAGCTTCACCCGCTGACGGCCGGGCACCGGGCCGAGTGCTGCCGCCGTACGCTGGCGTCGTGATCACCGATGAGGACGCCGCGGTACGGCTGTGGCGCGAACGCGCCGAACGCGCCGAACGCGTCGAGGGCCGCGAGGGCCGCGAGGGCGGTGCGGGGGGCGTGCTGCTGGACGGCTTCCACGCGCTCAAGCACGCGCTGCGCTTCGGCGCCCGCGTCCCCCTCGCCCTGACGGAGGACCGGACGGCCGTGCTCCGGCTCGCCGGGGAACTGGCCCCGGACCTGACGGCGACCCTGGACGAGCTGCTGACCCAGGTCTCCCCGCGCACCCTGCGCGCCCTGGTGCCCCGCGTCCATCCGACGGGCGTCGTCGCGCTGGCCGAGCGGGATGACCCCGGGACCCGTAGCGCCCCAGCCGCCCGTACCGCCCCGCTCGTCGTGCTCGACAACCCCCGTCACCTGGGCAACATCGGCGCCGTGATCCGGCTGGCGGCGGGCGCGGGCGCGTCCGGGGTGTTCACGACGGGGTCCGTGGACCCCTGGCACCCGAACGTGGTCAGGGCGAGCGCGGGGCTGCACTTCGCCACCGCCGTGGAGCGGTGCGAGGCCGACGGCCTGCCGTCCGGGCCGCTCTACGCGCTCGACCCGGAGGGCCAGGACATCCGCTCCCTCGCCCTCCCCGACGACGCGCTGATCGCCTTCGGCTCGGAGCGGCACGGGCTCTCGCCCGAGCTGCGGGAACGCGCTGACCACCTCGTCGCGCTCCCCATGCGGCCCCTGGTCTCCAGCTACAACCTCGCGACCAGCGTCGCGATGACCCTCTACCACTGGATGGCGGCCCCGGTACCCGGGCGCTCCCCCGGTACGGGCCCGTAACCCCTCTCAGCGCCTCAGCGCCTCAGCGGTAGAGCGGCAGAGCGGCAGAGCGGGAGCGGCGGAGGCACGACGACGCGCGAGAGCCCGCGCTGCCGCCCTGCTGGGAGACGGCCGCACGGGCTCTTCTCGTTTCCGCTTCTCGCGTCACCGCGCCGGGCCCTGCCCGCCTCAGAGGTACGGGCCGCCCGAGCGGGTCTGGCGGCCCGCGAGGTCCTCGACGCCGGAGCCGCCGTCCTCGGGAAGAGTGCCGGGAGGCAGTGCCCTGCGCATCTGCTCCAACTGCGCCCGCGCCGCCATCTGCTGCGCGAACAGGGCCGTCTGGATGCCGTGGAACAGGCCCTCCAGCCAGCCGACGAGCTGGGCCTGCGCGATGCGCAGCTCGGCGTCCGTCGGCACGGAGCCGTCGGTGAACGGGAGCGACAGCCGCTCCAGCTCCTCGATCAGCTCCGGAGCGAGACCGTCCTCCAGCTCCTTGATGGAGCTGGTGTGGATCTCCTTGAGCCTGACCCGGCTCGCCTCGTCGAGAGGCGCGGACTTCACTTCTTCCAGTAGCTGCTTGATCATGCTTCCGATGCGCATGACCTTCGCCGGCTGTTCGACCATCTCCGTCACGGGGACCTCAGCCTGCTCATCGCCATCACTGTCACCGCCCTTGGGGGCAGTGCTGCCGAGAGCCATCCCGTCTGGTCCGACGACCAGGACCTGGGGGCTCTCCTGCGACCGTTCGTTGCTCGGCTGTGTCATACCCCCCATTCTGCACGCACTCCCGACCTCCACGGCCGACGAGTCCGCCCTCTCCGGGGTCCGTTCTCAGCGACGGCGCAGCCGCAGTGCCAGGAAGGCGAGGCCCAGGCCCATCGAGGTGAGCCCGGCGCCCAGCGGCAGGACCGGCAGTATCTGCTCGCGCGCTGCGGGCGCGGCCTCGACGGAGCCCTCGGGGCGCGGTTCGCGGCGGTCGGGCTCGTAGAGGTCGTGGTTGCCGACGGCCTGGTCGGAGTCGCGGGGAGCGGGCCTGCGCGTGCCCTCGCCGGAGGGCTTCTCCGTACGGGAAGGGCCCGTCGTCCCGTCGCCCTGCGGCTGCCCCTGCCCCTGCCCCCGCCCCTGGGCCTCGTCCGGGGTGCCCGGCCGCGCGGGCGAACGCGGCGCTACGGGCGCCGACTCGTCGCCCTGGTCACCGCGCCCGCCTTCGCTTTCGCCCCCGTCCCCGTCCCCGTCCCCGCCCTCGTCTCCGTCCCCGCTGTCGCTGTCCGAGGGCTGCCTGCCGGAGGGGCTCTGGCCGCCGTCCTCGTCCTGGGAGGCGTCCGTCTCGTCCGGCGAGGTCTCGCCGGGGGCGGTCCGCCCGGGCGTGCTCTGGCTGCTCTGGCCGTTCTGACCGGGGGAGGACGGGCCGTCCCCGTCCGGGCCGGTGCCGGTGCCGGTGCCGGTGCCGGTGTCGCTGTCCGGGACGTCGGGGACGTCCGGGTCGGGGACGGGGCCCGGCTCCTTGCCGTGGACGAGGGGGTCGGCGCCGGGCGCTCTGCTCGCGCGGCTGCCCGTGCCTGACGTCGTCGCCACGCCCTTGCCGGGAGCGCTCCGCGCGGCGTGCGCCGCACCTGGCGCCCCCGGTGCCTGCGGCGCCGCCTCGGCGGCGGTCGCGAGGGGGGCGGGGAGGGCCGCCGCGAGGCAGGCGACAAGGGCGACCGTTATGTGGCTGCGCTGCGACTGCCTCACGACTGAGTCCTCCCCGAGCCGGATCGTCCCTCGGTGTAACCAGCGTCACACGGCGGGACGAAACCGGCATTTCGGGCGGTTCTCCCAGGCTTCCCGGAGCACCCCGGGCCACCCCTGTGGGTTACCGCTCGTGCGGCTCCCCGGTCGTCAGCAGGATCTTGCCGACGTGGTCCCCCGCGTCGAGCGCACGGTGCGCCTCAGCCGCGTCGCTCATCGGCAGCTCGCGCTCCACCACGGGCCGCACCCGGCCGTCGGCCAGCAGCGGCCACACGTGCTCGCGCACCGCCGCCACGATGGCCGACTTCTCGGCTGCGGGCCGCCCGCGCAGTGAGGTCGCCGTGACCGCGCCCCGCTTGCCGAGCAGCGCTCCGAGGTTCAGCTCGCCCTTGGCGCCGCCCTGGAGGCCGATGATCGCGAGACGCCCGTTGACCGCGAGTGCCTTGACGTTCTGGTTCAGGTACTTGGCGCCGATGATGTCGAGGATGACGTCGGCGCCGTAGCCGTCCGTCGCCGCGTGCAGCTCTTCGACGAAGTCCTGCTCGCGGTAGTTGATCAGGATGTCGGCGCCCAGCTCGGCGCAGCGCTCCAGCTTCTCCTGGCTGCCCGCCGTGACCGCGACCCGCGCACCCACGGCCTTGGCGAGCTGGATCGCCATGGTGCCGATGCCGCTGGCGCCGCCGTGGATCAGCAGCGTCTCACCGGGGCGCAGGTGGGAGACCATGAAGACGTTCGACCAGACCGTGCACGTGACCTCTGGCAGCGCGGCGGCCGTGCGGACGTCCAGCCCCTCGGGCACGGGGAGCAGTTGCCCCGACTGCACGACGACCCGCTCGGCGTAGCCGCCGCCGCCCAGCAGCGCGCACACCTCGTCGCCGACGGACCAGCCGGAGACGCCGGGGCCGAGCGCCGCGATCCGGCCCGCGCACTCCAGACCGGGGTACGGGGAGGCGCCGGGCGGCGGGTCGTAGAAGCCCTGGCGCTGGAGGAGGTCGGCGCGGTTGACGGCGCTGGCCGCGACCTCGATCAGGACCTCGCCCTCGCCGGGCTCGGGGGCCGGGACCTCGGCCCAGACCAGCGCCTCGGGGCCGCCGGGCTCGGGGACGGTGACCGCGTGCATCGTGGCATCGGTGGAAGTGGAGTTACCCATGGGACTGACGCTACTCCGGCCCGGGGCCTCCCGGCCGGTCGCCCGCCCGCCCGGCCTCGTCGGCCTGCCGAGTCGTTCCGTCGGCCCCGTCGTTCCGTCGCGTCAGTCCGTGGGCCCGCCGCGCCGGTCGGTGGGGCCGCCTCGCCGGTCGGCGATCCCGTCGCGCCGGTCCGTCGCCCCGCCTCGCCGGTCGGCCGCGCCGCCGCCCGCCGCGGCGATCGGCCCCGTACCGGGCCCGCTGCCCGCTCCTGGGCCGCCGGGGTGCGGGGCAGGGGAGCGGTGGATGACGACTATCCGGTCGGTGGGCTCCAGCGGGTCGGCCGCCGGGTCGTCGAAGCCGAGCAGCCGGTGCCCGCGGACGACGGTGACCACCAGGTCGTCGCACTCGCGCGGCGAGCGGCCGACCTCGGCCTTGGTGACGGGGCGTTCGTTGAGGCTGAGCCCCGTGCCCTGCTGGATCAGGTCCTCCATGACGGAGCTGGCGTTGGGGCTCAGCACCGAGAGGCCCAGCAGGCGTCCCGCGGCGCTGGCGCTGGTGATCACGGAGTCGGCGCCCGACTGCCGCAGCAGCGGCGCGTTCTCCTCCTCGCGCACCGCCACGACGATCTTCAGCCGGGCGTTGAGCTGACGGGCCGTGAGGGTGACGAGGACCGCCGTGTCGTCGCGCTGCGCGGCGATGACGATCTGCTTGGCGCGCCGCACCTCGGCGCGGCCGAGCACCTCGCTGCGGGTCGCGTCGCCCAGGACGCTCGCGTAGCCCTCGTCGTTGGCCGCCTTGACCACATGGTGGTTGGGGTCGACGACCACGATCTGGTTCCTGGGCACGCCCGTCGAGAGCAGCGTCTGCGTCGCCGAGCGGCCCTTCGTACCGAAGCCGACGACGACGGTGTGGTCGCGCAACTGGGACCTCCAGCGGGACTGGCGCCACTGCTCGCGGGTGCGGTCCGTGAGCGCTTCGAGCGTGGTGCCGATGAGGATGATCAGGAAGATCACGCGCAGCGGCGTGATGAGCAGGATGTTGACGAGCCGCGCGGTGTCGCCGACGGGCGCGATGTCGCCGTAGCCGGTCGTGGAGAGCGTGACGGTCGTGTAGTAGACGCAGTCCAGGAACGAGACGTGGCCGTCGGCGTTGTCGTTGTACTCGTCGCGCTCCAGGTAGACGAGGAGCACGGTCGCCCACAGGACGCCGAAGGCCGCCAGCAGCCTGCGGGTCACCTGTCGGAGGGGACTGATCTCGGGCCGGGGCAGCAGGACGCGGTGCTGGTCGTTCACGTGTCTGTGGTCCTCACCAGGGGAGCGTCAGAAGCTGTACGTCCGTGCCCGGTGTTGCGCCTCCGGGCGGGACGACGGCGAGGGCGTTGGCGGTCGCGATGCCGCGGAGCATGGCGGGTCCGGTGTAGTGCAGGGGGCGGGCGAGGGACTCCGCCGGAGAGTACGCGACCGGGACGAGCCGGGTGTCGCGGGGGTGACCGTGCACCTCCTCGGACAGGGGCGCGCGGATCTCCTCCGGGGCGTGGCCGTGGTCCCGTTCCCGTCCGCGTTCCTGGTTCCGGTCCCGGCCTCGTCCCTGGTTCCGGTCCCGGTTGCGGTTCCGTTCGTGCGGGCGTCCGGCGAGGGTGCGTACCAGGGGCGCGGCCAGCGTGACCAGGCCGGAGAGCGCGGCCAGCGGATTGCCCGGCAGGCCGACGAGGTGCTGGCCGCCCGGCAGCCGGGCCAGCAGCATGGGGTGCCCGGGGCGCACGCGTACGCCGTCGATCAGGAGCCGCGCCCCCACACGCTCCAATGTGGGGTGGAGGTGGTCGACGGGGCCCGAGGCGGTGCCGCCCGTCGTCACGACGAGGTCAGCCGTGGTCGTGGCCACCGCCTCGTGCAGCGCCTCCGCGTCGTCGCCGAGCCGCCGCGTCACCAGCACCTCGGCGCCGAGCGCCGCGAGCCAGGGGCCCACCATCGGGCCGAGCGCGTCCCGGATCCGGCCGTCACGGGGCAGTCCCCGGTGCAGCAACTCGTCGCCCAGCACCAGCACTTCGGCCCGGGGACGGCGTACGACGGCCAGTTCGTCGTAGCCGGCGGCGGCCGAGAGGCCCAGCGCCGGCGGGGTCAGCGGGGTGCCCGGGGGCAGCAGCGTGTCGCCGGAGCGGCACTCCTGGCCGCGCGGGCGGATGTCGGTGCCCGGCTGCGGCGGTCGCTGGGTACGCAGCCGGCCGCCGACGGTCTCGCCGTACTCGGAGCGGAGCACGGCGCTCGCGCCCGGCGGGATGCGCGCTCCGGTCGCGATGCGGATGGCGTGGCCGTCGGCGAGCGGGGGCGGCTCGCGCCGGTCACCGGCGAGGATGCCCAGGCTGGGCGTGGCGGCCTGGTGCGTGCCGCTCTCCCCTGTATGTGTCCCGGTACGCGTCGTGCCCGGTGCGTCCTCGGCCTCCGGCGCGTCGGGGAGGTACGTCAACTCCCATGGTCCCGGGCCCGATACGGCCCAGCCGTCCATCGCCGAGGTGTCGAACGACGGCAGGTCGGTCAGCGCCGTCACGGGTGCCGCGAGCGTGTGGTGCAGCGCGCGGTCGAGGGGGAGCGTGACCGTGCCGAGGGGCGCGCCCGTGCGGGCCGCCAGGGCGTGGGCCTCGTGCCAGGTCGTGGGGTCGGCGTGCTGGTGGGGCGGCTGTGTGCGGGTGCTGTGCTGCGGGGGGCCGTCGGGCTGGGCCGGTGCGGCGTTCCCGGTTCCGGTTCGGGTTCCACCTCCGGTTCCGGTTCCGGTTCCGGTTCGGGTTCGGGTTCCGTTTCCAGGGCGGGACGAGGACGGCGACGGGGACGGGGAGGGCGCGGCCCGTTCCGGGGGCTCGCCGGGGCGCCGGTCGGGCGCTGGGCCCGAGGCGGAGCCACGGGAGGGGCCGCTGTTCCTGAGCACGCCGAGCCCTTCCAGTCCGTCCAGCCCGTCCAGTCCGTCCAGCTCGTCGGACGTCGTCGGAGGCGTCGTCGCTCCTCGCTGTGGGGGCGGCGGCTGCCCGTCACCCCGGTAGTTGGCCAGTGCGATTGCCTCGTCCAGCTCGTCCGCGCCGCTCATCGTCCGTCGTCCGCACCCTTCGTCTTGCCGTCGCCCGCCGCTCCCCCGTCCTCTGCCTCGTCCGCTGCTCCGGCGGATTCTTCCTCCGCCCAGCGCAGCGCCAGCGCCGCCGCCTTGCGGGCGGCTTCGGCGACATCCTCGGGGGAGCCCCCCTTCGCCGCCGCCGCGTATCCCACGAGGAAGGTGGTCAGGGGCGCGGCGGGGCGCGCCACGTTGTGCGCGGCGTCGCGCGCGAGGTCGAGAAGGGCAGCGGTGTCCACATCGAGGTGATCGATGCCGAGTTCGCTCTTGACTGCGGAAGTCCATTCGTCCAGCACGGTGCCATGCTCCCTGATACGGGCTCTCGCGGCGGCGATGTCGTCCCAGGTGTCGCAGTCGAGAGCGTCGGACGCGGTGATGCGCCGAAGTCTCAGCTCCGGGAGGAGAAGCCGCAAGGGCAGGTTGCCGAGCCGCCCGTACTCGGTCTGGAGCAGGGCCAGTTCACGGCGCAGCGGCTCCGCGCGATAGGCGGCGAGGAGGGGTTGGTCGCGCCCGTCGTTGACGACGGCACCCTCGTACGCGTCCTCGTCCTCGTCCCCAGTCCCGGCGTCCAGGAGCGCCCGCACCGTCGGGACGCGAAGGAAGGGCAGGTCGGCGGAGAGGACGAGCACCGTCGCCGCCGTCGTGCGGCGCAGACCGGCGTCCAGCGCGGCGAGCGGGCCACCGCCCGGCGGGTCCTCGCGGACCCAGGTGACGGGGCGGTGGGTGGGGCGGCGCGGCCCGACGACGACGGTGGCGGAGGCGTCGGCGCACGCCGACAGCACCCGGTCCAGCAGGGAGCGGCCCCCGACGGTGAGCGCGGGCTTGTCGGCGCCGCCGAGGCGGCGGGCACCGCCGCCCGCGAGGACGATCGCGTCGTACGGGGCCCGTGTGCCGTGCGGGCCGGGTGCGTCGTTCGGAACCGGTACGTCGTCGTGGGTGTGCGTCACGCCCTAGAGCGTACGGAGCAGCACCGCGGGTTGTTCCACGCAGTCCGCGACGTACCGCAGGAAGCCGCCCGCCGTACCCCCGTCGCACACCCTGTGGTCGAAGGTGAAGGAGAGCTGCGTGACGGACCTGACCGCCAGCTCGCCGTTCACCACCCACGGCTTCTCGGCTATCCGGCCGACGCCGAGCATGGCCGCCTCGGGGTGGTTCAGGATCGGGGTCGAGCCGTCGACGCCGAACACGCCGTAGTTGTTGAGGGTGAAGGTGCCGCCGGTGAGATCGGCGGGGGTGAGCGTGCCCGCGCGGGCCGCCTCGGTGAGGCGGGACATCTCCGCGCCGAGCGCGGCGGCGCCGAGCGTGTGCGCGTTCCGTACGACGGGGACCACGAGACCGCGCTCGGTCTGCGCCGCGAACCCGAGGTGCACCTCGGACAGTTGCACGATCTCGCGCGCCTTGGTGTCCACCGTCGCGTTCAGCTCGGGGAAGCGGGCGAGGGCCGCCGTGCAGATGCGGGCCAGGAGCGCGAGGAGGGAGACCTTGCCGCCCTCGTCCGTACGTGCCGCGTCCGTACGTGCTTCGTCCGTACGCGACGCGTTCATGGCGCGGCGCGCCGCCAGCAGCTCCGTGGCGTCGGCGTCCACCCAGCACGAGGCGTCCGGGATCTCGTGCCTGCTCCGCGAGAGCTTGTCGGCGACGGTGCCCCTGAGGCCGGTCAGCGGGATGCGCCGGACCGTGCCGGAAGCCGTGGTGGGTGCCGTGGCCGTTGTCGCGGGCGCCGTGGCCGCCGGGGCGCCCCCGGCGAGGGCCCGCGCCGCGCGTTCGACGTCGGCGCGCATGATGAGCCCGTCAGGCCCGGTGCCGCTCACCTCGCGGAGGTCCACGCCGTGTTCGCGGGCGAGACGCCGTACGAGCGGGGAGATCACCGCCACCGGTTCGGCACCCCGGCCGGGCGCACCCTGGGACGCGCCCGCCGACGCGCCCGCTCCCGTGTCCGCCGAGGCCACGGTGGAGAGCGGTCCGCGCACCCGGCGACGCCGCGCCGCCGGAGCCTGCGTGCCGTACCCCACCAGGACGTTGCCGGACGCCTCCTCGCCGCCCGGGGGCCTGGCGCCCGTGCCGCTGCCATTGACGCTCCCGGCGACGACCGGAGCCGTCGCCCCACCGCCCCCTTCGCCGCCGCCACCCGCACCGGCGCCCCGGCCGTCACCGGGACCACCCGCAGCACCGGGGCCACCCGCAGCACCGGGGCCACCCGCAGCACCCGGAGCGCTCGGAGCACCCTGGTCACCCGGGGCCCCCTGCGCGCCGTCGGCCCCGGCCTCGTGCCCGCCGTCGGAGGGCGCCGCGCCCACGGCGACCGTCACCAGCGGCGTCCCCACGGGAATCTCCGCGCCCTCCTCGCCGTAGCGCGCAGTGATCACCCCGGCGTACGGGCAGGGGACCTCCACCAGCGCCTTGGCCGTCTCAACCTCGACGACGTGCTGGTCCACAGCGACCACGTCCCCCGGTGCGACGAGCCACTGCACGATCATGGCCTCCGTCAGGCCCTCCCCCAGATCGGGCAGGGTGAACTCGCGGACCTCCGCCATCAGTGACCGCTCCCCTCGCGTCCGACGCGGCTCTCGACCCAGTCACTCTCCCACTGCAACCGTGCCACCGTGTCCAGAATCCGGTCCACGCCCGGCAGATGGTGCCGCTCCAGCATGGGCGGCGGGTAGGGGATGTCGAAGCCCGCGACGCGCAGCACCGGGGCCTCCAGATAGTGGAAGCAGCGCTCGCCGATCCGGGCCGCCAGCTCGCCGCCAGGGCCTGCGAACCCCGGCGACTCGTGCACGACGACGGCCCGGCCCGTACGCCGTACGGACGCGACCACGGTCTCCTCGTCGAGGGGGACGAGCGAGCGCAGATCGACGACTTCGAGGTCCCAGCCCTCGGCGCGCGCCGCCTCGGCGGCCTCCAGGCAGACGGGGACCGAGGGCCCGTAGGTGATCAGAGTGGCCGACGTGCCCTCCCTGCGGACCACGGCGCGCCCTATGTCCGGCACCGGCACGGGCTCCTCGGGCGACCAGTCGGCCTTGCCCCAGTAGAGCCGCTTGGGCTCCATGAAGATGACCGGATCGTCGCTCTCGATGGACCGCCTCAGCAGTCCGTAGGCGTCCGCGACGGTGGCGGGCGTGACGACGTGCAGTCCGGGCGTCGCCATGTAGTACGCCTCGGAGGAGTCGCTGTGGTGCTCCACCCCGCCGATTCCGCCCCCGTACGGCACGCGCACGGTGAGCGGCATCGGCAGCGCGCCGCGTGTGCGGTTGCGCATCCGGGAGACGTGCGAGACCAGTTGCTCGAAGGCCGGGTAGCCGAACGCGTCGAACTGCATCTCCACGACGGGCCGCAGCCCGTACATCGCCATGCCGACGGCCGTGCCGAGGATCCCGGCCTCGGCCAGCGGCGTATCGGCGCAGCGTGCGGCGCCGAACTCCTTCGCGAGCCCGTCGGTGACCCGGAAGACGCCGCCGAGCGTGCCGACGTCCTCGCCGAGCAGGTGCACGCTCGGGTCCTCGGCCATCGCGTCGCGCAGCGCGCGGTTCAGCGCCTGCGCCATCGAGGACCGCGTACGGGCGCCACGGCCCGCTCCCGCTCCTGCCCCGGCTCCCGTCCCCGTACCGGTACCGGTGCCCGCTCCGGTTTCCGTCCTCGTCCCCGCACTCATCGGGCGTCTCCCCCTTCGCTCCCCGTGCCCGCCGTGTCCGTGCCCGTCCCGGCTTCGGCTTCCGCTTCCAGCTCGGCGCGCAGCCGCTCGGCCTGCTCGCGCAGCCGCGCCGTGTCGCGGGCGAAGACGTGGTCGAAGAGATCGGCGGGGCGCAGTTCCGCGTCCGCGTTCATCCGTTCGCGCAGCTTCGCGGCCATGTCCTCGGCGGCCCGCGCCGCCTCCCGCACGCCCTCCTCGTCGAGCAGGCCCCGCTCCCGCAGCTCCCGCTCCAGCAGCGCGACGGGATCGTGCGCGCGCCAGGCGGCGACCTCGTCGTCCGTGCGGTAGCGGGTGGCGTCGTCGGCGTTCGTGTGGGCCTCGACGCGGTACGTGACGGCCTCGACCAGCGTCGGCCCCCCGCCCGCGCGGGCGCGGGCTACGGCCTCGGAGAGGACCTGGTGCACGGCCGGCGCGTCGTTCCCGTCGACCAGACGGCCCGGCATCCCGTACCCGACGGCCTTGTGGGCCAGAGAGGGCGCGGCGGTCTGCTTGGCGAGGGGCACGGAGATCGCGAAGCCGTTGTTCTGGACGAGGAAGACGACGGGCGCCTGCCACACGGCCGCGAAATTGAGCGCCTCGTGGAAATCGCCCTCGCTCGTGCCGCCGTCCCCGACCATGGCCAGCGCCACCACGTCGTCACCCTGGAGGCGCGCGGCGTGCGCCAGGCCGACGGCGTGCGGGAGCTGGGTGGCGAGCGGGGTGCACAGGGGAGCGACGCGGGTGGCGCGCGGGTCGTAACCGGAGTGCCAGTCACCGCGCAGCAGGGACAGCACCTCGACCGGGTCCAGGCCCCTGGCGACGGCCGCGAGGGTGTCGCGGTAGCTGGGAAAGAGCCAGTCCCGCTCCTCCAGCGCCAGCGCGGCGGCCACCTGGCTGGCCTCCTGGCCCGTGGACGAGGGGTACACGGCGAGGCGGCCCTGCTTGGTGAGGGCCGTGGCCTGCTCGTTGTACCGCCGCCCGCGCACCAGCTCTCCGTACAGCTCCCGCAGCAGCCCGGCGTCCAGCTTCGCGCCGGTGCCGAGCAGCCGGTGCGGCTCGGCGTCGGGCAGGAGGGGAGCGGGGTCCAGGCGGGGGCGCCAGGCCGGGGGCGGCGCGAGGCGGTAGGCACCGGGCTGCTCTAGGACCGTCATGACGAGCACCTCCTCATGGGAAGCCGCGAAGGGGCGGGAAGCCTGGTGGGCTTCCCTACCGATTGTTCGGTCGCTGGCACATTTTGGCTACAGGCACCCTCTGCCTGTGGACAAACGGCCCAGTAGTGCGTTCGATATCAGCAGGACGTCCAGGGAGGGGAGGCCGCAGGGCATGCCGGACGAACAGATGGTCACCGACGACATCCCGCGTCCTCCGGCCCGTCCCCTCGACGCGATCGACAGGGACATCCTGCGGCTGCTGCGTTCGGACGGCCGCGCCTCGGTGCGGTCCGTCGCCGAGCAGGTCCACGTCTCGCGCGCCAACGCGTACGCGCGCATCAACCGCCTCATCGAGGACGGCGTGATACGCGGCTTCAGCGCCCGTGTCGACCAGGAAAGGGCAGGTCAGGGCGCCTCCGCCTACATCACGCTCAAGATCGTCCAGGACTCGTGGCGCAGCGTGCGGGAACAGCTCAGGGAGCTTCCGGGTGCCTCCCACATCGCGCTGGTCAGCGGCGATTTCGACGTCCTGCTGCTGGTCCACACGCCCGACAACAGGGCGCTGCGCGATCTGGTGCTCACCCGTATCCAGTCCATACCGGAAGTGCTCAGCACGCGGACGCTGCTGGTCTTCGAGGAGACCGACCTCGAACCGGAGGCGTGAGGGGCGGGAGTGTCAGGCGTCCGGGCGGCTCAGGGGCCCGCCCGCGCCCGTCAGGTGACGCGCAGACCCGCGAAGGCGGTACGGACGACGGCCTCCGCGACCTCCTCGCTGGTGGTGGCGCCGCGTCCGGCCCGCCCTGGGCGGTACCACTCGACGATCGAGTTGATCATCCCGAAGAGCAGCCGCGTCGCGAGCCGTACGTCCACGTCGGCGCGCAGATCCCCGTCGGCCGTCGCCTGTTTCAGCAGCTCGGCGACCCGCTGGTCGAACTCGCGGCGCCGCTCCATCGCCCACCGCTCGGTGTCGGTGTTGCCGCGCACGCGCAGGAGGAGCGTGACGTAGGGCAGCTCGGTCATCAGCACCTCGACGGTGCGGCGGGTGACGTGTTCGAGCCTGTCGACCGCGCGGCCCTCGCGGGCGCGGGGTTCCTCCAGGATGCCGAAGAGCCCGTCCAGGGCCCGGCTTATCGCGCGCCGCAGCAGCTCCTCCTTGCCGCGGACGTGGTGGTAGATGGAGGACTTGGAGATCCCGGCGGCTTTGGAGAGGTGCTCCATCGACGTGCCGTCGTAGCCGCGCTCGTTGAACACCCGCACGGCGACCGTGAGCAGCGAGTCCGGCGTGTACGTGTCGCGCTTGTAGGCGTCGCGCTTGGCTGGCATGCCGCCGATGCTATCCGCGCCGCTGACCGAGTTATCCACAGGCTTACGAGCCCCCTTGCCCCGACCGATCGTTCGGTAGCAGTATCTGTCCTGTGCCGGGGAAGCGCACCCCCCCCGGCGCACCCCGGCCGTCGCGGCCGTTGCCTGCCGCCCATCCATTCATCCAGCTCAGCGAGGAGTTGGTCGCTCGTGACCACCGGACTCAGCACAGCGCAGCTCATCGAGAAGCACCGCCCGGCCCGTGACCGGGCGCTGGAGGCGATCCGCAGCCGGGAATTCTGGTCCCCGCACCCCGAGCACCCCAAGGCGTACGGCGAGGGCGGTTCCCTGAGCGCGGAAGCGGGCCAGGCCGCGTTCGACGCGCTGCGCGGCACCCGATTCGCGCTCGACGACCAGCCGGGGGCCGATGGCGAGTGGACCGCCACCGAGTCCTCTCCCTACGGCCTGGAGCTGGGCATCTCCTATCCGCACATGGACGCCGATGTGCTGCTGCCCGCCATGCGCGCGGCGATGCCCGCGTGGCGCGCGGCGGGGCCGGAGGTCCGCGCTGCCGTGTGTCTGGAGATCCTGTCGCGCATCAGCGCCCGCACGCACGAGTTCGCGCACGCGGTCATGCACACCAGCGGCCAGGCGTTCATGATGGCCTTCCAGGCGGGCGGCCCCCACGCGCAGGACCGCGGCATGGAGGCGGTGGTGTACGCGTACGAGGAGCAGACCCGCACCCCCGAGTCCGCCTCCTGGTCCAAGCCCCAGGGCAAGCGCGATCCCCTCGATCTCAGCAAGCGGTTCACCGCAGTGGGGCGCGGCGTCTCCCTCCTCGTCGGCTGCAACACCTTCCCGACGTGGAACGGCTATCCGGGCTTCTTCGCCTCCCTCGCCACCGGGAATCCGGTGCTGGTGAAGCCGCACCCGCGCGCGGTGCTGCCCCTCGCGCTCACCGTGCGGATCGCCCGCGAGGTGCTCGCCGAGTCCGGGTTCGATCCGAATCTGGTCGCGCTGGCCGCCGAGCGCGAGGGCGAGGGCCTGGCCAAGGAGCTGGCGCTGCGCCCCGAGGTCCGCATCATCGACTACACCGGCTCCACCGCCTTCGGCGACTGGCTGGAGGCCAACGCGCTCCAGGCCCGCGTCTTCACCGAGAAGGCCGGGGTCAACACCGTCGTGATCGATTCCACCGACGACTACAAGGGGATGCTGGCCAACCTCGCCTTCTCCCTCTCGCTCTACAGCGGTCAGATGTGCACCACCCCGCAGAACCTGCTGATCCCGAGGGGCGGCATCAGCACGGACGCGGGCGAGAAGAGCTATGACGAGGTGGTGGCCGATCTGGCCACGGCCGTCTCCAAGCTCCTGGGGGACGATGCCCGTGCCAACGCGCTGCTGGGCGCCATCGTCAACCCCCAGGTGCGCGAGCGCATCGAGTCCGCGCCCTCGCTCGGCGAGGTGGCCCTGCCCTCCCGTGCGGTGGAGCACCCCGATTTCCCGGACGCCACCGTCCGCACCCCGGTGATCGTCAAGCTGGAGTCCGCGAAGCCCGATGCCGAGGCCGTCTATCTCTCGGAGTGCTTCGGGCCCGTCTCCTTCGCGGTGGCCGTCGATTCCACGGCGGACGCGGTGTCCCTCCTGCGCGGCACCATCCGGGACAAGGGCGCGATGACCGTCGGCGCCTACACCACCTCGCCGGACGCCGAGCGCCTGATCGAGGACGCCTGCCTGGACGAGTGCGCCCAGCTCTCCCTCAACCTCACCGGAGGGGTGTACGTCAACCAGACCGCCGCCTTCTCGGACTTCCACGGCTCGGGCGGCAACCCGGCGGCGAACGCGGCGCTGTGCGACGGCGCGTTCGTCTCGGACCGCTTCCGCACGGTGGAGGTGAGGCGCCCGGCCTAGACACAGACGCGGGCGCGGAGGCGGACCCGGCGGCAAGCGGCTCCGGCTGCTCCGGCTACTCCGGCTTGCCGGTGGAGACGGTCAGGTCGATGGAGTCCTTCTTGGGGTCGAAGTCGTCCAGGTCGTCGGGGGACTGCTCCAGGACCATGTTCTTGCCCCAGACGTTCTCGTCCTCGTACGAGACGTCGCCCAGCTTCCACCCGGCCTCGCGGATGCACTGCTTCACCGAGGACAGGTTCTTGTAGGTGAACTCGGGGATGAGAACCTTGGACTTGTCGTTGTAGCTCTCGGTCGCGTCCGTGCACTTGGTGGAGTCGATGGTCTTGGTCTTGTCCTCGGGCTTGAACTGGTCGGTGTCGTCCGAGTCCGAGCTGGCGTCCTCGCCGCCGCTGCCGCCCGTGCCCGCCGGTTCCTGGGACGTCGCGCCGCCCGACCCGCCACCGGCCTGGGGCTCCTCCTCGCCGCCGCTGTTCATGCTGATCGCGATGATCAGCGCGGCGACGACCACGATGGCCGCGACGGCGGAGCCGATGATCACCGGGGTGTTGTTCTTGCCGCCGCCACCGTTCCCCGAGGGGGTGGGCGACATGGCGTACGGCGGCGGGGTGTGGGCGCCGCCCTGGTAGGGGGAGCCCGTCGCGTAGCCCGGCTGGCCCATGGGCGCGGGGCCCGTGGCGGGCGGCGGGGTCGAGGGGCCGAAGCCGCCGTACTGCCCCTGGTAGGGCTGCTGCACACTGCCGGGCGGCGGGGTGCCCTGCGCCTGCCCGACGGGCGGGAAGACGGCCTGGCCCACGCCCGCGCCGCTGTTCGCCGCCGGGACGCCGCCGACGATCATCGGGTTGGCCCCGGAGGCCGCGCCGGAGCCGCCGATGCGATGGCACTCGTCGTGCATCGACTCGGCGGAGGGGAAACGTTCGTTGGGGTTCTTCTTCAGCGTGCGCGCGATCATCGCGTCCACGGCGGGCGGGATCGCCTGGTTGATCGAGGAGGGGACGGGCGGCTCCTCCTGCACATGCGCGTACGCGATGGCCAGCGGCGAGTCCGCGTCGAAGGGCAGCCGTCCCGTCAGCAGCTCGAAGAGCATGATGCCGACGGAGTAGAGGTCGGAGCGGGCGTCCACACCGCGCCCGAGCGCCTGCTCGGGGGAGAGGTACTGCGGGGTGCCCACGACCATGCCGGTCTGCGTCATCGAGGTGACCCCGGACTGCATGGCCCGCGCGATGCCGAAGTCCATGACCTTGACGACGCCGCGCTTGGTCACCATCACGTTGCCGGGCTTGATGTCGCGGTGCACCAGGCCCATTTCGTGGCTGACCTCGAGCGCTGCCAGCACATCACCGGTGATCTTGAGGGCCTTCTCGGTCGGCATGGCGCCGAACTGCGCCACGTCCTCGTCCAGCACGCTGCGCAGCGGCTTGCCCTCGACGTACTCCATGACGATGTACGGGACCATCGAGCCGTCGATCTCGTCCTCGCCGGAGTCGAAGACGGAGACGATGTTGGTGTGCGTGAGCTTCGCCACTGCCTGCGCCTCGCGCCGGAAGCGCTCACGGAAGGACTGCTCGCGCCCCAGCTCGGTGTGCAGCGTCTTGACCGCGACCTGGCGGTCGAGCACCGAGTCGTAGGCGAGATACACGGAGGCCATGCCACCCGCGCCGAGCAGGCTCTGAAGCTGGAAGCGCCCCCCGCCGACCGTACGGCCCAAATACTGTGCGGCTGCCTGTGCGCCGTCGTCGCTCATCTGACTGCTTCCCCCTCGGCGGCGCTGCCCCCGCGCAGGTACGTCCCCGGAGCTTCCCGAGGGGGCTCCGACGATCCAGTGACAATTGATCCAGTGACAATGATCCTGATCCTGGCCCAAGTCTGCCGGAGGGCTCTAGTACGTCAAGCTCGTTGCCCGTTCCGTAACCGGATGCGCATCCTGTGCCCACAGGTGTGGCCGTCCTGTCGCGGTCCGCTCGCGGTCTGCGAACTTGCCAGTCAGGTACCGCAGCCGCTTGGATGACTCCTCCGTCCCCATCCAAGTACCTCCTCCGAGCCTGTAGCCTCCAAGCGGGGGTCGGGACATCCCCAGCGAAGCGGGGGAGTACGTACCGCGCGCGGCGCGGAACCGAAATCGACGGCGAGGACTGATGGCTCAGACGCAGGCCGCCGGGGGCCCTTCGGACCCCGACGCGAACGGCGGCTCCATGCCGGATTCGCCGGAGTTGTGGGGAAACCAGGGGCTGGTCGGTGACGGCCGCTACCGCCTGACCTACCGACTCGGCCGCGGCGGCATGGCAGAGGTCTTCGCAGCCGAGGACCTTCGCCTCGGCCGTACGGTCGCCGTCAAGCTGCTCCGCCCCGATCTCGCGGAGGACCCGGTCTCCAAGGCCCGGTTCACCCGCGAGGCGCAGTCCGTCGCGGGGCTCAACCACCACTCCGTGGTCGCCGTGTACGACTCCGGCGAGGAGCAGATCGGCGGCAACATCACGCCGTACATCGTGATGGAGCTGGTCGAGGGCCGCACCATCCGCGATCTGCTGCTGAACGCCGACGCTCCGCCGGCCGACCAGGCGCTGATCATCGTCGCGGGCGTCCTGGAGGCCCTGGCCTACAGCCACCAGCACGGCATCGTGCACCGCGACATCAAGCCCGCCAACGTCATCATCACCAACACCGGCGCGGTCAAGGTGATGGACTTCGGCATCGCCCGCGCCCTGCACGGCGCCTCCAACACCATGACCCAGACGGGCATGGTCATGGGCACCCCGCAGTACCTCTCCCCCGAGCAGGCCCTCGGCAAGACCGTCGACACCCGCTCGGACCTCTACGCCACGGGCTGTCTGCTCTACGAGCTGCTCACGCTCAGACCCCCCTTCACCGGCGAGACTCCCCTCTCGGTCGTCTATCAGCATGTGCAGGACGACCCGTCGCTCCCCTCCGAGGTCTCCGACGCGGTGCCGCCGGAGCTGGACGGGCTGGTCATGCGTTCGCTGGCCAAGGACCCCGACGACCGCTTCCAGACCGCCGAGGAGATGCGCGGTCTGACGCAGTACGCGCTCCAGATGCTCCACGAGCAGGGCGGCCACACCGGCGGCATCTGGAACACGGGCCCCGTCGCGCACGCCGGCGGCTCCACCCCCGCCATGGGCGTGCCCGGCGCCGATGCCCGCCAGCACCCCCAGCACGGCGACACCTCCCAGCTCGGCCCGCCCCTGCTGATGGGCCGCCCCGACCGCGACGACGGCGGCTTCGAGGGCGGACACCGGGGCGGCGGCGGGCGCGGCAGCGGCGTCAAGTACGCGCTGATCGCCTTCCTCGCCGTGATCGCCATCGCGGGCGGCATCTTCTTCGCGCTCAACTCCGGCTCGGACGACGGGGACAAGACACCCAAGCCCGACACCTCCAGCTCGGCGCCCAAGGACGAGAAGACCTCGGACGAGCCGTCCGTGACGCCGACGGAGACCGAGGAAGAGGACCCGGGCACCAGCACGGGCGACACCGGCGACTACTCGCCGACCCCGACGTACTCGGAGAGCCGGCCCACCGACCCCGAGACGACCCCGTCGAACCAGCCCACGGGGCGCCCGACCGAGACCAGCTCCGGCAGCGGCGGCAACTCCTCGAACGGCGGCGGCAGCGGCGGCGACACCTCGGACCCGACGGACGAGGACCCCTCGCCCCCGGACGACGACGGCGGCAACACGAACCAGGGTTCGGATGACGGCGGTGCCGCTGCGGACGGCGGCGGCGCGGCGGAGAACTGACCCGTAGCGACGGAGCGGTTCACCGACTGAGTGACGGAGTGTGCGAGGCCCCGGCCCACGGCCGGGGCCTCGCCCGTTGTGCGCCCAGCATGGGCGATTGCTTGGGGGTGGAAGTCCCCTGGGGGAAGAGGTGGTGCTAACCCCGAGCCGGAGGCA
>NZ_BAAGSO010000019.1:0-11305 GCF_054782395.1 Streptomyces daliensis | reverse complement strand
ACTGGACGAACCACCCTCATGCATCCCACTAGGCGCAGGATACGTACCGGGAATCCGTCCGCGTGAAGCCCCGCAACACGATGCCCCACTCAGAGGGCCGGAGGATCATCGGTCCTCTCCGGTACCGCCTGCACGTGCTCCAGCCGGTGTCCGTACGGTTCCCCTTTCCGTACCCGCGAGTTGGCAGGCTCGACGGCCCGCGTCGCAGATTCATGGCCCCTCCCTTCTGCGTGAAGGCTCCGCCCTTCGTACGGTGGGTGTACGGCGGCCCTCGCGAAGACCTGTTCGGCGCGGTCGGTAGTCAGCCGCATGACGCCGTACGGGCCCGTCGCGTACCCGGTGCGGTGTCCGTGGAGTTCCAGGGCTTCCACTGCATGGGTTCCGGCGTCGGCCTCGGTCATGTCGTCGGGTGGTACGAGGGCGTGGAGTTCTGCTTCCCACTGCCATCCCAAGTCGCGGAGTACGGCTCGGGCCTCGACCTGTTCCCATCCGCTGTGGGCAACCAGACCGCGGTGCGGGTGCGGGGCGAGGACGATGTCGGGGTTCGTGAACATCAGGCGTTCCCCTCTGCTGGTGCGGCTGGCCGGGCTGCCTCGGCTGCGGGGGTGCACGGTGGCCAGGCGGCGAGCTGGAAGCGGGCGGGCCGGTGGTCGTGGCGGCCGACGCGGCATTCGTCGCCGGTCTTGCCGAGGGCGTTGTTCATGCGGGTGAGGAAGCGGTCGTACTGCTCGTGCCAGAGCACCGTCGATCCGGGGTCCTCGTAGGCGTCGGTGCGGGCGAAGGCGAGGGCCGCGATCTCGTAGGCGAGGTGTTCGTGCTGTGCCCAGCATGGCGGGATGACGTGGTGCGGCTGCCAGGCGTAGGTCTGGTTGAGCCAGCGGCACACGGAGTCGAGCCAGTCCGGCATGGGTGCGAGCAGTTCGGCGGGCAGGGCTCCGAGGTCCCAGGGTGAGGGGCCGTCCACCACCGACTGCTCCGAGGCACGCTCGGCGAGGTAGTTGGCGATCAGCGCGGGCGGTTCGGGGAAGGGCGCGTAGCGGGCGAGCGGGTTCTCCGTCACGTGGCGGCTCCCTCGCGGTCCGCCCAGGCGGCGGCGTGTGCGCGCCGCTGGCGGTGCTGCGCGGTGGCCTGCCGGATGCGCTCTTCTTCGTTGGCTTTCCGCAGGTCGTGGACGTGGGCTTCGATCCGGGGCCAGGAGTTCCAGGTCCACATGCCGTCGAGGCGGGTGACGACGGGCGGGAGGTTGTCGGCGAGGACGAGGGCGTGGCCCTCGGCCAGGCCGCGGATCTCGTCGCCGCGCAGGACCGGTTCCCTCTCCATGTGGGTCGCGGTCGAGTGGCCGCCTTGGTGACCTCCGGTGGTGGTCTTGGTCTTGCGTACGCGCTCGACCTCGCCGCACAGGTCCGACATGTCCTTGAGGAACGCGGGGTCCTTCGCGCCGCCGAAGACGACGACGTGGTTGGTGAACGAGGCGAGTTCGGCGGCCGTTTCCTCGCCGAAGCGGGCGCGGGCCGAGGCCCAGCCCTGGAGACCGTAGAGCGCGGTGATGCCGCGCCCCCGGCCGTCCGCGACGCGTTGCCGCAGCGAGGGGATGGGCGCGATGTTCGGGGCTTCGTCCAGGGCCGCGAGGAGAGGGGGGTCCAGCCGTCCCGTGGGGGAGGCGATGGCGTGGGCTTCGGCGATGTCCAGGAGGTCTTCGGTCACGGCGGTGGTCAGCGGTGCGACCGAGTTGACCTCGGAGTCCTTGCCGAGCATGTAGAGGGTGCCGCCCGCGTCGAGGAAGGCGCGGAAGTCCGTCGCGTCCTCGCCTCCGTCGGCCAGGGCGTCGAGCACCGACTGGTGCATCAGCGGTTCCAGGGCGGCGTCGAGGGTGGAGGCGGTGTTGCCGACGGTGCGGCTGTCGCCGGTGCTGGCGGTGCGCAGCATGTCCGCCCAGCCGGGACCGGCGCAGGGGTGGGCGTTGAGAATGCCCAGCGGCGCCGGGTCGGTGAGCTTCCTGGCCCACTTCAGCACCTGGTCGATGCCCGCCCCGTCGAGGGCGGCGGCGTGGAGGAACGCGGCCAGGACCTTGGCGGCCTGTCCCTTGTAGAAGACGGCGCCCTCGCTGGACTGCGCCGCCGCGCCGGGGATACGTGACCCGGCGACGAATCCCTTGGCCCGCATCATGGCGGTCTCGGTGTCCGAGGCGCCGGTGATCGGTGACCAGCGGAACTTCGGGAGCGAGGAGGCGATGTTCTGCGGGTCGAAGACCATGACCGGCCGGTCATCCTGCCGACAGGCGTCCAGGGTGAGTTCGACGAGGTCCGCCTTGGTCGAGGTGGCCAGCA
The DNA here is from genome assembly GCF_054782395.1 of Streptomyces daliensis. NCBI lineage: Bacteria > Bacillati > Actinomycetota > Actinomycetes > Kitasatosporales > Streptomycetaceae > Streptomyces > Streptomyces daliensis. The sequence continues at coordinate 8,978 of NZ_BAAGSO010000019.1, read as the reverse complement.
CCGGCCCGGTCCACGCACGGATGGTGGGGGCGAAGAACCGCATGGTCTTGCCGCTGCCCATGGGGCCGATGACGCGGCACGCCTTGTCGGCGCGGGACCACAGCTCGACGCCCTTCGGCCGCTGGGAGGTGCCGAGGAAGTAGCCGAAGTCGTGGGGAGAAGGGGACATGGCCAGGTACTCCAGTGGTGCGGGGGCGGTGCGGTGCGTCCAGGCCGGGTGTCAGCGGTCGGCGGCCTGATGTGGCTTGGTCAGCTCGACCGCCGCTGACGGGGCGGCGGTGAGGGAGGGGCGGATCTCGTGCGCCTTCAGCACGCTCTTGGCGGAGAGCTGCTTCTTGAGCCGCCGCTTGGAGGCGAAGCCCGCGTTGCGCCGGGTGCGGTTGGTGGTGCACCACACCGCGAGGAGCGCCACGCCGCACACGGCGGTGAGCAGGTAGAGGACGAGCGAGGTCCCCTCCATCACGCGGCCCTCCGTGCGACGCGTGCGGCCAGGTAGCGCATGCGCCGACGGCACAGGAGGGCGAGCGAGGCGTCGGGTCCGGCGCACCGTGGCGGGGCCGTGTGGAAGGCGCTGTGCAGTTCCTCGGCGGCCCGCCATACGTGGCCGACGCCCGTCTGGAGGCGTCCTCCGGCTGCGCAGTAGTCGCCGTGGTTCAGGGTGGTCGAGAGCTGCTTCATGCGGCGGGCGAGGGCGAGGGCCTCGGCGTGGAGCTGGTCGATGTCGCTGCGTACCGCGTGCTCGTCCCTTGGGAGCACGGTCGCGTCGACGGTGGCGAGGGGGCGGTGTCGGCTCATCTTGTGTCGGCTCATTCCGTGTCCGGGGAAGTGCTGGTGAGGTCGGTCATGGAGCCGGAGGAGAAGCACAGGTGCTGCTCGGCTTCGACCAGGAGGTGCTGGACGCCGGGGTAGATCACTTCGCCGACTTTCCACAGGGCGACGCCACGGCGCAGGCGCATGATGTGCCCGGCGGTCCAGGACGGCAGGCCCAGGCGTGCCACCGTCGCGTCCGCTTCGGATTTCTTCTGGCTGTAGATGACGATGGTGTCGGCCATCTTCAGCGCGGCGGCCGTCTCCGCGGAGTCGTCGATGTCGCTGAGGTGATGGACGATGAAGATGCACGAGAGGCCGTAGCCGCGGGCGAACTTGAGGAACTTCTCCAGGAGCGCGGCGAGCTGCGGAGTGCCCAGGATGTGCCATGCCTCCTCGCAGACGAGGATGCGTTTGCGCTGGGTGTAGCGCTTGCAGCCAGCGTCCCGGTTCGGGCCGAGTTCCCAGGCCCCGGAGTTGGCGTCGACGACCACGCGGTCGTGCTGGCTCGGCTCGGTGCCGCATTCGCACAGCGGCCGGAGCCAGACCTCTTCGAGGAAGACGGAGATGACGGCGACGAGGAGGGTCATGGCGACGCCGCCGCTGGGGACCTTCGTCAGGTCGAAGACGACCATGTCGGCGTCGAGGTCGACATCCAGGCTGGTCGGGCCGTCGAGCATCCCGGTGAGATCGCCGGTGGTGTCGTCCTCGTTCCCGCAGAGCCGGTCCAGGACGTAGGAGACCTCCAGCCCGTCCCCGAGAAGGTCGTTCCGCGTGCGTTTCTTTGCTGTGGCGTCGGACTCCTCCGGGGCCCGGAGTGCGGCGGCGACGTCGGCGAGGACGGGTGCGCGCCCCAGTTCACCGGCGCGCTGGTGGGCCCGTCGGATCGCGATCCGCAGCGCTGAGCCGGCGAACTCGTCCAGCGGCTTGCCGAGCCCGAGTTCCGCGATCGTGCGGACCAGCTCGACCTGCCGCTTGCCCGCGATGGCCGGGTCCAGGGGGTTGATGCAGGAGGCGCCCCGGCCGCCGCCCGGAGCGAACTTCACCGGGGCCTTTCCCGGTCAGCGAGCGCCCCAGCGCGGCCCACTCACCCTCCTCGCGCTCCTTCTGCTCCTTGGTGTCCAGCACAACGACTTTCCGGCCCAGGCGGATCTGCCGGGCGGTGTAGGTCTTGGTGAGCGCGCTCTTCCCCCGTCCGGTGTCGCCCATCACGATCATGTTGCCGCCGGGCAGGCCGTCCCCGAAGGCGGTGAAGGGGCAGTAGATGAACGCCTTCCCGGAGTACAGCTCGCGGCCGATGATGGCGCCTGCCGATCCCAGCGTCGGCGGTGCGATGGGCAGGTACAGGGCCTGGCTGGTGGTGGTCTCGGTGTAGAGGCCGCGACGGGCCGTCTCGTACATCGCAGTCAGCGGGCTGGCGTCGAGCAGGTCGGTCACTTGATGCCTCCGGCGAAGGGCAGGGTGGTGGCGAAGGCCCGCGCGTGCTCCAGGTCGAGCCATTCGATCCGCAGGTGGGCGTTACGGGCGCGGGAGGCGGTGGTGCGCTTGGTGCGCTCCAGTTCCTCCGGGGTGCGTGAGGAGACGGTGAGGTAGCCGACGACGGCGGCTCCGGCCGCGCCCGAGGAGGCCAGGGCCATGCCCCGCGAACCGGTGGCGCGCGCGGCGATCTGGTCCCGCGGGTCGATGTTCTTGCCGCGCTGACGGTCACGGAGCATCTCCGCCTGGTTGTTCGTGTCCTCCGCCAGCATGCGGTCCACGGCCCTGTCGTTCGGCTCCAGCTCCTGGGTGATCGCGATGGTGCGGATGACATCGGGCATGCCGATCAGCAGCGGCGAGAGGAAGTCCGGGCCGACCGGCGTGGTGGGCCAGCCGACGACGGCCGCGGTGGCGTGGTACCAGCACGAGGCCGAGCCCGCTGCGCGGGCGGCGAAGTGGGCGCCGTCGCGGACGTCGACGTTGCGGGGGAAGGCGTGCGGCCGGGGCAGGCCGGTGTCCCAGATGGCGTGGTCGGGGTCGTAGGAGTTGCGGATGAACGCGGTCAGCCTGCCCTCGTCCAGCGGGGCGATCACCGAGAGGTCGGCGTCCTCGGCGCGTGCCCACAGCTCTTCCAGGTAGGTGCCCGTCGCGGCGGCCACGCCCTCGTCGCCCACAGCGCGGGCGGCGCCTTCGGAGGCCAGGTTCCTGCTGAACTTCGCGTGGAGGGCGAGGTAGTACCGGTGCTCTTCGGCCGAGGTGGATACGGCGTCGGCGAGCACGTCGTAGGAGTCCTTCAGCCATTGCGGCGCCTCGGAGGCCGCCGCGGACGCGTCGCGCTGGGCGAGGAAGCGCTGATGGGCGTACGGGTCGCTCTTCACCTGGCGGGCGAGGACCTGGATGCGCTTGACGGGGTGCTCCTCCGCGTTGCCGAACGCGTCGAGCAACTCGCCCCAGCGCTCCAGGGCGACGGTCTGTTCCGCGGCCTCCTTGCCGCCCAGTCCCGGAGAGGCGACCTCCAGCGCGGCGGTGACGCATCCCGCCTCGGGCTGGAGGACCACGACCGCGTCCTGGCCGCGCACCGTGACCGGCACCCAGGTCATCCCGGCGATCCCCTCCGGCTCCGCGAGAGCGGCTCGCGGGGGCCTGCCGTCGCGGCCCGTACCGGCTTCGACCGCGGGCGAAACCCACACGCCGCCCGTGCGGCGCAGTGCCCGTCGGCGGTAGCGGGTGATGCGCCACCAGCGGTAGACGGTGCGGCGCTGCGAGGTGCCCTTGGGCCGGTACGGGGCGTAGACCACGGCGAGTGCGCACAGGACCGGCAGGGCCATGCCGGTCACGGCCAGAGCCGTCGCGCCGCTGAAGAGGTAGCCGAGCAGGACCCCGAGGGCTGCACCGGCGCCGAGGAGGACCTGTTCCCCGAGGTCGCGCCTGCCCACCAGCCCCGTGGGGCGGTGCTTTCCGAACTGGTACGTGCGAACAGACATGGGTCACTGGTCCTTGCTGGGGTCCGGACGGCCGGGAAGATCACCGGTCGGGCGAGAAGGCGGAGGGGCGGAGGCCGCAGGCCCGGAGCCGGGTGCGGAGGGCGGAGGGGCCGGGGCGGGGCCTTCCGGAGCGGCGTCGGCGCCAGGTCCGCCGCCCGTCGGTGGGCCCGGCCTCGGGCCCGAGCCGACGATCGGGCCGCTCGTCGGGCCTTGGGGGCGGGCAGAGGCGGGGGCGCCGGGTTCTGCGGCTCCGTCGCCGCCCTGCTGTGGCTGGCCCTGCCCGGTGCCGCCGTCAGCGGCGCCCGTCCCTCGTGCGCCGGGGGCCTCGGCCGCCTTCTTCTTGGCCACGTCGACACCGGTCTTCGCCCCCGTGGCCGCCGCGCCCATGGGACCGGCAGCGGCCGTGCCGCCGCCCACGGTCGAGGAGGCCGCCTTGCCGCCTGCCGCTGCCGACGCCTTGCCCCCGGCGGCCTTTCCGCCGCCGCCCCCGCCTCCGCCTCCGACCAGCGCGTCCTGGACGTGCATGCTCATCGCCCGGTTCGCGTGCTGGCCGGGACCGTCGATGACGGAGGCCGGGCCCGCCGACTGACCCGTCTTGCGGTCGTGGTGAAGCTGGGACATCTCGTCGCCGAACGCGGGCAGCCACTTGTAGAGCGTGGCGGAGGCGAACACGGCAAGGAGCAGGATCAGCGCGCCCACCAGCGTCTTGGAGACCGCGTCCGACATGTTTCCCGACGAGTCGCTGAGGATGGCGCCGCCGAGGCCGAGCAACGCGAAGAGCACGGGCTTGCTCAGGCCGATCGCGAAGATGGCCCCGAACCACTTCCTGCTCTTGCCCCACAGGTCCCGGTCGACCAGGCCCGCGTTCACCAGCGGACCGAGCGCGACGGCCACGTAGATCGCCGCGCTGCGGATCAACAGCTCGATCCACATCAGCAGGGCCCCGGCGAGCATGATCAGGTTGACGGCCAGGAGCTGCCCCGCACCGACCTGGGGATTCGCCGCCATGATCTTGAGGAGGTTTTCCAGGAACGGTGTGAAGTTGGCGGTGGCGTACGGTTCGAAGATTGCGGTGACTTCGTCGATGGCCTTCATCAGCAGGGCGATGGCGCCGGGCGTCATCGCGTTGACCACGAACTGGAGCAGCAGGAACCCGACCGCTTCCCCGACGGCCGTGGTCACTCCGACACCGCGTACGGCGCGCTTGGCGACAGCGATCAGCCACAGGGCCACGGTGAACAGCGAGGACGCCGCGAAGATGAGCGCGTACTGCTTGATGAAGGTGCTGCTCGTGAGGTCGATCTCCGTGGTGTTCTGGATCAGTTCCAGCATCTTGCGCAGGAACCAGATGTTCGCCTCGGTGAGCGCCTGCAACAGGAAACCCAGCGGGTCCGAGGCGAAGTCGATGGCCTCCTTCGTCTCGCAGACCATGGGGATGTAGCAGAACGGGTTCGCCACGGCTGACGGCACGAAGAGGAAGCCGAGGGCCACGACGCCCGCCGCCACGGTGTGCGCCCGGCGGGTCCAGCGCGACGGCGCGCGTCGTTCGAGGGCCAGGAGCCCGGGGGCGTCCTCACGCGGTCGCAGGCGCACTGCGGGCACCCCCTACGTCGGTGAACCTGTCGGCTGGGGTGGCCTCTTCGGATGCCAGGGGAGACGGCACGAGCGGCTCGGAAGGTGTTACCGACGTCGTCTTCCACGTCCCGCCGGACCAGGTGAGGTCGACCGTCATGCGCAGGTAGGCGATGCGCGGGCGCTGTGTCTCGTCCTGCCCCGCGAGCCCGCCCACCGACGCGGTCCACAGCTCGACGCTCGCCGCCCGCGCCGAGCAGGACACGGACCGCGTCGCGAGCACCGCCGTCCGCGTGATCAGCTCCGCACCGTCCGCCGTCGCGCCGTCGCTGCCGAGCCCCCGGTTCTCCCTCACCAACTGCGCCGTCGAATCGGCATCGGCGACGACCGACTCCCGTACGGACGGCGCCGCGGTGGCGGCCAGCATCCTGTGGCGCCAGCCCTCGTCGGTGTAGAAGCGCGGGTCGCCGTAGAGCACGGCGGCGCTGGTGGCGGCAGCGTGCGCCCCGGACTCGCTGCGCTCGTAGGGCGCCGGGAAGCCGTCCTGCCCCGTAGCGCCGCTCACGACCGGGTCGTGGGCGGCGTCGGGGATGTAGTCGGAGAAGTCACTCGTGACGTTCGACGCCTGGCTCTCGTCGGCCGGAGCCACCAGGCCCGCCGTGCGCGAACTGTCCTTGAGCTTCCAGTCGCTGTCCTCCCAGGCCAGGGTCACGGTCACGGCGCGGAAGTCCGACGTCAGCGTCGCGTGCCCTGACGTACTGCCGCGCACCGTGGTGGTCCACAGCCGGACCATGGCGCTGTGCCCGTCGAAGCCCAGCACGCGGGCGGAGAGCACACCGGTACGGGAGACCGCCTTCTTCGCGTTGACCTTCGCCTTGTCGCCCCGCAGCGCGCTCGCGGCGTCCTTCGCCGTCTCGTCCGCCTTCTCGGTCACCGTCGAGGCGGCGTCGTTGGTGGCCATGACGGATGTCGCGCGGTGCCGGGCCTTCTTGTCGGTGAGGAAGGCCGTGCTGCCGCTGACGGTGGTGTAGTTGGCCGCCGCCGCCTTCGCGCCGGCCTTCGTACGCGGGTAGCCGACGGGCACCCCGTCCAGCACCCGTACACGGTCCTCGTGCGACGTCGGGCCGGGGCGGCTGGTCGGGGAAGCGGCGGTGGAGGGCGTCTTCGCACTGCCGGTGGTCACGCTGACGGCGATCCCGGCAACGGTGACGGCCGCCACCGCGCCGAGTGCGATGCTCCACGGCCTCACCGTCGACGGCTGCCCGGCGGGCTCTCGGTTGGAGGAGCTGGTCCTCCGAGGGATTACGGCCACGGGTCACACCCCCATGCCGTACGTCGTAGCGATGATCGTTCCCAGGGACGCCACGAGGAAGATGCAGGTCAGGCCGCCGATCATCATGCCCTTGCCGCGCGAGCTGTCCATGGTGGAATGCCCCTCGCCGAACCAGCCCTTCGACTTGCCGAGCCCGGCGAGGAAGGCGCCGACGCCGATAGCGAGCACGACGGCCGCAATGACGCCGAGGATCACCTTCGCCGTCCCGCCGAGCTTCGCGAAGGGACCCCAGTTCGGCTTGACGCCGCTCACCACGCCCACTCCGTTCGCCTCCTGCGGCGAGCGTCGTGTGCAGGGAGGGGTCGGCCGCCAGGTTGAGCAGGTTGTGCATGTGCATTCCTTCGTTGGGGGGTGTTCCGAATGCGTTGTGTGCGTCGGTCAGCCGACGTGCCGCATCGCGGTGATCTGGGGCTTCCAGTAACTGAGCGGCTTGATCCGCACCTGGGCGCCGGTGTGCGGGGCCTCGATGACCCGGTCGTCGCCGAGGTACATGCCGACGTGCTCGGGACCGGCGCTTCCGGGGACGGAGAAGAGCAGGTCGCCCGGCCGGAGTTGAGACATGCTCTCGACGGCCGTTCCCGCGTGCACCTGGTCGTAGGTGGTGCGGGGCAGGTTCACACCCGCCTTGCTCCAGGCCATCTTGACCAGCGATGAGCAGTCGCATCCGCCCTGGCCCTGGTAAGGGCTGACGCAGTCTCCGCCCCACTGGTACCAGGTGTTCAGAGCCGTCTTGGCAGCGGAAATGGCACGCCCCGCCCCCTTGCCCGCCGTCGCGTCGGGCACGGTTGTGTCAGCCCATTTCGCGGCCAGCTTGCGGATGGTCCGTACGTAGTCGCGGGTCTCGGGATAGGGCGGAATCCCCTGGTATTCGAGGACGGCGCCGCCGCCCGCGTTGTACGCCGCGAGCATGTTCTCCGTGGAGTCCCCCGCAACGTCCTTGACCTCCGTGGCCAGGACGCAGTCGTAGTGCGCCATCGAGGCGACGGCGTCGGCGGGGTTGAGGGGGTCCTTTTTCTTGTCCCCGTCGCCGTCCACCCCGTACTGGGCCCAGGTCGAAGGGATGAACTGGGCGATCCCCACGGCATGCGCGGACGACTCCGCCTTGGGGTCGAACCGGCTCTCCTGGTAGAGCTGCGCGGCCAGAAGCGACGCCGTGATCTGCGGGCACGCCTCATCCGCATGCTTGTTGATGAGCTTGCGCACCCAGCCGGGGACCGGAGCGTCGGTGGCGATCCCGCCGCCCGGCCCGGTCTCCTGGGCGGTGGCGGAGACGGCTCCACCGGACATCACCAGCAGCGCGATGCCTCCGACCACCATGGCCGCGATGAGCCCCAGAACGGCTGCTGCGCCCTTCCGCATGGCGACCGTCAGGCCCAGGGAAGAGCAGTGACACGCCAGCCCTCGGAGGTGCGCTCCAGGCGCACCACGAGCTGCTCGCTGCTGCGCCGTGGCTGGCCGGACTCCGGCGCCGTCGTCAGGGTGTAGCCGACCCGCACGAGAGCGGAAGACGCGCTCACCGCAGGGGCCCCATCAGGAACCACCGCCGAAGTGACCTTGACCTTCTGGCGCGCCTGCTCGGCGCGGAGCGCCGCCCACGCCTTGCCCTGGCTCGGCCGTTGCTGCGAGAGGACGTCCGCCAGCTCGCCCGAGGCGAACTTGGCCGCCCGCGCCCCGGCTTCGGCGTACGACCGGTCGCCGCCGTGACGAGCGTCGTGCTGCGCGTAGGCAGTCGTGAAATCCCGAGCGACACGTTCCACACCGCGCGGCAGAGAGGTACTCGACGGCACGGAGGACGCCGTGTTCGGCGCGGTCGTCTCCGTCGCCCTCGCGGAGACAGAGTGGGGCCGCGCGGTACCCGACCTCGGCTGGTCTCCAGTCGAGCTGGAGCATCCGGTAGACGCAGCGCCGAGGAACATGGCAACGCTTATCGCAGAAGATATCTGGACGAAGGAATTGCGATGAGGCATGGGTGAGCCAACCTTGGAGCAAGAAATTCACAGGTAAGCGGGCGTTGCGGCCCAGCGAGATTGAGGACCGCAACGCCCCCTTCACAGGACGGGAAAAGGTTCCGGGGCCAGGAACGCTTTTGCGCTGGCCGTTCCCAGATCCTGACAGAGGTCTGCGGACAACTCGAACCAAAAGAAAAGTCGGAACCTAGTTCCTGGAATTAGGTTCCGACTTCAAGGCATTCGGTTATGAGGGGGACATTCCCTTGAGTACCGACGGGCTAGGTCGTTTCTGATGGCTCTTGCTGGGGTGGGTGGATCAATGCTGGGGATGGGCAGGCGCGTCGTATGGTGCGGCGA
>NZ_BAAGSO010000018.1:0-13983 GCF_054782395.1 Streptomyces daliensis | reverse complement strand
TCGCCGCACCATACGACGCGCCTGCCCATCCCCAGCATTGATCCACCCACCCCAGCAAGAGCCATCAGAAACGACCTAGCCCCCGAGCCGAAGCTCGAAGAGCAGGACGGACACCGTACGTCGACCGATGAGCGGGGCTCCTTCACCAGCGCGAGATGCGACTGCGGCTGGCGGGGACCGGCGCGCAGGGCCCGCGACAAGGCCCGCGCGGACGCCGCCGCACACCTGCGAGGGCTCCAGGACTGACACCAGCGCTCAGGCGCCGCCGCTTCGGGGGGCCACCGCCCGGCCGCCCAGGCTCAAGGGGGCGCGACGGTGCCGTCGCGCCGTCACGTCACGGCAAGGGGCGTCACGCCGCCAGATCGCGGTCCCTGCCCCGGCCCCTGCGCGTGCCCGGCTCCGCCGCCGCGTCCACGCCCGGCCCGTCCTGGCCGCCCCGGCGGCCGTCCGCCGACGCGGCGGCCTCGGCACCAGCGCCGGCGTCACCGGCGCCGCCCTTCGCGCCCGCCCACACCAGCGCGCCCACCCGCGGAGAGCCCGCGACGGCGCGCACGACGGGCGTCAGCAGCCACATCGCGGCCGGGGCCAGCAGCAGGGAGACGGCCGTGCCGAGCGCGAGCCCGCCGATGACGTCCGTCGGATAGTGCACGCCCATGTAGACCCGGCTGAAACCGGCCGCGACGGCGAGCACGATGCCGATGAGGCCGAACTTCCTGTTGACCATGAAGATGCCGACGGCCAGGGCCATGGCCAGGGTGGAGTGATCGCTCACGAACGAGTAGTCGGACTTGCCGGCGATCAGGACTTCCAGACCGTGGTGGTCGAAGAAGGGGCGGGGGCGCTCCACGAAGCCGCGGATGGGGATGTTCACCAGCAGCGCGACGGCGGCGGCGAGCGGCGCCCACATCAGCCCGGCGAAACCGGCCACGGCCTCGTCACGGGTCTCGCGGCGGCGGGTGATCCGCCACCAGGCCCACAGCCCGAGCAGGACGAGCCCGAACACGATGCCGTACTCGCCGACGTACTCCATGGTGTGATCGGCCCAGGTGGGGGCTTCCTTCGCCAGCCCGTTGATCTCATAGAGCAGGTCGACATCAGGGTTGTCCCAAACAGCCATCGCGGTGCGGCCCCTCACTCTGCTCTACTCGTCGCTCTTCTGCGCTGCCGACCCCCGTGGTCGCGGTGCGGAACATCCGTTCCGCACCATAGAACGACACGTGGCACACCTGGCGTTCCGCTCTTACCGAACGATCACCCGGACGTTATCGAAGGGTGACCCGTCGTCGCAGCTCAGGCCCCACGCGTCACTCAGCGTTCACAGCACATTACACACCCGGACATCATCCGGCCGTAGGCCGAGTCGCGCCAAAGTACTTCGGCGTATCGATCGGATCGAAACGGATCTTCGCGCCGGTATAGGGCGCGTCGATCATGTGGCCGCCGCCGACGTAGATGCCGACGTGGTCGATCGACCGCGAGTTGTTCAAGTCCGTGCCGAAGAAGACGAGATCGCCGGGGAGAAGTTCATCACGTTTAGGGTGCGGGCCCGAATTCCACTGGTCGTTGGCGACGCGCGGCAGCTCGATCCCGACGCTCTTGTACGCCGCCTTCGTCAGCCCCGAGCAGTCGAACCTGCCGCCCTGCTCCGGAGTGCCGTTGCCGCCCCAGAGGTAGGGCGTGCCCAGCTTCTGCTGGGCGAAGTAGATGGCGCCGGCCGCCTGCTTGGACGGGTCGACGCGGCCCTTCTTGGCGGCGAAGCTCTGCTCCAGCTTGCGGATCGTCGAGACGTAGTTCTTCGTCTCCTCGTACGGCGGCACCCCGCCGTACTTGATCACCGCGTAGGCGCCCGCGTTGTACGCGGCCAGCATGTTGTCCGTCTTGTCGCCCGGCGCGTCCTTCACGTACGAGGCCAGCTTGCAGTCGTAGCTGGCGGCCGACGGGATGGCGTCCTTGGGATCCCACACATCGCGGTCCCCGTCGCCGTCACCGTCGATGCCGTGCGCCGCCCAGGTGCCGGGGATGAACTGCGCGATGCCCTGCGCCGCGGCATGGCTCTGCGCGTCCGGTTTCCAGCCGCTCTCCTGGTAGAGCTGGGCCGCCAGCAGCGCGGGATTGAGCGCCGGGCACAGGTTGCCCCACTTCTGCACCAGCCCCTGGTACGCCGACGGCACGGCGCCCTTCGCGAGGCCCACAGCGGCGCCCGTGGCGCCTCCCGCGAGGTTCGCCGCCGCCACGTACGTGCCGACCACGAGCAGCGCGACGAAGCCCGCGAGCAGGCCGAGCCCGCCGCCGAGACCCAGCAGCCATATCTTTTTCCGACGCTCCCGCACGTCTCAACCTTCCCCCATCCGCGAGCCGTTCAGTGCCGATCCGCTCCGACTCATGACAGAATCCGGGAGAAGCGCGTCGTCGTCCACGCGGCAGACGCGCACCCGCGGACGGTCCACACGGACATTCCACTCCAACATCCGACATGGGGCGGTGAGTTCACCATGTTCCTGGCAGCCGACAAGGGCGATATCACCACCATCATCGGCGGAATCGCTCCCGACTGGGGACCTTTCGGGACCCTCGGCAGCGAGGCCCGGGTGATGATCGAGGTCGTGATGGCGGTCGCCATCCTCCTCTGCCTGGGCATCGCCATCTGGGGCGCGGCCAAGCAGCGCATCGGCGCCACGGCCCTGCGCGACACCTTCAGCGCCGAGCAGGGCAAGGGGCTGATCGTCGCCGGACTGACGGGCGTGTTCATCATCGGCTCGCTCGGCACGCTCTTCACGATCGTCTACGGCATGGCGGTCTAGTCCGGGCTCCTCCGTCCCGCTTAGGGTGGCGGCACGAGCCGCCGGAGGAGCCCATGGACATCGTGAACCCCGCTCTCCACGACTATCTGCTGGCCCACTGCACACCCGCCGACGACGTGCTGCGCGACCTCGTCGAGGAGACGCAGCAGGCCGTGCCCGGCACGGAGATGCAGGTCAGCCATGACGAGGGCGTGCTGCTCACGATGCTCGTCAGGCTGACCGGCGCGCGCTCGGCCGTCGAGGTCGGCGTCTTCACCGGCTACTCCTCCCTCTGCATCGCGCGCGGGCTGCCCGAGGACGGCCGCCTCCTCGCCTGTGACGTCTCCGACGAGTGGACGTCCATCGCGCGCCGCTACTGGGACCGCGCCGGGGTCACCGACAGGATCGACCTCCGGCTCGGCCCCGCAGCGGACACGCTCCGCGCCCTTCCCGAGGAGCCGGCCGTGGACTTCGCGTTTATCGACGCGGACAAGGTCGGCTATCCGACGTACTACGAGGAACTGGTGCCGCGCATGCGCCCCGGCGGGCTCATCGTGCTGGACAACGTGCTGCGCACGGGGCTGGTCGTCGATCCGTCGGCCCAGGACGACGCCGTCCTCGCCATCCGCCAGACGAACGACACGATCACCGCCGACGCGCGCGTCGAGTCCGTGATGCTGCCGGTACGGGACGGGATCACGCTCGTACGGAAGCGGTGACCTCGCGGGTTCCTGTGCGGGTGCCCGTCCGGGGAGGTGCCCCGTGAGGGCCGGGCGCTTAGCCTCTCTGCCATGCCGACACCTTTACCGCAGCCGGAACGGCCGGGATCGCTGGACCACGCCCGTTACTGCGCCGAACTCACCGAGCAGGCCCGGCAGTTCCACGCCGTCGTACGGGATGCCGACCTGGGCGCGCCCGTGCCGACCTGCCCGGAGTGGACGCTCCGGGAACTGACCGTGCACCTCGGGGGCGCGTACCGCTGGATGGCGGAGATCGTCAGGACGCGGGCCTCAGCGAACGTCCCGGACGAGGACGTCCCCGCCTTCGCGGGCCCCGGCCCCGAGACCACCCCGGACGGGCGGGCGCCATCCGCCGAAGCGCTCGGCGACTGGTTCTCCGAGGGCGCGCTGCTGCTCGTCGAGCAGTTGCTCGCAGCCGGGCCCGACGAACCCGTGTGGTCGTGGTCGGGGGACGGCCGTGCGGGCTTCTGGGCGCGCAGGGCCACCCACGAGACGGTGATCCACCGCGCGGACGCCTGTCTCGCGGCGGGCGCGGAGTTCACGGTGGACCAGGTCGTGGCGGCCGACTGCCTGGACGAGTGGCTGGAGATCGCCACCAGCCCGGTGATGTGGCAGTACAACCCGAACCTGCACAAGCTGACGCCGCGCGCGGGCAGCACGCTCCATCTGCACGCGACGGACGTCCGTGCGCCCGAGGGCGGGGGCGGCGAGGGGGCCGCGTCGTCCGCCGAGTGGCTGATCGACGTCGGCGCGGACGGGCTCGCCTTCCGGCACGCGCACGAGAAGGCGACGGTCGCACTGCGCGGCCCCGTGGCGGACGTCCTGTGCGTCCTCTACCGCCGACTGCCCCGCGACAGCGACCGGGTTCAGGTACTGGGAGAGGCCGGCCTGCTGGATCTGTGGCTGGAAGTGGTCAGTTTCGGCTGAGGGTTGCTGTTAAAGAGGGCCAGGGCTGTTCGGCTCAGCCGTCGGCCGGGGTCAGTTCACGGATGACGCGCGCCGGGTTGCCGACGGCCAGGACGCCCGGCGGCAGATCGCGGGTCACCACGCTCCCGGCGCCCACGACGGTGTCCTCGCCGATGGTCACGCCGGGGCAGACGATGACGCCGCCGCCGAGCCACACGTTGTCGCCGATCGTGATGGGCTTCGCGCTCTCCCACTTGGCGCGGCGCGGTTCCGGCTCCAGGGGGTGCGTCGGGGTGAGCAACTGCACGTGGGGGCCGATCTGGACGTCGGCGCCGATGGTGATGCGGGCGACGTCGGCGAGCACCAGGCCCCAGTTGGCGAAGGTGCGGGGGCCGATGGTCACCTGGTAGCCGTAGTCGGCGCGGAGCGGGGTCCGTACGACGACGTCCTCGCCCACGTCGCCCAGCCACTCCTTGAGGATCGCGTCGCGCCCGGCCTGGTCGTCAGCGGGTCCGGAGTTGTAGCGCTCGGCGAGCCGTTCGGAGCGGAGCTGGTCGGCGGCGATCTCCGGATCGTCGGCGAGGTACAGCTCGCCCGCGAGCATCCGCTGCTTCTGGCTGGGCACGGTGGTGTCCTCCGGCGTGGAAGAGAGGTTGGGCAGGGCGCGGCGCTGGACTTCCATGATCGGGGAGGCTTTTGGCCGTATCAATGTCCGCCCCGCGGCATTCTTTGTCCACAGCCTGTGGACAGAGAACGGGATTTCGCCACTCCGGGCCCGACGGGACCGCCACGCCGCCCGCGCCCCGGGGCCGAGTCACGGGGATTGCGTCCGGAGGCGTCGGCACGATCCTGCCGGGTGGGGCGGGCGTACGGCGCATGGCACGCCCGTGGCGGAAAACCGTCGACGGAAAACGGGCAATGGTGGATAGTTCGGTGCGAACCAGCCTCGCCGCCTCGCCTTTTCCGTCCCCCCTCCGTCTCCCCCGGGCTCCCCCGTACGGGTCTTGCACGGGTTCGCACCGGCCCTGTAGGGGGCGGTGGCCGCGCGACGGAACCGTGGCCCCGCACGTCCACGACCACCGCGTACGCACCCGGCCCCTTCATCCACACCCCTGTGGATAAGCACACCGGGCGACGGCCCGGCGCCCCTCCGTGCGCTCACTTCGCGGGGACGCGGACCTCGTCCCGGATGCCGTCGACGCGCTCGGCGAAGGCGTCGAGGTCGACGGAGGCGGGGTCGGCCGTCAGCGCGTCGGCGCCGCTGTCGGTGACGGACCCGCCCGAGCCGTTGTCGCCCCAGGCGCAGACGGCCATGGTGAGCTGCTGGCCGCTCTCCTCCTTGGTCAGCACCTCACAGGTGAGGGGGTCCTCCGCGCCGTCGGGAGTGATGTCCCGCCGGGGCACGGCCACGTCCGTGGTGGAGTCCTGCTCCATCCCATCGAGCATGTCCCTGCCCGAGGACTCGTCGCTGGCCGAGGAGTTGACCCCGGCGAAGAGAAGCTGGTCGGTGCCCGAGCCGTCCTTGTAGAACCCGGTGTAGCCGGTGTCGCCCGAACCGAGGTCGGGGTTCTGGGAGTTCGTCTGGTCGCTCAGGTCCTCGGCGAGCGTGAGCTTTCCGCCCTCCAGGGTCTTGGGCAGCGTCACCTCGTAACCGGGCCCGGCCGCCGAGCCCCCGCCGCCCCCGCCGCCCGCGCCGCCTCCTCCGCCGCCACCGCTCATGGCCCGGATCACGCCCATGGCGCCGAAGCCCAGGATGAAGAGCCCCACGAGGCCGGCCGCGACGATGGCGATGACCTTGCCGGTGCCGCTGCCCTTCGGCGGAGGCGGCGGCCCCATGGGCGGCTGCCCCCACGGCCCGTGCGGGCCCCCAGGCCCGGACCCAGGACCAGGGCCCCACCCCGGCCCGTAAGCCTGCGGCGGGCCGCCGTACGGCGAGGGGGCACCGGGGCCGTTCTGCGGGGGGCCGAAGCCGGGCGGGGGAGGGGTGCTCATGGGGGTTCCGTTCGTCGGCGGGGGCGGGGACGGCGCGAGGGGGCGGGGCGAGGGGACGAGGGGGCGGGGCGAGGGGACGAGGCGGCGAGTTCGTCAGCTCATCATCCCCGGAGCAACGAGATCACGTCCGCGCACCGCCCCGTCCGCCGCCCCATCCGTCGCCCCCGTCCGTCGCCCCGGAACCGAAACGGAATCGCGACGGGCCCAGCCGGACGCCCCATCAGGGCCCCGTCACCTGTGCGTTCATGTGCCACGTGGGGCGCGTTGCGCATATGTCGCGTATCAATTCGTAAGACGGAGCCAGCACCCTTTGCCCTCTGGGCCCACATGGCCGGTACCCCCGCTAACGTCATGTGAGGAGACAATGCACTGACGGCAGTTGAGCGGTAGAGGTCGAGGGGGCACGTCCGGCATGAGCATCGGCGGCGGAGACGGTTACGGCGAGCGTGATCGTGGGGGCGAGGACAGCCCGTACGACGGTCATGGCTCAGGCCGCCTCACCACCCGCACGCGACTCCCCGACGGCGAGACCGGCAGCGGCGGCAGACCTCCGGCCAGGCCGGGGCGCAGCGTGGCCACGGTGGTGGGCGTCGTGGTGCTGCTCGTCGCCGCCATCGCCTTCGCCAACAGAGGCGGCGGCGACGGCGACAGCACGGACGGCAAGAAGGCCGACACGGCCCGGCCCACAGCGCCCACCGGCACGAAACCGGTGGAGGGCGGCCCGGGCGGGATTCCGGCGGGGTTCCCGAAGACGGAGCAGGGGGCGCAGAGCGCGGCGTCCAACTTCGCCGTCGCCCTGGGCGGTGACGAGATGTTCAACCAGTCGGCCAGGCACCGGATCGTCGACGCGGTCTACACTCCCGCGGCTGCGGACAAGCTGAAGTCCCGGCAGGACAAGGCGTACTCCACCGCGTTCCTGAAGAAGCTGGGCCTGGACGAGGAGGGCAAGCCCCTTGAGGACAGGACCTTCGTCTCCCGCACCATCCCCGTGGGCACCAAGGTGACGGACTTCGGCGGCGACAGCGCCACCGTGTCCGTCTGGTACACGGCCCTCATCGGCATGGCCGGTACGGGCTCCCAGGACCCGGTCCGCACCGACTGGAAGACCTGGACCTTCAAACTGCACTGGACCGACGGCGACTGGAAGGCGGCCACCGCCAAGCAGAAGGACGGACCGGCGCCGGTGCCGGGGGATGTTCCGGCGTCGGGTGCGGAAGAGATCAGCAAGGCGGTCGAGGAGTACGGAGGGTTCACGTATGCCCGGTAGCAAGGGACACCGCGGTCGCTGGATCGCGGGCACCGTCGTGGCCTTCCAGGCCGCCGGACTGTGGCTCGCCACCCGCGCGGCTGCGGCGCCCTCCCCTGACCCGTGCGCGGAGCTGAGCGGGCCCGGCAAGGAGTACTGCGAGCAGGACTCCACGGGCGGCAGCGGCGGAGGCGGCTCCGACCCCACCTCCGCCCTCGACCCCCTCTCCTCCCTCGCCAAGGGCTGCGCCGAAGCCGCCGCCTGGACCGTGGACAAGCTCTCGGACCTCGTCAACGACACGACGAAGGTCGACTTCACCAACCCCGACTTCCTCCGCCAGTACGCGGTCGTCTTCGCCGCCTCGACGGTCCTCACGCTCACCCTCTGGCTCCTCGCGGTCGCCAAGCGGGCGATCCGCGGGGTGCCGCTCACCGAGGCGCTGACCGAGGCGATCGGGTTCCTGTGGCTGACGGTCATCGCGTCCGCCTTCACGCCGCTGATCCTCTATACGATCGTCTCGGCGACCGACGCCGTCACGGACGTCATCGCGAGCGGCACATCGGACAAGACCGACAAGTTCTTCGGCACGTTCTCCGAGGCCCTCAAGGAGGGCGAGGACATCGGCGGCGGGCCGATCATGCTGATCGTGGTCTCGCTGGTGTCCGTGCTCGCCGCTGGCGTGCTGTATCTCGAACTCGTCGTCAGGGCGGCGCTCCTGTACGTCGGCGCCCTGCTCGGCACCGCCGTCTACGCGGGCCTGGTGGACAAGAACATGTGGGGCCACGTCCGCCGCTGGGCGGGCATCATGATCGCGGTGATCCTGGTGAAGCCCGTCATCGTGATCGTGCTCGGACTGGCCGGGGCGCTCTCGTCGTCCGACGGGCCCAACGCGTTCTCCGCGATCGTCTCGGGGCTCGCCATCATCCTGCTGGCGATCTTCGCGAGCGCCATGATCTACCGCTTCGTCCCCGGCTTCGGCGACGAGATCGTCAACCACCGCAACGCCAGCCGCGACCCCGCCTCCCGTGCGGCGGCGGCCGTGGTCTCCTCGCCCGCCGCGCTCGTACGCCAGGGCATCAACACGCACAGCGCCCGCGGCAGCGGAGGCGGCGGTGACGGCGGAGGCGGCGGAGGGGGCGGCGGCGCCAAGCCCGCGAACCCCGTCAGCGGCGGCGTGGCGGCCCACAGCTCCCGCGGCGGGGGCGGCGGAGGCGGCACCGGAGGCGCAGGCGGTGGCGGCGGTCGCGGAGGCGGCGCCCCCGCCCCCCGCTCGGCCCCGGCGCAGCGCGCCCACACCGACCGAGGGACCTCGTCCCGGCCCAACCGTTCCGGAGGTGATCGCGGATGACGACCTCCTCTGCCCCGGCCGGCGGTCCGCGCCGCACGTACATGATCGGCCGCGCCAGGCCGAACGCGATCATCGGCAAGAACCGCGAGACCGGCGAGATCGCGCTGATCATCGCTGGTGCCTTCCTGGGCATGATGAGCGGTCTGCTGATCCCGGTCCTCTCCTTCCGCATCCCCGCCCTGGTCGGCTTCCCGATGCTCGCGCTGGCCGCGATCTACGTGCCGTACAAGGGTCGTACCTTCTACAGGTGGTTCGAGATCAACCGCTCATACAAGAGAATGCTGCGCAAGAACGCCACCCAGTACCGCTCCACCGCCGCCGAGGCGGGCACCTCGCTCGACGGCCGTGAGGTCGAGGTCGGCGCGCCCCCCGGCGTCGGCCGCATCAACTGGCTCTCCGCGCCCTTCGGCCCCGACGAGATCGCCGTACTGCTCCACGCCGACCGGCGCACCGTCACCGCCGCCATAGAGATCGAGGGGCCGGGCGTCGGGCTGCGGGACAGCGAGGACCAGGAGGCCCTCGTCGACCGCTTCGGCACCCTCCTCAAGCATGTCGCGAACGGCGACGGCTTCGTCACCCGCCTCCAGATGCTCGCCCGCACGCTCCCCGCCGACCCGGACGCGCACGCCAAGGACGTGGAGCAGCGCGGCGACCACAGGGCCGCGCCCTGGCTGCGGCGCTCCTACGACCAGCTCCAGTCGATGGTGTCCACGTCCAGCGAGCAGCACCGCGCCTATCTCGTCGCGTGCATGCACTACACCCGCGAACTGGCCACCGAGGGCGCCACGATCGCCAAGGCGGCGCGCCGGGGCGCGGGCCGGAAGCTGACCAAGGACGAGGGCATGGCCATCGTCATGGCCCGCGAACTCACCGACATCTGCGCCCGCCTGGCGGAGGCCGACATCCGCGTACGGCAGCCCCTCGGCCAGGCCAGACTCGCCTCGCTGATCCACTCGATGTACGACCCGGACCACCCCATCGACCACATCCAGGCGATGTCGAAGCGGAACGCGTGGCCCGCCGAGCTGGACGCGACGGAGCCGACCTACCTCCAGGCCAAGACCCGCGAGTCGACGACCCGCGCCCCCTGGTGCCACTCCACGGCCTGGATCAAGGAGTGGCCGCTGACGCCCGTCGGCGTCAACTTCCTGGCCCCGCTCCTCGTCCACACGCCGGACGTGATCCGTACGGTCGCCGTCGCCATGGACCTGGAGCCGACGGAGCTGGCGATCGAGCGGATGCTCACGGAGAAGACCAACGACGACGCGGAGGCGAGCCGCGCCGCGAAGATGAACCGGACCGTCGACCCCCGGGACGTCGCCGCGCACGGCCGCGTCGACCAGCGCGGCGAGGACCTGGCCTCGGGCGCGGCCGGGGTCAACATCGTCGGCTACATCACCGTCTCCTCCCGCTCCCCCGAAGCGCTCGCCCGCGACAAGCGCACGATCCGCGCCTCGGCCGGAAAGAGCTACTTGAAGCTGGAGTGGTGCGACAGGGAACATCATCGGGCGTTCGTCAACACGCTGCCGTTCGCCACCGGGATCCGACGATGACGACCCTCACGAGCACGACGACGACGACCACGACCACGACCATGGGAACGACGCCGAGGACCACCACGAGGACCACGACGACGAGGCCGACCAGCACGACAGTCACGCCGCCGAAGACGACCCGGAGGTAACGGCCATGGCCGCGCTCGATCCACTGACCGCCGTCACCGAGGCGTTCACCAGCTTCCTCTTCGGCAAGACCGAGACCACTCGGCTCCCCGTCCGCACCTCGACGGGCCAGGCCCAGGCGGTGTACCTCCCCACCGCCGCGCCCGGACTCGGCGATTCCGGCGTCATCATCGGCCGCGAGGTCTACAGCGGCAAGGGCTACATCTACGACCCCTTCCAGCTCTACGGCCAGCAACTGCCGGCGCCGCACTGGCTGGTGCTCGGCGAGTCGGGCAACGGCAAGTCGGCGCTGGAGAAGACGTACGTGCTGCGCCAGTTGCGCTTCCGCGACCGCCAGGTCGTCGTGCTCGACGCGCAGGGCGAGGACGGCGTCGGCGAGTGGAACCTCATCGCCGAGGAGATGGGCATCACCCCCATCCGTCTCGACCCGACGGCGGCCCTGGACCAGGGCATCCGCCTCAACCCCCTCGACCCCGCCATCACCACCACGGGCCAGCTCGCCCTGCTGCGCACCATCATCGAGGTGGCGCTCGGCCACGGTCTCGACGAGCGCTCGGGCTTCGCGCTGAAGGTCGCGCACTCCTACGTCAACGCCACCATCGCCGACCGCCAGCCCGTCCTGACCGACATCGTGGACCGGCTCCGGCACCCCAAGCCCGAGTCGGCGGAGGCGATGAACGTCGCGCTGGACGACGTGCGGGCCTGGGGCCTCGACGTGGCCCTCGTCCTGGACCGGCTGGTGGACGGCGACCTGCGCGGCATGTTCGACGGGCCGACGACGGTCGGCATCGACCTCGACGCGCCGCTGATCGTCTTCGACCTCTCCCACATCGACCGCAACTCGATCGCGATGCCGATCCTCATGGCGATCGTCGGCGTGTGGCTGGAACACACCTGGATCAGGCCCGACCGGAAGAAACGCATCTTCCTGGTGGAAGAGGCGTGGCACATCATCAACAGCCCCTTCGTGGCACAGCTCTTCCAGCGGCTGCTGAAGTTCGGCCGACGGCTCGGCCTCTCCTTCGTCGCGGTGGTCCACCACCTCTCCGACGTCGTGGACGGCGCGGCGGCGAAGGAGGCCGCCGCCATCCTCAAGATGGCCTCGACGCGCACCATCTACGCCCAGAAGGCCGACGAGGCACGCGCGACGGGCAAGGTGCTCGGGCTGCCGCGCTGGGCCGTCGAGATCATCCCGACGCTCTCCCCCGGCATCGCGGTCTGGGACGTCAACGGCAACGTCCAAGTCGTCAAGCACCTGATCACCGAGGACGAACGCCCGCTCGTCTTCACCGACCGCGCCATGACCGAGTCCTCCGCCGTGGACGAGGACGCCGTCGACTTCGACGCCGTACTGGAAGCGGATCTGGAAGCCGAGTCCGAGGCCCGAGCCCTGCCCATCGAGCAGGGCAGGGCCACGAGAAACTCCACCGTCGCCTGACATGCGCGGAGGACACGAAGAGCACCGGGCACGGGGCACGCGGGGCCCCTACGGCGACGGGTACGGGGACGGGTACGGGGACGGCGACGGACACGGCTCCCCGTACGACGGCCGGGGGCCGCGCCCCGGCGGCCCCCGTCGCACCCGTACGGGGCCGTCGGGGGGCCGCGGCGTCCCGGACAGCCTGCTCGTGGGCGGCCTCGCCTTCCTCCTCGGGCTGACGGTGTTCACCTGGTCGGCGACGGGCCTGGCTGGCCTCTTCAGCCACGGCTCCTGGCCCGAGGGTGTGACCTTCGGCCGTACGCCCCTGGCCATGCGCGCGCTGGCCACCGAGCCCCACGACCTCGCGGGCGCTTGGCCGGAAGCGCCGGACGGGCAGTTGTCGGGGTACGGGCTGTTCTGGGGCGTCTTCATCAGCCAGTTGCTGGTGCTGCTCGTCCTGACGGTCTTCGTGGTGGGTACGGTCGCGCGCGCCCGCGCCGTACGGGCCGCCCGCCGCGACGGCCTCCTCGCCCGGCCGCGCCGGCCCCACGAGCAGCCGCCCCCGGCGCACGAGGCGGCCGAGACGCCCGTACCGACGCCGACACCGGCGCCCGCGCCACCGCCCGTCGAACAGCCCCAGGAGCCGACGCCGACGCAGGACGCGTCGACCGGGCCCGGAACGGCGACCGCAACGGATGTGGGCGCGCTCATGGGCGCCGGAACCGGAATCGGTACCGGAATCGGGACCGGAATCGGCATGGCCACCGCCCCGGGCGCCGACGCCGACCCCCGCACCCTCGTCCAGGACGCGCCGGGCGCCGCCCTCGTCGTCACCCGCGACGCCGCGCTCTGGGAGGACACCAAGGACGGACGGGCCAAGCTCGGCCCCGTCCACGTCTTCGACCCCACGCACCTCTGCGACACCCCCAACCGCATCCGCTGGGCCCCGCACCACAACTGCGCGGACAAGACCACCGCGGCAGCCCGCGCGACGGCCCTGCTGGAGCCCCTCCGCTCGCCCCGCCCCATCGACGCGGAGGCCCACGCTGCCGCCGTGACGCTGCTGCGCTGCTGGCTCCACGCGGCGGCGCTGGAGGACCGGCCGTTCCGCGAGGTGCACCGCTGGGCCCTCGCGAAGACGCCCCCGTCGGACCCCGTGCAGACACTGCGCACGCACCGCAAGGCGTCCCCCGGCTCGGCCGGTGAACTGGAGGCCACCCTCACGGCGCACCCCGAACGCCGTCGCGCCGCCACGGAGCTGATCCGGCAGGCCCTCGCCCCGCTCGCCCAGCTCCACGTCCGCAACGCCTGCACGGCGGCACGGGCCGACCGCGTCGCGCTGGAGTCCTTCCTCGACGAGACGGGCACGCTCTACGTCGTGGGCGAGGACCCCGAGGTCATGCCGATCCTGAACGCCCTCACGCAGAGCGTGGCCGAGCACGGCCGCCGCGTGTCCGCGCGGCCGTCCGCAGCCCAACTCGACCCGCCGCTCACCACGGTCCTCGCCATGGACCCGAGCACCCCGCTCCACCCCCCGGCTCCCTGACACCTGTCTCCCCCGTTTTCCGACCGTCGTCCTCGGCTCCTGTTTGACGCCTCTCAGTCAGACGCTGAACGCGGGACAGATCTATGTCACGCTCACCCTGCTCGAAAAGGCGGGCCTGGCCGTCCAGGTCCGCGAGGAAAACGGCGGTACGCGGCCCGACCGCGTGGGCATGAGGTAATCCCGTTTTCGGGCATGCAAAAAGCCCCTGGTCTCAGTGATTGAACACTGAGACCAGGGGCCCCTAAAAATTGTTCGGCGGCGTCCTACTCTCCCACACGCTCCCGCATGCAGTACCATCGGCGCTGAAAGGCTTAGCTTCCGGG
>NZ_BAAGSO010000017.1:0-46506 GCF_054782395.1 Streptomyces daliensis | reverse complement strand
GCGGGCGGGCCTGTCCGGGGGCAAGAGCGTGCCGGAGTCGGTGCGTGAGCGGCCCCGGCTGTTCGTCACCCTGACCGCCCCGTCCTTCGGTCGTGTCCACCGTGTGACCGAGGGCGGGCCGTGCCGCCTGGGCCGGGGTGGCGGGGTGTGTGCGCACGGTGTGCCGCTGGGCTGCGGCCTGGTCCACGCCGAGGGGGACCCGTTGGCCGGTGCGCCGTTGTGCGGGGCCTGCTACGACTTCGCGGGGCATGTGCTGTGGCACGCGCACGCCGGGCGGCTGTGGGACCGCTTCACCACTGCGGTACGGCGTCACCTCGCCTCGGCCGGTGGGGTGCCGCGCTCCCGGCTCGGTGAACACGTGGTGGTCTCCTTCGCCAAGGTGGCCGAGTTCCAGCAGCGGGCGGCCGTGCACTTCCACGCGGTCGTGCGTCTGGATGGCCCGGAGGGTCCGGGCTCGCCTGCACCGTCCTGGGCGAGCGGGGAACTGCTGGCGGAAGCGGTGGCCCATGCTGCCGCACACAGCTTCGTGACCGTGCCGGAATCCGCCGCGTACGGAACCGAACGCTGCACGTGGGGAGAGCGGGTCGATATCCAGCCCGTCCGCTCCTTCGCTGAGGGTGACGACCTGTCAGATGCGAAGGTCGCGGCGTACGTGGCCAAGTACGTCTCGAAGAGTGCGGCCGATACCGGGGCGGGCCTGGATGCCAGGGTCACGCGGTACGCCGACATCCGCGCGTCAGCCGTCAGCCGTCACACACGGGCCCTGATGGGCACCTGCTGGCGTCTGGGCGGCCTGCCGGAACTGGCACACCTTCGGCTGCGCGCGTCGGCTCACACGCTCGGCTACCGGGGACACGTGCTGACCAAGTCCCGCCGTTACTCCACCACGTACGCCGCACTGCGTGCCGAGCGTGCGGAGCACCTGCGCGCCCTCGAAGGAAGGGAGACGGATGATCCGGAGACGGTTACCGAAGCCTCTTGGCGCTTCGTCGGCTCCGGTCACTCCCCCGGCGCCGCTCTCCTCGCGGCCGGAATTGCCGAGGACCTTGTCATCAACCGTGAGGTCGCTCGGGAAGAACTGGGCGCTGCTTCCTGGGAGGCGGACGCATGAGTACGCAAGGAGTGACGCCCCCGGCCCGCAAGGCCAAGCCGTGCGCCGACAGCCATACCCGTGAAGCCTTCGTCCGTAGCTGGCTCGACGGCATCCGGCGTCCCCCGCCGGACCTCGTAAACCGACTGCGTGACCTGCTTCCCCCGCCCGACACATCACGGGACGATCACAGACAGGAGACGAACAGGAATCAATAATGCGTGGGGATAGGGCCGCTAAAACTGCCGTTTCCGCAGCTCAGGCCCTATCCCCGGCTAGTAAAGTGCCCGGACCCCGAGACGGGCCTCCACTACAACTACTTCCGGCATTACGACCCGGAGACGGCACGGTATCTTTCACCGGATCCGCTGGGGTTGGAGGCGGCGCCGAATCCGGTCACTTATGTCGCGAACCCTCACGCCCAAACCGACTTCTTTGGACTCGCGCCAGAGTACCCAGACGATCTACCCGAGCTTTTCGTCGACGACGCGAAGTTCGGAAAGAAGTGGGGAAAACACGCGCAAGATTACGGGCTGGACCCCTCCGACGCGAACGCAAGAATGTGGTACAGAGATAGAATAAATGAGATCCACAGGGCCCCTGACGAGATCCGAAAAGGCGACTATCACCCAAACGGCGGCGGCGGCCCTGATCACTGGTTCTACGTAAAGGATGGCGACCAGATTATTCTTAGGCCGGACGGAACATTCGTCTCCCTCTTCCCGCCGGACCGCCCCACGGGCTGGTTCAAGAACGCGGTTCAGGTGTTTCTCAGAGACGGAGGGGCAGAGTGAAAAAAGGTGAGCCGATCTACGAACAGCCAACACTCTCCGCGAGAGGCGTATATTACCGCGCGGGCAAAGGGTCGGAGCCCGAACTGGATGCCCTCAAGCTAGAACTTCCTGGCGGGCTATCCCTCTTCTTCAGTTCCGGTACGGACTGGACCATGCAAGTCGACACGACCTACAACGAGCAGCTACCAGCATGGTGCTACCCGCCTGAACATTGGAGCATCCGCCCGCTGCCAGGTTTGGATCCCACAGAGCCTCTGGGCACCTGCCGTGAAGTCATCGAAAGATTCAACGAGATCGGCGAGGTCACCGGAACTCAGCTCGTCTACGAAGAGAAGACTATTGCAATGGTATCAGGAGATGACTTTACGGCCTTTGTCTCCGCTCCTGATGGGTGACATCAGGGAAATCTCAAGTGAGCCCCTCCACACTTTACGTCACCGACGCGGGGTACCCGCACACGCGAAGGGCCCGTACAGCCGAAGCCGTACGGGCCCTCACGAGACAGCCGGAGCCGTCAGCGCCCAGAGGCGCGGTGGGTCACTTGACGATCTTGGTGACCTGGCCGGCGCCCACAGTGCGGCCACCCTCACGGATGGCGAACTTGAGGCCCTCCTCCATGGCGACCGGCTGGATGAGCTGAACGCTCATCTCGGTGTTGTCGCCCGGCATGACCATCTCGGTGCCCTCGGGGAGGGTCACGACGCCGGTCACGTCCGTGGTGCGGAAGTAGAACTGCGGGCGGTAGTTGTTGAAGAACGGGGTGTGGCGACCACCCTCGTCCTTCGACAGGATGTACGCCTGCGCCTCGAACTCCGTGTGCGGGGTGACCGAGCCCGGCTTGATGATGACCTGGCCGCGCTCGACGTCCTCGCGCTTGATGCCGCGGAGCAGCAGACCGACGTTCTCACCGGCCTGGCCCTCGTCAAGGAGCTTACGGAACATCTCGATGCCCGTGACCGTGGTGGTGGTCTTGTTCTCCTTGATGCCGATGATGTCCACGGTCTCGTTGACCTTGAGGACACCACGCTCGATACGGCCGGTGACGACCGTACCGCGACCGGTGATCGTGAAGACGTCCTCGATCGGCATGAGGAACGGCTTGTCGGTGTCACGCTCCGGCGAGGGGATGGCGCCGTCGACGGCGTCCATCAGCTCGACGATCGAGTTGGCCCACTCGGCGTCGCCCTCCAGCGCCTTCAGCGCGGAGACCTTGACGACCGGGACGTCGTCGCCCGGGAACTCGTACTCGGAGAGCAGCTCACGGACCTCGAGCTCGACGAGCTCCATGATCTCCTCGTCGTCCACCATGTCGGCCTTGTTCAGGGCGACCACGATGTACGGAACGCCGACCTGGCGGGCCAGGAGCACGTGCTCCTTGGTCTGCGGCATCGGGCCGTCGGTGGCGGCGACCACGAGGATGGCGCCGTCCATCTGAGCGGCACCGGTGATCATGTTCTTGATGTAGTCCGCGTGACCCGGGCAGTCAACGTGCGCGTAGTGACGGTTCTCCGTCTGGTACTCGACGTGGGCGATGGAGATCGTGATACCGCGCTGGCGCTCTTCGGGCGCCTTGTCGATGTTCTCGAACGCCGACGCCTCGTTGAGGTCCGGGTACTTGTCGTGCAGCACCTTGGTAATGGCGGCCGTGAGGGTCGTCTTACCGTGGTCGATGTGACCGATGGTGCCGATGTTGACGTGCGGCTTAGTCCGCTCGAACTTCGCCTTCGCCACTGGGGTCCTCCTGTGGACTGGTGCTGTACACCCTCCACATCGTGCGGAGGGGTTCAGGGGTTCTTAGAACTGGCCAGGACCCCGAGGGGGACGCCCTTGACCCGTTCGCTTGGATGGCCGGCGGCCGGGGCCCCGCCACGCACCGGAGTGCGGTACGTGGCGGAGCGCCCCGAATGCCTTTGCTCCAGCCTAAAGGGTGCGCAACGAGGTGTTACTCGCCCTTGGCCTTCGCGATGATCTCCTCGGCGACGCTCTTGGGAACCTCACCGTAGGAGTCGAACTGCATGGAGAAGTTGGCGCGACCGGAGGTCTTGCTGCGCAGGTCACCGATGTAGCCGAACATCTCCGAGAGCGGGACCAGAGCCGTCACGAGCTTGGCGCCCGAGCGGTCGTCCATGGACTGGATCTGGCCGCGCCGCGAGTTGAGGTCGCCGATCACATCGCCCATGTACTCCTCGGGCGTGGTGACCTCGACCTTCATCAGCGGCTCCAGCAGGGCCGGGCTGGCCTTG
Organism: Streptomyces daliensis; assembly: GCF_054782395.1. Lineage (NCBI taxonomy): Bacteria > Bacillati > Actinomycetota > Actinomycetes > Kitasatosporales > Streptomycetaceae > Streptomyces > Streptomyces daliensis. The sequence goes on along the minus strand of NZ_BAAGSO010000017.1, from coordinate 42,379 downwards.
CGGGCTGCCTCCTTGAACGCCATGGAACCGGCGATCTTGAAGGCCATCTCGGACGAGTCCACGTCGTGGTAGGCACCGTCGAGCAGCGTCACTTTGACGCCGGTCAGCGGGTACCCCGCCAGCACACCGAACTCCATGGCCTCCTGGCAGCCCGCGTCCACGGACGGGATGTACTCCCGCGGGATGCGGCCACCGGTGACCTTGTTCTCGAACTCGTAGCCGTCGCCCTCAAGCGGCTCGACATCGATGATCACGCGCGCGAACTGGCCGGAACCACCGGTCTGCTTCTTGTGCGTGTAGTCGATCTTCTCGACCTTCTTGCGCAGCGACTCGCGGTACGCGACCTGGGGCTTGCCGATGTTGGCCTCGACCCGGAACTCGCGCTTCATGCGGTCGACCATCACGTCGAGCTGGAGCTCGCCCATGCCGGCGATGATCGTTTGACCGGTCTCCTCGTCGGACTTGACCTGGAAGGTCGGGTCCTCCTCGGACAGCCGCTGGATCGCGACGCTGAGCTTCTCCTGGTCGGCCTTCGACTTGGGCTCGATGGCGACCTCGATCACCGGGGTCGGGAACTCCATCGACTCCAGGATCACCGGGTTCGCAGCGTCGCTGAGGGTCTCACCGGTGGTGGTCTGCTTCAGACCCATGACGGCGACGATGTCACCGGCACCCACCGACTCGATCTCCTCACGCTTGTTCGCGTGCATCCGGTAGATCTTGCCGATGCGCTCCTTCCTGCCCTTGACCGAGTTGAGCACCTGAGTGCCGGTCTGGAGGACACCGGAGTAGACCCGGATGAAGGTGAGCTTGCCGAGGTGCGGGTCGCTGGCGATCTTGAACGCCAGGGCCGACATCGGCTCGTCCTCGGAGGGACGGCGCTTGATGATCTCCTCGGAGTCCTTCACGGAGTGGCCCTGGATGTCCTCGACGTCCAGCGGCGACGGCAGGTACCGGACGATCGCGTCGAGCAGGGGCTGCACGCCCTTGTTCTTGAACGCCGTGCCGCAGAACACCGGGGTGACCGTGGTCGTGCCCTCGGCGCCGGTGGAGGCGAGGGTGATGCGGCGGATCGCCGCGATGAGCTGCTCCTGGGTGGGCTCCTGGCCCTCCAGGTACAGCTCCATCATCTCCTCGTCGTTCTCCGCGACGGCCTCAAGGAGCTTGCCCCGCCACTCGTCGGCGGCCTCGGTGTGGGTGTCCGGGATGTCGACGGTGTCGTACATCTCGCCCATCTTCGCCTCGGCCGACCAGACCAGAGCCTTCATCGACACCAGGTCGACGACGCCCTTGAAGTCGGCCTCGGCACCGATCGGGAGCTGCATGACCAGCGGTACCGCACCGAGGCGGTCACTGATCATGTCGACGCAGCGGTGGAACTCGGCGCCGGTGCGGTCGAGCTTGTTGACGAAGCAGATGCGGGGGACGCCGTACCGGTCCGCCTGCCGCCAGACGTTCTCCGACTGCGGCTCGACGCCTGCCACACCGTCGAACACCGTCACGGCACCGTCGAGCACGCGCAGCGAGCGCTCCACCTCGGAGGTGAAGTCGACGTGACCCGGGGTGTCGATGATGTTGATGGTGTAGTCGACATCGTTGAGCGGCCAGTGAGTGGTCGTCGCGGCAGACGTGATCGTGATGCCGCGCTCCTGCTCCTGCTCCATCCAGTCCATCGTGGCAGCGCCGTCGTGGACCTCACCGATCTTGTAGGAACGACCGGTGTAGAAGAGGATCCGCTCGGTGGTCGTCGTCTTGCCCGCGTCGATGTGGGCCATGATCCCAATGTTGCGGACCTTGGCCAGGTCAAGTGAAGTGGTAGCCATAAGGCTTCAGTCTTCTCTCGGTCTCGATGGGGTCTGCGACTACCAGCGGTAGTGCGCGAAGGCCTTGTTGGACTCGGCCATCTTGTGGGTGTCCTCGCGCTTCTTCACAGCCGCGCCGAGCCCGTTGGAGGCGTCGAGCAGCTCGTTCAGCAGGCGCTCGGTCATGGTCTTCTCGCGGCGGGCACGCGAGTAGCCCACGATCCAGCGCAGCGCGAGCGTGGAGGAACGGCCGGGGCGGACCTCGACCGGAACCTGGTAGGTGGCGCCACCGACACGACGCGAGCGGACCTCGAGGGTCGGCTTCACGTTCTCGAGCGCGCGCTTCAGCGTGATGACCGGGTCGTTGCCGGTCTTCTCACGCAGGCCCTCCATGGCGCCGTAGACGATGCGCTCGGCGGTGGAGCGCTTGCCGTTCAGCAGCACCTTGTTGATGAGGGAGGTCACCAGAGGAGAACCGTAGACCGGATCGATGATGATCGGTCGCTTCGGGGCGGGGCCCTTACGAGGCATTCTTACTTCTCCTTCTTGGCGCCGTAGCGGCTGCGAGCCTGCTTGCGGTTCTTGACGCCCTGCGTGTCGAGGGAGCCGCGGATGATCTTGTAGCGAACACCCGGCAGGTCCTTCACACGGCCACCACGCACGAGCACGATGGAGTGCTCCTGGAGGTTGTGACCCTCACCCGGAATGTAAGCGGTGACCTCGATCCCGCTGGTCAGACGCACACGCGCGACCTTACGCAGGGCCGAGTTCGGCTTCTTCGGGGTGGTCGTGAAAACACGCGTGCAGACGCCGCGACGCTGGGGCGATCCCTCAAGCGCGGGCGTCTTGTTCTTCTCGACCTTGTCCTGCCGGCCCTTGCGGACCAGCTGCTGGATCGTAGGCACCGTTTCTCCGGTTTCTGTGTGCCAGTCTCGGTAAAGCTAACCTGGGCCACTCCCGACCCACGCGGTCGGGTGTGTCGAAGGCCGCAACGTCCACCGTTTTTTGGGGAGTGCAGATTTCGGTCCGCCAGATCCGCTTACCGTGCGACTCAGCGCTTACGGAAGGGCAGGGCAGACCCCAGGCACAAGGTCAGAGCCTACCTACCGCCTCGCCCACGGTCAAAACAAGTATCTGGGCCGTCCGCTTCGACGGCTTCTCGAAGGCGTCTTCCCCGCTCACAGCACGAGAACCAGCAAGAGGAGCACGAACCCGAGCCACCCCATCGCGAGCCCCGTGACCGCGGAGCCATCCCCCCGCTCCCCCGAGCGACGGATCTCGGCCCGCGCCTTGTGCCCCAGGATGACCGCGGGCACCCCGCTCGCCCCGCACGTGAACGGGACCAGCAGCCCGCAGATGAGGGCGCCCGTGGAGGCCGCGTTCACAGGGCGCGGCGGCGGCCCGTAGCCCGGCCCGTAGCCGGGCGGCACCAGGCCGTGTCCCGGTACCCAGGAGGGCCCTGGAGCGGTCGCGGGATGCGCCACGGGAGGGCCGACGGGCCCTGGGCCCGGCCCGTGCGGGACGTCGCCGGTGAGCTGGTGCAGCTCCGCCAGCGTCCGGGCGGCCATGACGCGTCCCACCCGGTCGTCGTATTCGGGCTTCCTGAGACGCCCCTCCGCGTAGGCGGCCTTGAGCACGTCCGCGGCACGCTCCCTGTCCGCGTCACCGGCCAGCATGGGCACCACCCCCGCAGCCCATACTGCACAGAGGGCGGCCACCCCCGGTAGGGGTGACCGCCCTCTGTGTCAGACCCGGACCCTGGCGCGTCTACGCGACGCGCCCGGGCCGTCAGGCGTTGTACGGACCGTAGTCGTAGTCCTCCAGCGGGACCGCCTGCCCTGAACCGGTGCCGAAGGGCGAGTAGTCGATGTCGTCGTAACCGACGGCCGAGTACATCGCGGCCTTGGCCTCCTCGGTGGGCTCGACCCGGATGTTGCGGTAGCGGGACAGGCCCGTACCGGCCGGGATGAGCTTACCGATGATGACGTTCTCCTTGAGGCCGATCAGGGAGTCCGACTTGGCGTTGATCGCCGCGTCGGTCAGGACCCTGGTCGTCTCCTGGAAGGACGCCGCCGACAGCCACGACTCGGTGGCCAGCGAAGCCTTGGTGATACCCATGAGCTGCGGACGGCCGGAGGCCGGGTGGCCGCTCTCCGCCACGACCCGACGGTTCTCACTCTCGAACTTCGTGCGCTCCACCAGCTCGCCGGGCAGCAGCTCGGCGTCGCCCGACTCGATGATCGTCACACGGCGCAGCATCTGCCGGATGATGATCTCGATGTGCTTGTCGTGGATCGACACACCCTGCGAGTTGTAGACCTTCTGGACCTCGCCCACCAGGTGCACCTGCACCGCGCGCTGCCCGAGGATGCGCAGCACGTCGTGCGGGTTGGTGGCGCCCACCGTCAGCGCCTGGCCGACGGAGACGTGGTCGCCCTCGCCCACCAGCAGACGGGCGCGCTTGGAGACCGCGTACGACGTCTCGTCCGAGCCGTCGTCCGGGGTGACCACGAGCTTCTTGGTCTTTTCGGTCTCCTCGATACGGACCCGGCCAGCCGACTCCGAGATCGGCGCGACGCCCTTGGGCGTACGCGCCTCGAAGAGCTCGACGACACGCGGCAGACCCTGGGTGATGTCGTCACCGGCCACACCACCGGTGTGGAAGGTACGCATCGTGAGCTGGGTGCCGGGCTCACCGATGGACTGGGCCGCGATGATGCCGACGGCCTCGCCGATGTCCACCAGCTTGCCGGTGGCCAGCGAGCGCCCGTAGCACATGGCGCAGGTGCCGACGGCCGACTCGCAGGTGAGGACGGACCGCGTCTTGACGGTCTCGACGCCGTGCCGGACCAGCTCGTCGATGAGCACGTCGCCCAGGTCGGTACCGGCCGGGGCCAGCACCTTGCCGTCGACGACGATGTCCTCGGCGAGGCAGCGCGCGTACACGCTGGTCTCGGCGTCCTCCGCCTTGCGCAGCACGCCGTCGGCGCCCTTGGAGGCGATCGCCAGCTTGAGGCCGCGGTCGGTGCCGCAGTCCTCCTCGCGGATGATCACGTCCTGCGAGACGTCCACCAGACGACGGGTCAGGTAACCCGAGTCCGCGGTACGCAGCGCGGTGTCCGCGAGACCCTTACGGGCACCGTGCGTGGAGATGAAGTACTCCAGCACGGAGAGACCCTCACGGAACGACGCCTTGATGGGCCGCGGGATGGTCTCGTTCTTCGCGTTGGACACCAGACCACGCATACCCGCGATCTGACGCATCTGCATCATGTTCCCTCGGGCGCCCGAGTCGACCATCATGAAGATCGGGTTCGTCTTCGGGAAGTTCTCGTTCATGGCCTCGGAGACCTCATTGGTCGCCTTGGTCCAAATCGCGATCAGTTCCTGCGTGCGCTCGTCCTTGGTGATCAGACCGCGCTCGTACTGCTTCTGGACCTTCTCGTCCTGGGCCTCGTAACCGGCGATGATCTCCGGCTTCGCGTCCGGGACGACGACGTCCGAGATGGCGATGGTGACACCCGAGCGCGTCGCCCAGAAGTAACCGGCCGACTTCAGGTTGTCCAGCGCCGCGGCGACGGTGACCTTCGGGTAGCGCTCGGCCAGGTCGTTGACGATCTGGGAGAGCTGCTTCTTGCCGACGCTGTACTCGACGTACGGGTACTCCTCGGGCAGCAGCTCGTTGAAGAGCGCGCGGCCCAGGGTGGTGCGCAGCCGGAAGCTGTCACCGGGCTGCCACTCGGGCTCGCCCTCCTCCGGCACCGGCGGCGTCCAGCCGGCGGGCGGGGTGGAGCCGACCGGGAAGCGGATGTCGACCTTCGCCTGGAGCGACAGCTCCCCGGCGTCGAACGCCATGATCGCTTCGGCCGTGGAGTTGAACGACCGCCCGTCGCCGATGGTCTTGCGCTGCTCCTCGTCGGTGGTGAGGAAGAACAGGCCCAGCACCATGTCCTGGGTCGGCATGGTGACCGGACGGCCGTCGGCGGGCTTGAGGATGTTGTTCGAGGACAGCATCAGGATGCGGGCCTCTGCCTGGGCCTCAGCCGACAGCGGCAGGTGCACGGCCATCTGGTCACCGTCGAAGTCCGCGTTGAACGCGGTGCAGACGAGCGGGTGGATCTGAATGGCCTTGCCCTCGACGAGCTGCGGCTCGAACGCCTGGATGCCGAGGCGGTGCAGCGTCGGCGCACGGTTCAGCAGAACCGGGTGCTCGGCGATGACCTCTTCCAGCACGTCGTACACGACCGTACGGCCGCGCTCGACCATGCGCTTGGCGCTCTTGATGTTCTGCGCGTGGTTCAGGTCCACCAGTCGCTTCATCACGAACGGCTTGAACAGCTCCAGCGCCATGGCCTTCGGCAGACCGCACTGGTGCAGCTTGAGCTGCGGGCCGACGACGATGACGGAACGCGCCGAGTAGTCGACACGCTTACCGAGCAGGTTCTGCCGGAACCGGCCCTGCTTGCCCTTCAGCATGTCGCTGAGGGACTTCAGGGGACGATTGCCGGGGCCCGTGACCGGACGGCCGCGGCGGCCGTTGTCGAACAGCGCGTCGACGGCCTCCTGGAGCATCCGCTTCTCGTTGTTCACGATGATCTCGGGGGCACCGAGGTCGAGCAGACGCTTCAGACGGTTGTTGCGGTTGATCACACGGCGGTACAGGTCGTTCAGGTCGGAGGTCGCGAAGCGGCCACCGTCGAGCTGCACCATCGGACGCAGGTCCGGCGGGATCACCGGCACGCAGTCCAGCACCATGCCCTTGGGGCTGTTGCTGGTCTGGAGGAACGCGGAGACGACCTTGAGGCGCTTGAGCGCACGGGTCTTCTTCTGGCCCTTGCCGGTGCGGATGATCTCGCGGAGGCGCTCGGCCTCCTCGTCGAGGTCGAAGGTCTCCAGGCGCTTCTGGAGCGCGGCGGCGCCCATGGAACCGTCGAAGTAGGTCCCGAAGCGGTCGCGCAGCTCGCGGTAGAGCAGCTCGTCGCCCTCCAGGTCCTGCACCTTGAGGTTCTTGAAGCGGTTCCAGACCTCGTCCAGGCGGTCGATCTCGCGCTGGGCGCGGTCGCGGATCTGCTTCATCTCGCGCTCGGCGCCCTCGCGCACCTTGCGGCGCACGTCGGCCTTGGCGCCCTCGGCCTCCAGCTCGGCGAGGTCGCTCTCCTGCTTCTTGGCGCGCGCTTCGAGATCGGCGTCACGGCGCTGCTCGATCTGCTGACGCTCCACGCCGACGTGCGCCTCCAGGGAGGGCAGGTCGCGCGTGCGGCGCTCCTCGTCGACGTACGTGATCATGTACGCCGCGAAGTAGATGACCTTCTCCAGGTCCTTCGGGGCCAGGTCGAGCAGGTAGCCCAGGCGCGACGGGACGCCCTTGAAGTACCAGATGTGGGTGACGGGCGCGGCCAGTTCGATGTGGCCCATCCGCTCACGGCGCACCTTGGCGCGCGTGACCTCGACGCCGCAGCGCTCGCAGATGATGCCCTTGAAACGGACACGCTTGTACTTGCCGCAGTAGCACTCCCAGTCCCGGGTAGGACCGAAGATCTTCTCGCAGAAGAGTCCGTCCTTCTCGGGCTTGAGGGTGCGGTAGTTGATGGTCTCCGGCTTCTTGACCTCACCGTGCGACCACTGTCGGATGTCGTCCGCGGTGGCGAGGCCGATCCGCAGCTCGTCGAAGAAGTTGACGTCGAGCACTTGTCGTCAATCCCTCTTTCGGGGTTGTGCCCCTCGCGTTAGCGATAAATCGGGCGCTTCATCATGGTCTGAACGGGTCCGGGGAAAGCCGGCCGGAAGTGGTGAGAGATCCGGCCGGCCAGCCCGTCAGACCTCTTCGACGCTGCTCGGCTCGCGCCGGGACAGGTCGATACCGAGCTCCTCCGCCGCGCGGAAGACGTCCTCGTCGGTGTCGCGCATCTCGATGGACATGCCGTCCGAGGACAGCACCTCCACGTTGAGGCAGAGCGACTGCATTTCCTTGATGAGCACCTTGAAGGACTCGGGAATGCCCGGCTCAGGGATGTTCTCGCCCTTGACGATGGCTTCGTAGACCTTCACGCGGCCGGTCACGTCGTCGGACTTGATGGTGAGCAGCTCCTGGAGTGCGTACGCGGCGCCGTACGCCTCCAGGGCCCACACCTCCATCTCACCGAAGCGCTGGCCACCGAACTGGGCCTTACCACCCAGCGGCTGCTGGGTGATCATGCTGTACGGACCGGTCGAGCGGGCGTGGAGCTTGTCGTCGACCAGGTGGTGGAGCTTGAGGATGTACATGTACCCGACGGAGATCGGGTCCGGGAACGGCTCGCCGGAGCGGCCGTCGAAGAGCTGCGCCTTGCCGGACGGCTGGACCAGGCGGTCGCCGTCGCGGTTCGGGACCGTGGCCTGGAAGAGGCCGGCGATCTCGTCCTCGCGCGCACCGTCGAAGACCGGGGTCGCGACGTTGGTGCCGGGCTGGACCTCGTCCGCGCCGATCTCCGCGAGCCGCTGCGCCCACTCTTCGTCGATGCCCTCGACGTTCCAGCCGCGGCTGGCGAGCCAGCCGAGGTGGATCTCCAGGACCTGGCCCGGGTTCATCCGGGACGGGACACCGAGGGGGTTGAGGATGATGTCGACCGGGGTGCCGTCCTCCAGGAACGGCATGTCCTCGACCGGCAGGATCTTCGAGATGACGCCCTTGTTGCCGTGACGCCCTGCGAGCTTGTCACCGTCGGTGATCTTGCGCTTCTGCGCGACGTAGACGCGGACGAGCTGGTTCACGCCCGGGGGCAGCTCGTCGCCCTCCTCGCGGTCGAAGACGCGGACGCCGATGACCTTGCCGGTCTCGCCGTGCGGCACCTTGAGCGAGGTGTCACGGACCTCACGGGCCTTCTCACCGAAGATCGCGCGCAGCAGGCGCTCCTCGGGGGTCAGCTCGGTCTCGCCCTTGGGCGTGACCTTGCCGACGAGGATGTCGCCCGCCTCGACCTCGGCGCCGATGCGGATGATGCCGCGCTCGTCGAGATCGGCGAGGACCTCTTCGGAGACGTTCGGGATGTCCCGGGTGATCTCCTCCGGGCCGAGCTTGGTGTCACGGGCGTCGACCTCGTGCTCCTCGATGTGGATCGAGGAGAGGACGTCGTCCTGGACCAGCCGCTGGCTGAGGATGATCGCGTCTTCGTAGTTGTAGCCCTCCCACGGCATGAAGGCCACGAGCAGGTTCTTGCCGAGCGCCATCTCACCTTCGTCGGTGGACGGGCCGTCGGCCAGCACCTGGCCCTCGATGACGCGGGCGCCCTCGTCCACGAGCACCTTCTGGTTGAAGGAGGTGCCCTGGTTGGAGCGGGTGAACTTGGCGATGCGGTACGTGGTGTAGGTGCCGTCGTCGTTGGCCACCGTGACGTAGTCGGCGGAGACCTCCTGGACGACACCTTCCTTCTCGGCCTTGATGACGTCACCGGCGTCGACCGCGCAGCGGTACTCCATGCCGGTGCCGACGAGCGGCGACTCGGCCTTGATGAGCGGCACGGCCTGGCGCATCATGTTCGAGCCCATGAGCGCGCGGTTGGCGTCGTCGTGCTCCAGGAAGGGGATCATCGCGGTGGCGACGGACACCATCTGGCGCGGCGAGACGTCCATGTAGTCCACGTCGTCGCCCGGAATGAGGTCGACCTCGCCGCCACGGCGGCGGATCAGCACCCGGTCCTCGGCGAAGCGCATGTCCTCGGTGAGGGGCGCGTTCGCCTGGGCGATCACGAAGCGGTCTTCCTCGTCGGCCGTGAGGTAGTCCACGTCGTCCGTGACGGTGCCCTCGATGACCTTGCGGTACGGGGTCTCGACGAAGCCGAAGGCGTTGACGCGGCCGTAGGAGGCGAGCGAGCCGATCAGGCCGATGTTCGGGCCTTCGGGCGTCTCGATCGGGCACATGCGGCCGTAGTGCGAGGGGTGCACGTCACGGACCTCGAAGCCCGCGCGCTCACGGCTCAGACCACCCGGGCCCAGCGCCGAGAGGCGGCGCTTGTGGGTGAGACCCGAGATCGGGTTCGTCTGGTCCATGAACTGCGAGAGCTGGCTGGTCCCGAAGAACTCCTTGATGGAGGCGACGACCGGCCGGATGTTGATCAGGGTCTGCGGCGTGATCGCCTCGACGTCCTGCGTGGTCATCCGCTCGCGGACGACGCGCTCCATACGGGCCAGACCGGTGCGGACCTGGTTCTGGATCAGCTCGCCGACGTTGCGGAGGCGACGGTTGCCGAAGTGGTCGATGTCGTCGGTCTCGATGACGATCGTGTCGCCCTCGGCGGACTGCGACTCGGTCTCGCCCGCGTGCAGCTTCACCAGGTACTTGATCGTCGCGATGATGTCGGCGTTGGTGAGCACGCCGGAGTCCAGCGGCTCGTCACCGCCGAGCTTCTTGTTGATCTTGTACCGGCCGACCTTGGCGAGGTCGTAGCGCTTCGGGTTGAAGTAGAGGTTCTCCAGCAGCGTCTGCGCGGCCTCGCGGGTCGGGGGCTCGCCCGGACGCAGCTTGCGGTAGATGTCGAGCAGCGCGTCGTCCTGGCCCTGGGTGTGGTCCTTCTCCAGGGTGGCGCGCATGGACTCGTACTGGCCGAACTCCTCAAGGATCTGCTCGTTCGTCCAGCCGAGCGCCTTGAGCAGGACGGTGACCGACTGCTTGCGCTTGCGGTCGATGCGGACACCGACCATGTCGCGCTTGTCGATCTCCATCTCCAGCCAGGCACCCCGGGACGGGATGATCTTGGCGGAGTAGATGTCCTTGTCGGACGTCTTGTCGATGGAGGAGTCGAAATAGACACCCGGCGAGCGGACGAGCTGCGAGACGACGACACGCTCGGTGCCGTTGATCACGAAGGTGCCCTTGTTGGTCATGAGCGGGAAGTCGCCCATGAAGACCGTCTGGGACTTGATCTCGCCGGTCTCGTTGTTGGTGAACTCGGCGGTGACGAAGAGCGGGGCGGCGAACGTGAAGTCGCGCTCCTTGCACTCGTCGATCGAGTTCTTGGGGGGCTCGAAGCGGTGATCGCGGAACGTCAGGGACATCGACCCGGAGAAGTCCTCGATCGGGGAGATCTCCTCGAAGATCTCCTCCAGACCGGACTTCGTGGGGACGTCCTGTCCACTCTCCAGCGCAGCCTCGACGCGCGACTTCCAGGCGTCGTTGCCGAGGAGCCAGTCAAAGCTCTCGGTCTGGAGCGCAAGGAGATTCGGAACCTCAAGGGGCTCCCTGATCTTTGCAAAAGAGATACGCAGCGGTGCGGTGCTGGCGCCGTTGTTCGAATTGGCAGTCGAGGCAGTGCGCGAGGCGGCCAAGAGGGGGTCCTTCCGAGGGCTCGGACTCTCTACGCGCATACCGGTGCCCCTGGTGACGGGCAGGGAGCAGCTAACAGGCAGCGCAAAGGGTCAGTGTAGCCACAAGGCACACTGATGTCCAGAGCGGATTTCCGGGGACCGGGTCAAGCCCCAGTCCCCGCCTCTGGCCGGGTGGCAATCGCTCCTCCGGGAGGTCCGTTCCCCTTGTTGTTCTTCTGCGCCGCTTCCGCTCCGGCGGCCTCGGATCGCCGGGTCGGATTCTGCTTGCCGCAACACTTCCCGCTCCGCGCCCGATCCATGCCTCGGATCCACCCCGGATCCACCTCGGATCCCGGATCGGTGTGACGACGCGTCCCGAGAATTGCGCGCTGCGTGCCGTTCGTCAAGGCCCCCAGGGCAACGAAGATCACCATACCTGCCCGTCCCCCGCGAGGGGCGCAACCGTGGCTGCGACGCCAAAGGGCGACCACCCATACGGGTGATCGCCCTTCGTTGCCGGGTCATCGGACCCGGTGAGTCAGAGACTCAGGGTCACTTGACCTCGACGGAGGCGCCGGCGCCCTCGAGGGACTCCTTGGCCTTGTCGGCGGCGTCCTTGGCGACCTTCTCGAGGACCGGCTTCGGGGTGCCGTCCACGAGCTCCTTGGCCTCCTTGAGACCCAGGGAGGTCAGCTCACGCACGACCTTGATGACCTGGATCTTCTTGTCGCCGGCGCCGGTGAGGATGACGTCGAACTCGTCCTGCTCCTCGACGGCCTCGGCGGCGGCGCCGCCACCACCCGGGGCTGCGACGACGGCGGCGGCGGGGGCCGCGGCCTCGACGTCGAACTTCTCCTCGAACTTCTTGACGAAGTCGGAGAGCTCGATGAGGGTCATGTCCGCGAACTGCTCCAGCAGCTCGTCCTGGCTGAGCTTCGCCATGATGGCGGTCCTTCCACTAAGTCGGCTGGTGCCGGGTGTACATGTCGGCGGGCTTTCGGGCCCGCGGACCGAGTGCGAACTGCGTTACTCGGCCTCGGCGGGAGCCGAAGTCTCGGCACCGCCCTGCTCGACCTTGCTGCGAAGCGCGTCCGCGGTGCGGGCGAACTTCGTGAGCGGAGCCTCGAAGGTCGCCGCGGCCTTGGCCATGGACGCCTTCATGCCACCGGCCAGCTTGGAGAGCAGCACCTCGCGGGACTCGAGGTCCGCGAGCTTCTTCAGGTCGTCGGCGCTGTACCGCGCGCCGTCGACGATGCCGCCCTTGATCTCAAGAGCGGGGTTCTCCTTGGCGAAGTCACGGAGACCCTTCGCCGCCGTGACCGGGTCACCGGTCACAAAGGCGACGGCAGACGAGCCCGAGAAGAACTCGTCGAGCTCGCTGATCCCGGCCTCATTGGCCGCGATCTTGGTCAGCGTGTTCTTCACCACACGGTACTGAGCGTTCTCACCGAGCGAGCGGCGCAGCGTCTTGAGCTGAGCCACGGAAAGCCCGGTGTACGCGGTGACCACTGCGGCGTTGGAGTTACGGAACCGGTCCGTGATCTCCTCAACGGCATCAATCTTGTCAGGTGCGACCTGCTCTCGCGCCATGAGCCTCGGCCTCCTTCCGGGTGATGAGGACCGCTCGGAAGGGGCTGGACAAACGAAACGCCCCAGCGCAGGCGCATGGGGCGTAGCTCGACCGGAACGCGCGTGCATGGCGCACGCGTACCAGGAGTGCTTCCTCATTCACCTGCGCGGGCCGTCCGCAGCTAGCGGATCCTTCGGTCGAAGCGCTCTCTGAGCGAGCACGACGACGACCAGCGGTCTTTGGCTTCTCGTCGAGAGTACGCGAGGGGTACCGGAAGCACCAAATCGGGTCCTCATGCCCGTCGCCTACGGGGATCATGCGGCGGCGATGCCGAAGGGCCGGGTCCCGCTCTCCTGGGAGGGAGAAGCGGAACCCGGCCCCTACGTGGCACGTGACGCGCCGCACGCGGTCAGAGGCGACCTCAGACGGCGGCGGGGTCCTCCTCGGTGAGGAGGTTGCGGGTGCGGTTGCCGTCCAGCGGGATGCCGGGGCCCATCGTGGTGGTGATGGCGGCCTTCTTGATGTACCGGCCCTTCGCCGCGGACGGCTTCAGACGGTTGATCTCCTCAAGGGCAGCGGCGTAGTTCTCGACGAGCTGCTTCTCGTCGAAGGACACCTTGCCGATGATGAAGTGGAGGTTCGCGTGCTTGTCGACGCGGAACTCGATCTTGCCGCCCTTGATCTCGGTGACGGCCTTGGCGACGTCCGGGGTGACGGTGCCGGTCTTCGGGTTCGGCATCAGACCACGCGGACCGAGCACGCGGCCGAGGCGGCCGACCTTGCCCATGAGGTCCGGGGTGGCGACGACGGCGTCGAAGTCCAGACGCCCCTTGGCGACCTCCTCGATCAGCTCGTCGGAGCCGACGATGTCGGCCCCGGCGGCTTCCGCTGCCGCTGCACGGTCACCGGTCGCGAAGACCAGGACCCGGGCGGTCTTGCCGGTGCCGTGCGGCAGGTTCACGGTGCCGCGGACCATCTGGTCGGCCTTGCGCGGGTCGACGCCCAGGCGCATGGCGACCTCGACGGTCGCGTCGAACTTGGCTGCGGAGGTCTCCTTGGCGAGCCGCACGGCCTCCAGCGGCGGGTACTGCCGCGTCCGGTCGATCTTGGCGTCCGCGTTGCGGAGGGACTTGCTGCGCTTCACTTCTGCTCCTGGCAGTAGTCCTCGCGGCTCTCGGGCCGCGAGACGGTTACGGAGTCGTGGTGTACGGGCCAGCGCCTGGCCCTTCCACGGCGGTGCGGGGTGACGCTGGGGCTCAGCCCTCGACGGTGACGCCCATGGAACGGGCGGTACCGGCGATGATCTTCTCGGCCTGGTCCAGATCGTTCGCGTTGAGGTCGGGCATCTTGGTGGTGGCGATCTCACGCACCTGGTCGCGGGTGATCTTCGCGACCTTGTTCACGTGCGGCTCGCCGGAGCCCTTCTCGACGCCTGCGGCCTTCAGGATCATCTTGGAGGCCGGCGGGGTCTTGGTGATGAAGGTGAAGGAGCGGTCTTCGTAGACCGTGATCTCCACCGGGATGACCCAGCCGCGCTGCGACTCCGTCGCGGCGTTGTAGGCCTTGCAGAACTCCATGATGTTGACGCCGTGCTGACCCAGCGCCGGGCCGACCGGCGGAGCCGGGTTGGCGGCACCGGCCTGGATCTGGAGCTTGATCAGCCCCGCGACCTTCTTCTTCTTGGGAGGCATGCTCTCTCCGGGTCCTAGTGAGAGGTGATTCGTCCTCCATCCCTCATTCGGGTGGAGGCATACCGCACCACGATAGCCCGTACCGTGGCAGGCTCTGAAACCGAGCAGGTCAGACCGGCCCCAAGGGCCCGTCTGACCTGTCGGAAGTCTTTACGCCGCTCGGCCTCGCGCCTTTACGCCGACCGGCCGAGAAGCGGAAGAACGGTCAGTTCTTCTGGATCTGGTCGAAGCTCAGCTCGACCGGAGTCTCGCGGCCGAAGATCTCGACGAGGCCCTTGACCTTCTTCGAGTCGGCGTTGATCTCGTTGATCGTGGCCTGGAGCGTCGCGAACGGGCCGTCCGTGACCGTGACCGAGTCGCCGACCTCGAAGTCCAGCACCTGGACCTCGACCTTGCGGCCGCCGCCACCGGCGGGCTTGCCCTCCTCGTCGGCCGTGGCGGCCTTCGCGGCCTTCTCCTCGGCCTCGGGGGCGAGCATCTTGACGATCTCGTCCAGCGTCAGCGGGTACGGGTCGTAGGCGTTGCCGACGAAACCGGTGACGCCCGGGGTGTTGCGGACGACGCCCCACGACTCGTTCGTCAGGTCCATGCGGACGAGCACGTAACCGGGGAGCTTGTTCTGGCGGACGGTGCGGCGGTCGCCGTTCTTGATCTGGACGACCTCTTCCTGCGGCACCTCGGCCTGGAAGATGTAGTCCTCGACGTTGAGCGACACGGCACGCTGTTCGAGGTTCGTCTTCACGCGGTTCTCGTAACCCGCGTAGGTGTGGATCACGTACCACTCGCCGGGGAGGTGACGCAGCTCGTCGCGGAGCGCGGTGACGGGGTCGACCGGCTCCTCCTCGGGCTCCTCGTCATCCTCGGCCGCGGCCTCCACGGTGTCCTCGACCTCGGTGTCCTCGGCGGTCTCCGCGATCTCGTCGGTCTCGACGTGGAGAGCGGCCTCCTCGGCGGGCTCGCCCGCGGCGGCGTCGGCAGCTTCCGCCTGGTCGACGCTGTCCGCTGCCTCGACGATGTCGCGCGCGGTGTCGTCACCCTCTGCGGGCTCGACTGCGTCGTTCAGGTTCGGGTCAGACACGGTGGCTGCTTCTTCCTGGCTTCAAGGGGTCGAACGTGCGGAAACGACCGCGGGGCGCGCGGCCTCCGCGGGCGGTCAGCCGAAGACGTACTTGACGAGTTCGGTGAACCCATAGTCAATCACGGTCACCAGTCCGATGACGATGACGACAAAGACGATCACCACTGAGGTGTACGTCGAGAGCTGGTGCCGCGTCGGCCAGACGACCTTGCGGAGCTCGGCGACGATCTGGCGGTAGAAGAGCGCGAGACGGGCCAGAGGCCCCTTCTTTCCGCGCTTCCCGCCCCGTCGCGGCTTCTTGCCTTCCGACGACCCTCCGGGTTCGGGGACCTCGGTGGTATCCGTGATCTCCGTCACTCGTCCTCACCTGATCCGGGTCGTGTGCCCTGCGGCGTCCGGCCCGGCCGCACGGCGGTGCAATTCAGTACGTACGCAAGCACACACCATGGTGAAGATGTGTGTAGCAGGGCCGGAGGGACTCGAACCCCCAACCGCTGGTTTTGGAGACCAGTGCTCTACCAATTGAGCTACGACCCTTTGTGATGTTCTTCAACAACCTACCGCATCCGCGCGGCTCCGCGGCGTGCCCGGCGCAAGCGCCGCATGGTCGGTGAAGGCCAACGACGTAGGAGTGTACGTGCTCCGGCGCGCAGCGTCGAACAGGATCCCGCGCGGCCCGCTCCCGCACGGGCCCGGGGCTCGGCTCCGGCGCGGGCCCCGGGCCTCGGCAAACCCCCGTGCCGCGCCGCCGCGCGGTCTGGGACTATGCCTCTATGACCGCTGCGACTCCTCCTGCACAGCCCCCGACAGAACGACGCGTATCGGCCCGTATCGGGTCGATCTCCGAGTCCGCGACGCTCGCCGTCGACGCCAAGGCCAAGGCTCTCAAGGCCGCCGGGCGCCCGGTGATCGGCTTCGGCGCGGGTGAGCCGGACTTCCCGACGCCCGACTACATCGTGGAAGCGGCGGTCGAGGCGTGCCGCGATCCCAAGTTCCACCGCTACACCCCGGCGGGGGGCCTGCCCGAACTGAAGTCCGCCATCGCCGCGAAGACGCTCCGTGACTCCGGTTACGAGGTCAAGGCGTCCCAGATCCTGGTGACGAACGGCGGCAAGCAGGCCATCTACGAGGCGTTCGCCGCGATCCTCGACCCGGGCGACGAGGTCATCGTGCCCGCGCCCTACTGGACCACCTACCCCGAGTCGATCCGCCTCGCCGGTGGCGTCCCGGTGCCCGTCGTCGCCGACGAGACGACGGGCTACCGCGTCTCCGTCGAGCAGTTGGAGGCGGCCCGCACCGAGCGCACCAAGGTGCTCGTCTTCGTCTCGCCCTCCAACCCGACGGGCGCCGTCTACTCCCGCGAGCAGGTGGAGGCCGTCGGCCGCTGGGCCGTCGAGAACGGCCTGTGGGTGCTCACGGACGAGATCTACGAGCACCTGGTCTACGGGGACGCGGAGTTCAGCTCGCTGCCCGTGGTCGTGCCGGAGCTGCGCGACAAGTGCGTGGTCGTCAACGGCGTCGCCAAGACATACGCGATGACCGGCTGGCGCGTGGGCTGGGTCATCGCCCCGCAGGACGTGATCAAGGCCGCGACGAACCTCCAGTCGCACGCCACGTCCAACGTGAGCAACGTCGCCCAGGCCGCCGCCATCGCGGCCGTCTCCGGTGACCTGGACGCGGTCGCGAAGATGCGCGAGGCGTTCGACCGCCGCCGCCGCACCATCGTGCGGATGCTGAACGAGATCGACGGCGTGGAGTGCCCCGAGCCCGAGGGCGCGTTCTACGCGTACCCGGCCGTGAAGGGCCTGCTGGGCAAGGAGATCCGTGGCAAGCGGCCCGCTTCCAGCGTGGAGCTGGCCGAGCTGATCCTGGAGGAGGCCGAGGTCGCGGTCGTGCCGGGCGAGGCGTTCGGCACCCCGGGCTATCTGCGGCTGTCCTACGCGCTGGGCGACGAGGACCTGGCCGAGGGCGTCTCGCGGATGCAGAAGCTGCTGGGCGAGGCGCGCGACTGACGCGTCACCGCACGCACGCACCCCGCGACGGGCGGCGCGTACGCCGGTGACACGGTGTGCGCGCCGCCCGTTTCCGTGTTCGGGGCGCGCACGTTCAGGGAACCGGCTACCGGCGGCCGGGGGCCATGCGGCAAGATCTCTGGATGGAGAGTGTGCGTGCCCACGGCGGAACCGCCGAACGAGACCTCCGCAGGCTGCCGAAGGCTCATCTGCATCTGCACTTCACCGGATCGATGCGGCCCGGCACCCTGCTGGAGCTGGCCGACAAGTACGGCGTCCATCTGCCCGAGGCCCTGAGCGGCGGCGAGCCCCCGAGACTCCGCGCCACGGACGAGCGCGGCTGGTTCCGGTTCCAGCGGCTGTACGACATCGCCCGCTCCTGTCTGCGGGCGCCCGAGGACATCCAGCGGCTGGTGCGCGAGGCCGCGGAGGAGGACGTCAGGGACGGGTCGCGCTGGCTGGAGATCCAGGTCGACCCGACGTCGTACGCGCCCCGCCTGGGCGGTCTGTCACCGGCGCTGGAGATCATCCTCGACGCCGTGGAGACCGCGCAGCGCGAGACGGGGCTGGGGATGCGGGTGCTGGTGGCGGCGAACCGGATGAAGCATCCGCTGGACGCGCGCACGCTGGCGCGGCTCGCGGTGCGCTACCGGGACCGCGGCATCGTCGGCTTCGGGCTGTCCAACGACGAACGGCGCGGCTTCGCGCGCGACTTCGACCGCGCCTTCGCCATCGCGCGCGAGGGCGGGCTGCTGGCGGCGCCGCACGGCGGCGAGCTGTCGGGCCCGTCCAGCGTCCGCGACTGCCTGGACGACCTGCGCGCGGGGCGCGTCGGGCACGGGGTGCGCGCCGCCGAGGACCCGTGGCTGCTGTCGCGGCTGGCCGAACGGGGCGTCACCTGCGAGGTGTGCCCCGCGTCGAACGTCGCGCTGGGCGTCTACGAGAAGCCCGAGGACGTGCCCCTGCGGGTGCTGTGGGACGCGGGCGTCCCGATGGCGCTGGGTGCCGACGACCCGCTGCTGTTCGGGTCGCGGCTGGCGGCGCAGTACGAGCTGGCGCGGGAGGCGCACGGGTTCACCGACGCGGAACTGGCCGAGCTGGCGCGGCAGTCCGTGCGCGGGGCTTCCATGCCGGAGGGGGTGCGGGACGGGGTGCTCGCGGACATCGACGGCTGGCTGGCGACCGACGGCTGACGGCTGACGGCTGACGGTCCTGACGCATGGCGGGCTCCGGTCCGGCGTCCGTCCCCGTACCAGTGGTCACGCCTCCGGGGCGATACCCGCGAGCAGGGCCCTGACCGTCCCCGAGGCGAAGGCTTCCAGCGCCTCGGGGGACGGGTCGCCCGGATCGAAGTCCCTGAGGAAGGCGCGCTGCGCGCAGGCGCCCAGCAGCAGCCTGGCAGCGGCTTCCGGATCGGCGTCCGCGCGGATGCGGCCCGCCTCGCGCTCGCTGCGCAGATAGGCGGCGAGCGCTTCGAGGGGCACGTGCGGGCCCGCGCCGAGTTCGCGCATGGCCGCGTAGTGCCGCTCCTTGAGGCGGGGTTCGGCGTAGAGGGAGGCGGCGATCGGCACGCTGCGCTCGTAGAAGAGCGCGGCCTGACGCGCGGTCTCCGTGAGGTTCTCCTCGACGGTGCGGCCCCGCGCGTGGGGCGCCGCGTTCAGCTCGTCGAGCAGGGGGTTGAGCCGGGGCAGCCGCTCGCGCAGCACGTGGACGAAGAGGTCCTCCTTGCTGGAGAAGTGCTTGTAGAGGGCCGCCTCCGAACAGTCCGCCTCGCGGGCGATCTCCTTGGTCGTGGCGCGGGCGAGGCCGATGGTGCGCATCAGTTGCTCGGCCGCGTCGAGAATGCGGGCGCGCGTTGACTTCCGGGTGGGCATTCACTCACTGTATTGGGTGAGTGAATACTTACCTACCTGTCGGCGCCGGAGAGGGCGCGGGACGCGGAAGAGGAGAGGGCCATCATGCGCATCACGGTCTTCGGCGCGACGGGCGGTACGGGCGTGCAGCTCGTCCTCCAGGCGCTGGACGCGGGGCACGAGGTCACCGCCGTCGTACGGGATCCGGGCCGGCTGGCCGTGAGCCACGAGCGGCTGGAGGTGATCACCGCGGACGTGACGGACGCGGAGTCGCTGGTGCCCACGCTGGAGGGGCGCGAGGCGGCGCTGTCGGGCCTCGGCTCGCCCCACAACAAGGGTGCGGGGATCGCCTCGAAGGGCACGCGGGCGATCCTGCGCGCCCTGGAGCAGGCGGGGGTCAGCCGGTACATCGCGGTGAGCGCGGCGCCGGTCGGCCCGGCGCCCGAGGGCGAGGGGCCGCTGTACCGCAAGGTCATGCTGCCGCTGGTGCGGCGGGCCTTCCGGGACGTCTACGCCGACCTCGCGGTGATGGAGGAGGAGATCTTCGCGAGCGCCGCAGAGTGGACGGTCGTACGACCGCCCCGGCTCACCGACGCCCCGCGGACGGAGCGCTACCGGCGCACCCTCGGCGGCGCCGTCTCGGGCGGGCACCACATACCGCGCTCGGACCTGGCGCACGCGATGCTCGCGATGCTGGGGGACGCGGCGACCGTGAAGCAGGTGGTGGGGGTCGCCATCTGACGTCAGCCCGCCTGAGCGGGCACGCGCGGGCGGCTCAGAGCGAGCAGCCGACCGTCACCGGTTCGTTGACGAGCGTCACGCCGAACGCCTCGTACACCCCGTCCCGCACCTCGCGGGCGAGCGCGAGCAGATCGGCTGTGGTGGCGTCGCCCCTGTTGGTGAGCGCGAGGGTGTGCTTGCTGGAGATGCGGGCCGGGCCGCTGCCGTAGCCCTTGGTGAAGCCCGCCTTGTCGATGAGCCAGGCGGCCGAGGTCTTCGTGCGCCCCTCCCCCGCGGGGAAGGCGGGCGCCGCCACGTCGGCGCCGAGCCGTTCCGCGACGCGCTCGGTGAAGGCGGCGAAGTCGGCCTCGTCCAGGACGGGGTTGGTGAAGAAGGACCCCGCTGACCAGGTGTCGTGGTCCTCGGGGTCGAGCACCATGCCCTTGCCGGCGCGCAGCTTCAGCACGGTCTCGCGCGCGGTCGCTGCGGCCACCCGTTCGCCGGGCTCGACGCCCAGGACCCGCGCGGTCTCCGCGTACTTGAGGGGCGCCGAGAGCCCGCCCGCGTCCTCCAGCAGGAAGCGGACCCGCAGCACTACGTAGCGCGAGGGGTCGGCCTTGAAGCGGCTGTGCCGGTAGGAGAAGCCGCACTCCGCGTTGGGGAGGGTGACGGTCTCGCGGGCGCGGCGGTCGTAGGCGACGACCTCGGTGATGGTGGAGGAGACCTCCTGCCCGTAGGCGCCCACGTTCTGGACCGGGGTCGCGCCCGCGCTGCCGGGGATGCCCGCCAGGCACTCGATCCCGGCGAGGCCCGCCTCGACGGTACGGGCGACCGCGTCCGACCAGTTCTCGCCCGCGGCGAGTTCCAGGTGCTCGCCCGAGAGCGTGAAGCCGGAGGTGGCGATGCGCACGGCCGTGCCCGTGAAGCCCTCGTCGGCGATGACGAGGTTGCTGCCGCCGCCGATGAGCAGCAGCGGCGTACCGGCGTCGTCGGCCTCCTGGACCGCCGCGACCACCTCGTCGTCGGTGGTGGCGGTGATCAGGCGGGCGGCCGGGCCGCCGAGCCGGAAGGTGGTCAGGGGGGCGAGGGGGGCTTCGTGGAGTTCCTGCACGCGCTCAAGCGTACGAGAGTGATCCGGGTGCCGGCGCCGAGGCCACCGGCGCCACGCCCCGCGTCCTCGCGCCCGGGACGGTTCCGGCTGGACGGTTCCGACCGGGCGGTTCAGGCGAGCCGGTTCAGGCGAGCCGGACCACCGCGCGGGACATGCCCAGCACCTTCTGGCCCGCGCTCATGACGGTCAGGTCGACGCGGACGGTGCGCGCCTCGTCGTCCAGCTTGGCCGCGACCTTCGCGCCGACCTCGATGACCGCGCCCTCGCCGTCGTCGGGGACGACCACGGGCTTGGTGAAGCGCACCCCGTACTCCACGACGGCGGCCGGGTCACCGGCCCAGTCCGTGACGACGCGTGCCGCCTCGGCCATGGTGAACATGCCGTGCGCGATCACGTCCGGCAGTCCGACCTCCTTGGCGAACCGTTCGTTCCAGTGGATCGGGTTGAAGTCGCCCGAGGCGCCCGCGTAGCGCACGAGGGCCGCCCGGTCCACGGGGAAGCTCTGGGAGGGCAGCTCGGTGCCGACCTCGACGTCGGAGTAGGCGATCTTCGCTGTCATCTTCGTCACGCTCCCTCTGCCGCGGGCTGCGTCGCGGGCTCCGCCGCGCGGGCCACCAGCTTGGTCCAGGCGGTCACCACGTGTTCGCCCTCGGCGTCGTGGACCTCGCCGCGGATGTCCAGGACGTCGTTGCCCGCGAGGGACTTGATCGACTCGATGGTCGACTCGACGGTGAGCCTGTCCCCAGCCCGTACGGGCCGGGTGTAGGCGAACTTCTGGTCCCCGTGCACGACGCGGGTGTAGTCCAGCCCGAGCTGCGGGTCCTCGATGACCTGGCCCGCCGCCGTGTAGGTGATGGCGAAGACGAAGGTCGGCGGGGCGATCACGTCGTCGTGGCCCAGGGCACGGGCGGCGTCCGGATCGGTGTAGGCGGGATTGGCGTCACCGATGGCCTCGGCGAATTCGCGGATCTTCTCGCGGCCCACTTCGTACGAGCGGGCGGGCGGATAGTTCCGCCCGACGAAGGACTGGTCGAGCGCCATGTACGCGGCACCTCCTGCGGCCGTGAATTGCGGAGAAGCGGAGAGCGGGGAGCGCGGGGCACGGAACGAACGGGCCACGCAATACGACGAGGCCACCCCCGAGTTCGGGGATGGCCTCGCAGAAGAGACTTTGTCAGCGCGTCTCGCGGTGCGCGGTGTGCGAGTTGCAGCGCGGGCAGTGCTTCTTCATCTCAAGACGGTCCGGGTTGTTACGCCGGTTCTTCTTGGTGATGTAGTTCCGCTCCTTGCACTCCACGCAGGCCAGCGTGATCTTCGGGCGGACGTCTGTGGCAGCCACGTGAGTGCTCCTTGACGAACGGACAGGTTCAACACAGAAAGAGTAGCCGATCGGAGGGACGAGCCCACAACCGGCTACTGTCGGTGAAGTAGCGGTGACCGGACTTGAACCGGTGACACAGCGATTATGAGCCGCTTGCTCTACCGACTGAGCTACACCGCCATGATGTGGCGGCTCCCACCGGACGGCGGGAGACCTCTCACATCAGAGCCCCAAAACGGAATCGAACCGTTGACCTTCTCCTTACCATGGAGACGCTCTGCCGACTGAGCTATTGGGGCGAGCGATGAAGACATTACACGCTTGGCCGCCGAAGATGAAATCGGTATCGGAGGGTCACGCGGGTGTCCCCGTACCCGCGCCTCAAGTGCCTCCCGCACCACACCAGTACGACTATTCGGCTCCTCCTCGCCGGTGCCCCGCGCGGGTCCTACCCTCGTCACACGCTGCGTGATCTTGCTGTGATCTTCAGGGGCACACGCCGGGCCCCGAACCGTCCCACCGAGCGCCGGGGAGTCCGATGGCCGACAGCCAGCCGCAGGAGCCGAGGGATTCCGGTCCGGAAGCCCGCCACGAGCCGGAGCACCGCGAATCCCCCGCGGCCCCCGCTTCCGCTTCCGTCCCCACCCCCTCCGCTTCCGCCTCCGACGCGCCCGCGCCCGAGCCGCCGCACGCGCTCCTGCTGAGCGGGGCCCGGCTGGCCGACGGGCGCACCGTCGACGTACGCCTCGGAGGCGGGCGCATCGAGGCGGTCGGCACGGCGGGCAGCCTCGCGCCCGGACGGCTGCCGCCCGGCGGCGCCCGCGTCGACCTCTCCGGCTATCTGCTGCTCCCCGCGCCCGCCGAGCCGCACGCGCACTACGACACCGCGCTCACCGCCGACTCCCCCGGCTCGGCCGGACCCCCGCGCAGCGCGCCCGAGGACGTCAGACGGCGTACGACCGAGGCCGCGCTCCTCCAGCTCGGCCACGGCGCGACCGCGCTGCGCACCCACACACGCATCGGCGACGTGGCCGGGCTGCGCTCGCTGGAGGCGGTGCTGCTGACCCGTCGCACGCTGCGGGGGCTGTGCGAGCTGACGACTGTCGCCGTGCCGCGCCTGCTCACGGGGGTCGCGGGCGCCGACGGGCTCGCGATGCTGCGGGACGCGGTGAAGATGGGCGCGACGGTCGTCGGAGGCTGCCCGGACCTGGACCCCGACCCCGGCGGCTACGTGGAAGCGGTGCTGGACGTGGCAGCCGAGCACGGCTGCGCCGTCGATCTGCACACGGACGGGGGCGATCCCGCGCGCCTGTCCCGGCTGGCGGCGGCGGCGGGCGGGCTCAGGCCCGGCGTCACCATCGGCCCCTGCGGCGGGCTCGGCGGCCTCCCGTACGAGACGGCGGCACGCACGGCCGACCAGTTGGCGGCGGCGGGCGTCACCGTCGTCTGCCTGCCGCAGGGCAACTGCCGCGTGCTGGAGCGCCCTTCGCCCTCCGCGCCCTCTTCGCCCTCGCGCGTCGCGCCCGTACGGCTGCTGTCCGCCGCCGGGGTCGCGGTCGCCGCGGGCAGCGGGGCGCTGCGCGACGCCGCGAACCCGGTCGGCAGGGGCGACCCGCTGGAGGCCGCCTACCTCCTCGCCTCCCACGGCGAGGCGGCCCCGGCGGCGGCCTACGAGACGGTCGCGGCGCGGGCCCGGAAGGCGATGGGCCTGCCCGAGGTGCGCGTCGAGGCGGGCTTCCCCGCCGAGCTGCTGGCCGTACGGGGCACGGAGATCGCGGGGATGCTCTCGCTCGCGTACAGCCGGGTCGTCATCCACCGGGGGCGCGTGGTCTCGCGTACGAGTGCGGTGCGCGAGTTCTGCGACTTCGCCGCGCCGGGCGGGCTCGGGCTGCCGCGGCAGTCACAGGGCTGACGGGCGGTCAGGCGTCTGGATTTGGGGGCGGCGGGGGCGGGCGGGGCGCAGTGGAGTGAGGGTGGGGGCGGGGTGCCGTGACGGGCGCGCGGGGAGGCGTACGGTCGGGAGTATGCGCACAGTCATCGCTGGTGGACACGGTCAGATCGCACTTCGGCTGGAGCGGTTGCTCGCCGGGCGCGGGGACGAGGTAGCGGGCATCATCCGCAGGCCGGAGCAGGCGGGCGAGCTGCTCGCGGCGGGTGCGGAACCCGTGGTCTGCGACCTGGAGTCGGCCTCCGTCGAGGAGGTCGCCAAGCACCTGGAGGGCGCCGACGGTGCCGTCTTCGCCGCGGGCGCGGGGCCCGGCAGCGGCGCCGCGCGCAAGGAGACCGTCGACAGGGACGCGGCGCTCCTGTTCGCGGACGCGGCCGAGCGTGCCGGTGTACGGCGCTTCCTGGTCGTCTCGTCCATGAACGCGGACGCCTCCCTCACCGAGCCGCCCGCCGGGATGGACCCCGTCTTCGCGGCGTACCTGCGCGCCAAGGGCGCGGCGGACGATGCCGTACGCGCGCGGGACACCCTCGACTGGACGGTCCTGCGCCCCGGCCGCCTCACGGACGACCCGGGCACGGGGCTGGTGTCCCTCGCGGAGCACACGGGGCGCGACGAGGTGACCCGTGACGACGTCGCTGCGGTGCTGGCGGGGCTGCTCGATGAGCCGGGTACGGCGGGGATGACGCTGGAGCTGATCGGGGGCGAGACGCGGGTCGCGGACGCGGTCGCGCGGGTGGCCCGGGGGTGAGGGGCCCCTTCGCGGGGTGGTTGCGCGGGACGGTTCGCCGGTGAGGTGGGTGCCGTAGGGTCCCGCGCTGATTTTTGTGCTGCGTCACGGGGGTGCTGCGCGTGAGGCGGGGCGCCGTTTTGCGGGTGCGGGCCGGTGGCTTCGGCGCGGCGTGTGGTTGCGGTGCGATGCGGCTGGCGCCGCGTGATTCTCGGTTTCGGCCTGTGGCCGTGTGGGATTGCTGTGTGCTGGGGGTCGGCGCCGCGCCGGGGTGTCTCCTCGGCGTGAAGGTCTCGCGTTCGACTCTCGGCCGGTGACTCGCTCGACCTGCGGGGACACCCCACCACGTCCCCTCCCGCCCGGTGGCCAACCTCCGGCCGGTGCCCCCTCCGCTTGTCCCCACGCTGTGCACCGGCGCCTCGTCGGCACCGATGCGCCCGCCCCGTGTCGCGCCGCACGGGCCCACCCTTGTCGTGGGCACAACCCGTGCCACCGGCCCGCGCCCGCGCGACGAGACCCCAAGGGGCACCGGGGGTTGCGCCCCCTGCGAAGGGGGTGTTGCGCGGGACGGTCGCCCCGTGAAGGGGGCATCGACACGTCCCGCGCTGAGGTTGTGCCCCGTCACGCAGGGGCCGGGCGGGCAGGGCCCGTCAGACCTCCTTGGCCCGCTGGAAGAACTCGTCGAACGAGAGCACGCCGTCCGCGTTGGCATCCCGCGTCTTGAGGATCGCCTCGGCCAACCCGACCGTGTAGTGCCGGTCCCCCAGCTCCACCATGGCCTGCTGAAACTCCACCGCGGTGACGAACCCGTCGCCGTCCCGGTCGAACTTCTCGAACGTCTTGCGTGCGGCGTCAATGTCGGCCACGGAACTGTCCCTCCCGATGATCGGATATCCGGCCCGCACAGCGTAGAGAAGCTCGCCCACCACCCCGTACACGGGCCTCGGGCTACAGCAAAAGGCCCCCGCCTGCTTCGCAGCAGGTCAGGGGCCTCTTGGCTTCCTGTGGCGGCGCCAGGATTCGAACCTGGGAAGGCTGAGCCGGCAGATTTACAGTCTGCTCCCTTTGGCCGCTCGGGCACACCGCCTGGGATTGTCGCCTGGGCGCCGCTCGGGGGCGGTGCTCTGTGGCAACGGTGTAAACCATACCCGATGACCGGGGGTGGTTCGCCACTCGGTTGATCAGCGGTGGATGAGGGGGCGGGTGGCTAGGCTTGCTGCGCGGCCCGCGCGCGGGCCGCTTCCCTGACGGATCTACGCACGAGGAGCCAACTCACCATGGCCGACTCCAGTTTCGACATCGTCTCGAAGGTCGAGCGGCAGGAGGTCGACAACGCGCTCAACCAGGCCGCCAAGGAGATCGCGCAGCGCTACGACTTCAAGGGCGTGGGCGCCTCGATCGAGTGGTCGGGCGAGAAGATCGAGATGCGCGCCAACTCCGAGGAGCGCGTGAAGGCCGTCCTCGACATCTTCCAGTCCAAGCTGGTCAAGCGCGGGATCTCCCTGAAGGCGCTGGACACGGGCGAGCCGCAGTCGTCCGGCAAGGAGTACAAGATCTTCGGGTCCCTGAAGGAGGGGATCTCCCAGGACGACGCCAAGAAGGTGGCGAAGATCATCCGCGACGAGGGCCCCAAGGGCGTGAAGGCCCAGGTCCAGGGCGACGAGCTGCGGGTGTCCTCCAAGAGCCGTGACCACCTCCAGGACGTCATCAGCCTGCTGAAGGGCAAGGACTTCGACTTCGCCCTCCAGTTCGTCAACTACCGCTGAGCGGTCGCTGAGCCTCCGCGCCCTCCGCGCCCTCACCGGGCGACGGCCGGACGCCGGAACCGTCCCCGGGGGCGCCGGCAGGGGCACCGGTACGGGTGCCGGAACGGGCCGTTTCCGGCACCCGCCCCCGCACCCGTCCCCGCCCCAGCGCCCGCACGCTGGCCAGCGCGGCCCCCACCAGCACCACAACCGCGACGAGCGCCGCGCCCCGCATCCCGTGCGTGAACGCCTCGCGCGCCGCGCCGAGCACCGCCTCCCCCGTACGCCCGTGCAGCCGCTCCGCGACGGCCGCGGCGCCGCCGAGCGTCTCGCGGGCCGCCTCGGCCGCCCGCGCGGGGAGGCCGGCGGGCAGGGAGCCGTCGAGGTCGCGACGGTAGAGCGCCGCGCCGACGCTGCCGAGCAGGGCCATGCCCAGGGCCCCGCCGAACTCCTGCCCCGTCTCCAGTACGGAGCTGGCCGAGCCGGCGCGTCGCGGCGGGACCGCGCCCAGCGCGAGGTCGGTGAGCTGCGACATCACCGTGACGATGCCGCAGGCCAGCACCCCCGCGCCGACGAGCACCGTCACCAGGGAATCCGTGCCGCACAGCCCGAGCACCCCGAATCCGGCCGCCGCGACGAGGAACCCTCCGCACACCACGCGGGCGCGGTCGGCGCCCCGCTGGACGAGGGTGGTGGCGACGGGGGCCGCGGCGCCGATGGCCACGGACGGGGCCAGGCTCCACAGCGCCGCCTCCAGGGCTCCCATGCCGAGCACGGACTGGAGGTATTGCGTCGTGAAGTAGGCCGAGCCCATCATCGCGAAGGCGGCAACGAGGTTGAGGACGACCGCTGACGCGTAGCCGCGCTCGCGGAACAGGTCCGGGCTGATCATCGGGGCCGCACGGGTGCGCTGACGTCGCACGAAGGCCGCCGCGAAGCCGAGCCCCGCGAGGACGGCGAGCCCTGAGACGCCGTCGGGGCCGTGCTCGGCGGCGCGCTTCAGGCCGTAGATCACGGGCAGTACGGCGGCCATCGACAGCGGGACGCTCAGCAGGTCGAACCGCCCGGGCTCCGGGTCCCTGGACTCCGGTATGAGCACCGGGGCGAGGGCCAGCAGGAGCAGCATCGCGGGGACGTTGACGAGGAAGACCGACCCCCACCAGAAGTGCTCCACCAGCACCCCGCTCAGCACCGAGCCCAGCGCGACGCCGCCCGTCATCACCGCGGACCAGACGCCGATGGCGGCGGCGCGCTGGCGTGCGTCGAGGAAGAGGTTGCGTACGAGCGCCAGGGTCGAGGGCATCAGCGTGGCGCCGCCGATGCCGAGCAGGGCGCGTGCGGCGATCAGCAGCTCGGCACTGGTCGCGTACGCGGCGGTCACGGAGGCCGCCCCGAAGGCGGCGGCCCCGAGCAGCAGCAGTCTGCGGCGGCCGATGCGGTCGCCCAGTGAACCCATCGTGATCAGTAGTCCGGCGAGGACGAACGCGTAGATGTCGAAGATCCACAGTTGCTGCGCCGCGCTGGGCGCGAGGTCGGCGCTGATGGCGGGGACGGCGAAGTAGAGGACGGAGACGTCCATGGAGACCAGGAGCAGCGGCAGCATCAGCACGCCAAGCGCCGTCCACTCGCGCCGCCCGGCGCGCGGCGGCATCGGGGGCGGGAGCGGGGGCGACGGCTGTAACGGCGACCGCGAGGGATCGGAGGGAGGCGTCGGAGAGGTTGGCATGGCGCGAATATACGGGCGTCTTAAACGCTTGTCTAGGACGCTTGTATAAGACGTACGTACGTCTGGGACGGCCGTACAGCGCACCGATACAGTCGTGCGCATGGGACATCGCGAGGATCTGCTGGACGGCGCCAAGCGCTGCCTGCTGGAGAAGGGGTACGCGCGCACCACCGCGCGGGACATCGTGAAGGCGTCCGGAACGAATCTCGCCTCGATCGGCTATCACTACGGTTCCAAGGACGCGCTGATGCGCGAGGCGCTCTTCGCGGCCGTTGGCGACTGGGGCGACGACGTCCAGGAGGCGCTGGAGAAGGAGGTCTCCCCCGACGCCCCCTTGGCGGAGCGCTTCGAGGCGGGCTGGTCCAAGGCCACGGCGCTCTTCGAGCGGCATCAGCGCCTCTGGTCGGCGAACCTGGAGGCGGTGCTGAGCGCGGACGACGACCCGGAGCTGCGCGCGGCCTTCGCCCGGGTACTGCCCGAGGCCCGTGCGGGGCTCGTGTCCCTCTTCAACGGGAAGCCTCAGGACGAGGTGACCGAGGACGAGGCCCGCGTCTACGGGGGCTTCTACCACGCGCTGGTCGCCGGACTCGTCGTCCAGAAGGCCCTCGCCCCGGAGTACGCGCTGCCCGGCCATGAGTTGATCGAGGCCATGCGGCGGATCGTCACGGACGCGGACGCGGGTACGGATACGGGGACGGAGACCGCGGAAGACGCGGAAGACACGGCTCAGTCGGGAACGTAACGGCCTCGTTCATGAACCGCCTCAGTCATGAACGGTTTTGATCATGAACGGTGGGCGCGTGGGAGGCTTACGCACATGAAGCTGCTCGACTTGATCCTCAACCTGCTGTGGCTCGTCTTCTGCGGAATCTGGATGGCGATCGGCTACGTCATCGCGGGCGTCATCTGCTGCGTCCTGATCATCACGATCCCGTTCGGCGTGGCCTCGTTCCGGATCGCGGGCTACGTGCTGTGGCCGTTCGGCCGTACGACGGTGGAGCACCCTGGAGCCGGGGCGCCGTCGTTCGTCGGGAACGTGATCTGGACCGTCTTCGCGGGCTGGTGGCTGGCCCTCGGGCACCTGCTCACCAGCATCCCGCTGTTCGTCTCGATCATCGGCATCCCCTTCGGCTGGGCGAACCTCAAGCTGATCCCGATCTCGCTGATGCCGCTGGGCAGGGACGTCGTCCCGAGCGACCAGCGCTTCGGCGCGAGGTGACGTTCATGCCATAGCGGGCGGCGCACTCACTGGCTCCGGCCCGCCATCCTCTCCAGCCTGGCCACCCGCTCGTTCATGGGCGGGTGGGTGGAGAAGAGCTTGGAGAGGCCCTCGCCGCGCCGGAACGGGTTCGCGATCATCATGTGGCTCGCCGTCTCCAGCCGGGGCTCGGGCGGCAGCGGCAGCTGCTTGGTCCCGGCGTCCAGCTTGCGCAGCGCCGAGGCCAGGGCCAGCGGATCGCCGGTGAGCTGCGCGCCGGAGGCGTCGGCCTCGTACTCGCGGGAGCGGGAGACGGCGAGCTGGATCAGGGACGCGGCCAGCGGGCCCAGGATCATGATCAGCAGCATGCCGAACAGGCCGGGCCCGTCATCGTCGTCCGAGCGGCCGAAGGGGATCAGCCAGGCGAAGTTGACCAGGAACATCACGACGGAGGCGAGGGCTCCGGCGACCGACGAGATGAGGATGTCCCGGTTGTAGACATGGCTCAGCTCGTGCCCGATGACCCCGCGCAGCTCGCGCGCGTCGAGCAGGCGCAGGATGCCGTCGGTGCAGCACACGGCCGCGTTACGGGGGTTGCGGCCGGTGGCGAACGCGTTCGGCGCCTGCGTCGGCGAGATGTAGAGACGCGGCATGGGCTGCCGCGCCGCCGTGGACAGCTCACGGACCATGCGGTACAGCTCCGGCGCCTCGAACTCGCTGACGGGACGGGCCCGCATGGCGCGGAGCGCGAGTTTGTCGCTGTTCCAGTACGCATAGGCGTTGGTGCCCAGTGCGACGAGCAGCGCGACGACCAGTCCCGCACGGCCGAAGAAGCTGCCGATGACGATGATGAGAGCGGACAGTCCCCCGAGGAGTAGGGCTGTCCTCAGCCCGTTGTGCCGGCGGTGCACGGTACGCCCTCCAGGTGGTGCAGCAGGGGAACCCTGAGCCAGGTGGATGTTCCACCTTCCAGTGGACCCTCACGTACAGACCAACGCGAACCGGAGGTGGTGGGTTCCCGCGGCACGGCCGGGGCGGCCGGGGCGGGGCCCGGCCGCTACAGCGCACGGCGCCACAGCGCTACAGCAGGCCGCCCGAGGCGAACCGCAGGACGAGCTGCGGGGCGCCGGAGAGGGCGAGCGCCAGGACGGCCGTGAGGGCGATGCTCACGGCGAGGGGGGCGCTCACGGCGAGCCGCGCGTGGGCCGCGGCGTCCGCCCGTACGGCGGTCGCGGTGGCGGTGGCGGTGGCGGTGGCCGTAGCGGCGGCGCCGGACTCCTGACCTGGCTCCGGTCCGGCCTCCGGCTCGTACGCCACGCCGGGCTCCCGCTCCGGGGCGCGGAAGAGCACCGCCGTCCAGCGCAGGTAGTAGTAGAGCGCGATCACGACGTTCACCGCCATGACGACGGCGAGCCAGCCCAGGCCCGCGTCCACGGCGGAGCGGAAGACGGTGACCTTCGCGAAGAGGCCGATGACGCCCGGGGGCAGCCCCGCGAGGCAGAGCAGGAAGAAGCCCATCGCGAGGGCCGTGAGGGGGCTGCGGGCGTAGAGGCCGCGGTAGTCGGTGAGGCGGTTGGCCGCGGTGTCGCGGGCCACGTCCAGGCCGTCCGGGTCCGGAGCCGGGTCCGGGCCCGGACCCGCGCCCCCGGGCTTCGCCGTGCCGGGTCGGCCGAGGACGGCGGCGACGGCGAAGGCGCCGAGGTTCACGACGGCGTACATCAGCGCGTAGGCGACCGTGGCGCCCACGGCCTCGCCCGGCTCGTCGACGTAGGCCGCGGCGGCGATCGGCACCAGGAGGTAGCCCGCCTGCCCGACCGAGGACCAGGCGAGGAGGCGGACGGCGCTGTACGTGCGGTCGACGCGCTGGCGCAGCGCGGCGACGTTGCCGACGGTCATGGTGAGCGCGGCCAGCACGGCGAGCGCGGGGCCCCAGACGTCGCCGTAGGAGGGGAAGGCGACGACGGTGACGAGGATCAGCCCGGAGAGGCCGGCGGCCTTGCCGACGACGGAGAGGTAGGCGGCGACGGGCAGGGGCGCGCCCACGTACGTCTCGGGGACCCAGAAGTGGAAGGGGACCGCCGCTGTCTTGAAGGCGAAGCCGACGAGGGTGAGCGCGACGCCGACGGTCGCCAGGGTGCTCAGCCTGGGATCAGCGTCCGGTAGGGCCTCGGCCACGGTACCGAGGTGGAGGCTGCCTGCTGCCGCGTAGACGAAGCTGACGCCGAGCAGCATGACGGCCGTCGCGGTGACGGAGGACAGGAAGAACTTCAGCGCCGCCTCGGAGGAGAGCCGTTCGCCGCGACGCAGCCCGACCAGCGCGAACGCCGGGAGCGAGGCCACTTCGAGCGCGATCACGAGGGTGGCCAGATCGCGCGAGGCGGGCAGCAGCGCGGCCCCGGCGGCGGAGGACAGCAGCAGGAACCAGAACTCGCCCGGGGGCAGTTCGCTGTCCCGTACGGAGGACATCGACAGCAGACCGACGACGAACGCGGCCCCCAGGACGAGGAACTGCACCACGAGGGTGAACCGGTCGGCCACGTAGCTGCACGCGGCGGGGTCGGTGGTCAGGCAGAACGTCGCGCGCTCGTCACCGCCGACGAGCGGCAGCAGCGCCAGCGCCGACAGCGCGAGCCCCGCGACGGCGGCCCAGCCGAGCAGCGGTTTGCGGCTCTCGCGCAGGAAGAGGTCGGCGACCAGGACGGCGAGGCCCACCACGGCGGCGACGGTCGGCGGTGCGATGGCGACCCAGTCGACGGACTGGACGGCGCCTGCGGCGGTGGTGACGGTGGTCATCGGGTCACTCCTGGCAGGAGGTTCTGCACGGCCGGTTCGGTGAGCCCGAGCAGCACCGCGGGCCACAGTCCGGCGAGGACGGTGAGGGCGACGAGGGGGGTCCAGGCGGCGAACTCGTACGGGCGCACGTCGGGCACGGGTGTGGGCGTGGATGCGGTGCCTGGGCCGGGCTCGGGGCCGGTGCCGGACCCGGGTTCGGGGGCCCCGGTCTCCGCGTCGGACCCGACCTCGGCGCGCACGGCGGGCGCGGCGAGCGCGGCGAGCGCGCCCACGGCGACGCGCTCCGGTTCACGCGTCGCACCGTCCGCCGGGCCCGCCGCGCCCGCCTGGCCGTACGTCGGCGCCTCGTGCGGATCACCCATGCACACGCGCCGCACGACGACGAGCATGTAGGCGGCCGTCAGCAGCGTGCCCAGGGCGCCGACCGCCATGAAGGTGAGGAAGGCGGGGCGGCTGAGCCCGTCGGCCGGGTGGTATGCGCCGAGCAGCGCGAGCATCTCGCCCCAGAAGCCCGCGAGCCCCGGCAGCCCCAGGGAGGCGACGGCCCCGAAGGCGAGGAGGCCGCCGAAGCGGGGCGCGCTCCCGTAGAGTGCCGCGCCCGTCCTGCCGGAGAGCGCGTCCAGGTCGGTGGTGCCGGTGCGGTCCTTGAGGGCGCCGACGAGGAAGAACAGCAGCCCCGTGATGAGGCCGTGCGCGATGTTGGCGAACAGGGCGCCGTTCACACCCGTACGGGTCATGGACGCGATGCCCAGGAGGACGAAGCCCATGTGCCCGACGGAGGAGTACGCGATGAGCCTCTTGAGGTCGCCGCGCGCGCCCCTGCGGGCCAGGGCGAGGCAGGCGAGCGACCCGTAGACGATGCCGACGGCCGCGAACGCGGCCAGGTAGGGCGCGAAGGTCCGCATGCCCTCGGGGGCGACGGGGAGCAGGATACGCACGAACCCGTAGGTGCCCATTTTCAGCAGCACGCCCGCGAGCAGCACCGAACCGGCCGTGGGCGCGGCGGTGTGCGCGTCGGGGAGCCAGCTGTGCAGCGGCCACATCGGGGTCTTGACGGCGAGTCCGGCGCCGATGGCGAGGACGGCCAGGAGCTGGGTGGTGTGGCCCAGTCCGCGGCCGTTGTCAGAGGCGAGTGCCACCATGTCGAAGGTGCCGCCGCGAAGGCCGATGAGCAGCAGCCCGAGCAGCATCACGACGGAGCCGAGCAGCGTGTAGAGGATGAACTTCCAGGCAGCGCGTGCCTTGTCCCCGCCGCCCCAGCGGGCGATGAGGAAGTACATCGGGATGAGCACCATCTCGAAGGCCAGGAAGAACAGCATCAGATCGAGGACGGCGAAGGTGGCGAGGGTGCCGGACTCCAGGACGAGGATCAGCGCGACGAACGCCTTCGGGGACGGGCCCGCGGGCATCTTGCGGTAGCTGTAGAGCGCGCAGAGGAAGGTCAGCAGCGCGGTCATCACGAGGAGCGGGAGGGAGACGCCGTCGATGCCGAGGTGGAGACGGATACCGAGCGACGGGATCCAGGCGACGTCGGACTCGGCCTGCATGGCCGCCGGATGGCCGTGGTCGAAGCCGAGCGCGAGCACCACCGTCGCGGCCAGCACGGCCCCTGTGACGGTGACGCCGTGGCGGAGCACGGCCTGATCCGGGCCGCTGCCCCGCAGCCCCGGAGGCGCGGGCAGCAGCGCGGCGGCGGCGCCGAGCAGCGGCAGCACGAGGACGGCGGCGAGGAGAAGCTGCATGACGGTGTTGCTGAGGGAGAGCACGCTCACGCTCCTCCGGTTCCGGTGGCGACGAGGACCGCGGCCAGGGCGAGGACGAGGGAGCCCGCGAGCAGCGCCCCGAGATAGGTCTGCACGTTGCCCGTCTGGGTGCGGCGTACGAGCGCGCCCAGGAGGCGCGGCCCGAGTCCCGCTCCGCGCACGTAGGTCTCGACGACGTCGCGGTCGAGGAAGCGCACCAGCCCTGCGGCGGCGAGGGTCGGCCTGACCACCAGCGCGGCGTAGACGGCGTCGAGGTGGAAGCCGTGCACCGCGTGGCGGTGGAGGGGGCCGAGGAGGAGCCGTCCGGGGTCGGCGGGGTCGGGCGCCGAGGCGATGTCGCCGTAGGCGGGTTCGTGGGTGGCGATGGCCTCGGCCTCGGAGAGCGCGGGGTCGGCGTCGGGGTGCGCGGCGACGGCGCCCAGGGCTGTGCGCGCCGCGGCGAGCGCGGTGGTGTGCCGCCAGGCCGCGTAGGTCATGATCCCGCCGACGAGCGCGACGCCCGTTGCCAGCACGGAGGTGGCGAGGGTCGGCGCGAGCGAGTGGCCGTCGAACCAGCCGGGGAGCGCGCCGAAGAGCAGGCCCAGCGCGAGGGAGGGCAGGGCGAGGATCCAGAGGACGACGTTCATGACGACGGGCACCCGGCCGTGTGCGTCCCCGTGCGCGGATGCGGCGTCGGACCCGGGCTCGGCCTCGGACCCGGGCTCGGCCTCGGCCTCGGACCCGGGTTCGGCCTCGGACCCGGGTTCGGGGGCGCCGTTGCCGCGGAAGGCCAGCAGCCACAGCCGGGTCGCGTAGGCGGCGGTGAGGAGCGCGGTGAACATCCCGGCCACGAGGACGACCCAGCCCGCGCCCGCCGGTACGCCGTGCTGCTCGCCGAAGGCCGCGTGCTCGGCGGCGCCGAGCACCGCTTCCTTGGAGAAGAAGCCCGCGAAGGGCGGGACGGCGGCCAGCGCGAGGAGCCCGACGGACATGGTCCAGTAGGCGTCGGGGGCCCGCTTGGCGATGCCTCCCATGCGGGCCATCGCCGCCAGCGAGTTGGTGCCCGCGGCGTGGATGACGACCCCGGCGGCGAGGAAGAGCAGTGCCTTGAACGCGCCGTGGGTGAGGATGTGGAAGACGGCCGCGCCACGGTCGGCGACGGCCAGCGCGGCGGCCACGTAGGCGAGCTGGCCGACGGTCGAGTAGGCGAGGACGCGTTTGATGTCGTCCTGCGCCAGCGCCGCGAGCGCCGAACCGATCATGGTGGCGGCGGCCATCAGCGCCAGCACGACGAGCACGACGGCCGAGGCGGCGAAGACCGGCAGCAGCCGGGCCACGAAGTAGACACCGGCGGCGACCATCGTCGCGGCGTGGATCAGCGCGGACACGGGCGTCGGGCCCGCCATCGCGTCCGGCAGCCAGGTGTGCAGCGGGAACTGCGCCGACTTGCCCGCGACCCCGGCGAGCAGCAGCAGCCCCACCACGGTGGGGTGGGCCAGTTCGAAGCCGGAGAGGGACGAGGCGAGCTTGGCGGTGATCTCGCTGATGCGGAAGGTGCCCGCGTCGGACGCGAGGGCCAGGATGCCGATCAGGAAGGGGACGTCGCCGAGCTTGGTGACCAGGAACGCCTTGAGGGAGGCGGAGCGCGCCGCGCTCGTCTCCCAGTAGTGCCCGACGAGGAAGTACGAGCAGATGCCCATGATCTCCCAGCCGACCAGCAGCACGATGAGGTCGTCGCTGTAGACGACGAGCAGCATCGCGGCGGTGAAGAGGGAGACGAGGGCCGCGTACGAGGCGTAGCGCGGGTCGTCGCGGAGGTACCCGGTGGAGTACACCTGCACGCAGGTGGCGACGACGCCGACGAGCACGGCCACCAGGACCGCGAAGCCGTCCAGGTGCAGGGCCAGTTGGACGGTCAGCGCGTCGTTGCCCGTCGGCGCCAGCTCGGTCGCGGCACGCAGCGCGGTGCCGCCGCCCTGCCGCGCGGCGACGAGGACGGCGAGGACGGCGGCGAGGAGCGTGGGCAGCACGGCGAGGGGCCGTACAAGACCGGGCACGCGCCGCCCGAGGAGGAGTCCGGCGACGGCGCCGAGGAAGGGCAGCAGGGGGACGAGGACGGCGAGGGTCGTGGTGGTCACGCGGTCCGCCTTCCTGCGGTCTTCCCCTGGTCAGAGCGTTTCCCGTCGCCGTCACCGGCTCTGTCGGCGGTGCTGCCTCTGCCGCCGCCACCGTCACTGTCAGTGGCGGGTGTCAGACTTTCCGTATCGTCAGAGCCGCCTGCGGAGACGCCCGCAGCGCCTCCCTCCCGGAGGTCTCTCAGTCTGTCGACGTCGGAGCTGCCGCGGTTGCGGTAGACGAGCAGCACGACGGCGAGACCAATGCCGATCTCGGCGGCGGCGATGGCGATGGTGAAGAGCGTGAGCGCCTGGCCCGCGTGGAGCGTGTCGCGGAGCCAGACGTCGAAGGCGACGAGGTTGAGGTTGACGGCGTTGAGCATCAGCTCGACGGACATCAGCACCAGGATCGCGTTGCGGCGGGCGAGGACGCCGTAGAGACCGGTGCAGAAGAGGAGGACGGCGAGGACGGCGGGATAGGCGAGGTGCATCAGCGCTGGCCCTCCCTGAAGGGGGGTTTGCGGGCGGGGGCGCCGCCGTTCCTGGTGCGGGGTTTCGGCGCGTCGTCCCGGCCGGGGCGGCGGGAGAGGACGATCGCGCCGACGAGCGCCGCGAGGAGGAGGACGGAGAGAGCTTCGAAGGGCAGCACCCAGTGCCGGAAGAGCGCTTCGCCGGTCACCTTGGTGGAGCCCAGCACGGCGGAGTCGAGATCGATCCAGGTCGCACGGAAGGCGTCCACGACCAGCGTGACCAGGGTCGCAGCGGCGGCCACCGCGACGGCCAGCGCGACCCAGCGGTTGCCGGAGTCGGCGTCCGGCGAACGGCCGATGGGCGCCCTGGTGAGCATCAGCCCGAAGAGGAGGAGGACCACGACGGAACCGACGTAGATCAGCACCTGTACCCAGGCGATGAACTCAGCGGTGAGGAGGAGGTATTCGACGGCGACTCCGCCGAGCGCGGCGACGAGCCACAGCGCGGCGTGCACGAGCTGCTTGGTGGTGACGGTGACGACCGCAGCGCCGAGCGTGGCGAGGCCGACGAGGACGAAGACGATCTCGACCCCGGTCGGTGAGAGGAAGCCGGGGTGGGCAGCGGCGGCGGTCACGCGTCGCCCTCCTGCTGGGGCTGCTGGGGCTGCTGGGGCTGGTCCTGGCTCTGGGTCTCGGCGTCGGCGTCGGCCTGCTGGGCCGCGGCGAGTTTGTCCGCCGTCTTGCGGGCGGCGGCGATCTCCTTGGGCTCCTCGGCCGAGGCGTCGAGCGCGGGCGGCTCGGGCACCGTCCACATCCACTCGCGCAGCTTGTCGCGCTCGTGGGTGAGGTTGTGGATGTCCGTCTCGGCGTACTCGAACTCCGGTGACCAGAACAGCGCGTCGAAAGGACAGACCTCGATGCAGATACCGCAGTACATGCACAGCGAGAAGTCGATGGCGAAGCGGTCGAGCACGTTGCGGCTGCGCTCGCGGCCACCGGGCGCGGCCGGGGGCACCGTCTCCTTGTGGGAGTCGATGTAGATGCACCAGTCGGGGCACTCGCGGGCGCACAGCATGCAGACCGTGCAGTTCTCCTCGAACAGGCCGATGACGCCGCGCGTGCGCGGGGGCAGTTCGGGCTGGACGTCGGGATAGTGCTCGGTGACCGACCGGCGGGTCATCGTGCGGAGGGTGACGGCCAGGCCCTTGACGAGCCCGGATCCGGGGAGGGGCATCAGGAGATCACCACCTTGATGACGCCGGTGAGGGCGATCTGGAGGAGGGCGAGCGGCACGAGCACGGTCCAGGCGACGCGCTGGATCTGGTCCTCGCGCAGCCGCGGGTAGCTCACCCGCAGCCAGATGACGCCGAAGGCCAGTACGGCGGTCTTGAGCAGGGTCCACACCCAGCCCAGCTCACCGGACCACGGCCCGTGCCAGCCGCCGAGGAAGAGCACGGTGGTCAGCGCGGACAGGATGACGATGCCCGCGTACTCGGCGAGGAGGAACAGCGCGAAGCGGAGTCCGGTGTACTCCGTGTAGGCACCGAAGATGATCTCGGAGTCGGCGACGGGGGCGTCGAAGGGAGGCCGCTGGAGTTCGGCGAGTCCGGCGACGAAGAAGACCAGGCCGCCGATGATCTGCCACGGCAGCCACCACCACTCCCAGGCGTCCAGGATGCCGGGAAGGGAAAGGGTTCCGGCTGCCATGGCCACGGAGGCGGCGGCGAGCAGCATGGGCAGCTCGTACGCCATGAGCTGCGCGGCGGTGCGGAGACCGCCGAGGAGGGAGAACTTGTTGGCCGAAGCCCAGCCGCCCATGAGCGAGCCGAGCACGCCGACGCCCATCACGGCGAGCACGAAGAAGATCCCCGCGTCCACGGCCTGGAGGACGCCCCCGTCGGGCGCGACGGGGATGGCGACGAGAACGAGGAGGTACGGGATGAGCGCTACGGCGGGGGCCAGCTGGAAGATACGGCGGTCGGCGCCCGTCGGAACGATGTCTTCCTTCTGCGCGAACTTCACGCCGTCGGCGACGAGTTGCGCCCAGCCGTGGAAGCCGCCCGCGTACATCGGGCCGACCCGCCCCTGCATATGGGCCATGACCTTGTGCTCGGTCTGACCCACGAGCAGCGGCAGGACGAGGAACGCGAGCAGCACGGCGAGCAGGCGCCATGCGACGTCGAGCACGTCCATCAGTCGTCGCCCCCTGTCTGCTTCTCCTCGTCCTCACCGGTCCGTCGTCCGGCCCGCCGGTTGTCTTCCGCCTCCGCCTCGGCGGGGCCCGTCGTGTCCGGAGTCGTCTGCTCCGGGGACTCGAAGGCCGGGCGGGCCGTGTGCCAGGGGGCGTCGGAGGAACGGGTGCCCGGCTCGGCGCGTGGCTCCTTCGCGGGCTCCGGGGCCGCCTGCTCGGGGCCGGAGGGCTGATCGGGGGCCTGCCCGGCGGCCCTCTCGGGGGTCGCGCGCTGGCTGGCGGAGCCTGCGGAGGCGGAACGGGTACGGCGCGCCGGGCGCTCAGGGCTGCTCGCGGGCGTCTCCGCCGAGGGTGTTTCTCGCTGGCCTTGCTGGCTGGCGGAGCCCGCTGTGGCCGAACGGGTACGTCGCGCCGGGCGCTCGCCGGACGCGGCGCGGCCCCGCGCGGGGCGCGAGGGTACGGGTGGGAGCTGGCCCTTCAGCGGGCCCCACTCGTTCGGGTCGGGGACGCCGGGAGGGAGCATCTGACGGCGCTTCGGGCCGCCGTGCTCGGACTCGCCCGGCTCCTTCGCGCCCGGCCACGCCTTGGCGACGCGTGCGGCCAGGACGAAGTCCTTGCGCAGGGGGTGCCCCTCGAAGCCGTCGGGGAGCAGCAGGGGTACGAGGTGGGGGTGTCCGGTGAAGCCGAGGCCGAACATCTCGTGGGTCTCGCGCTCGTGCCAGGCCGCGCCCGCGTACACGGCGGTCGCGGTCGGCAGGACCGGTGCCTCGTGAGGGACGGTGGTGCGCAGCACCAGACGGTTGAGTCCCGGCGCCTGTTCCGCCCCCTGTTCCGGTGCCTCCCCCTGTCGCGGGCCGGTCGGCAGGG
This sequence comes from Streptomyces daliensis, assembly GCF_054782395.1. Lineage (NCBI taxonomy): Bacteria > Bacillati > Actinomycetota > Actinomycetes > Kitasatosporales > Streptomycetaceae > Streptomyces > Streptomyces daliensis. The sequence continues at coordinate 2,421 of NZ_BAAGSO010000017.1, read as the reverse complement.
CGACGACGTGGGCGCAGACGCGGAAGCCGGTGCCCGGTTCGTCGACCGCGCTCAGCCAGTCGAAGTAGGTGCATCCGAGCTGGTCGCGGGCCGTCTCCAGCGCGGGGATCCAGGAGGCGGCGGGGACGTCGACGGTGAGGAGGCCGTACGCCTCCTCCGCGTGCGCGCCCTCGCCGAAGAGCGCGTCGGCGCCACGGGGCAGCCATCCGACGGGTGGGGCGGGCGGAGCGTCGGGCTCCGTTGCCGCACCGGGCTCCGTCGTCGCACCGGGCTCCGTCGTCGCGTCGGCCGCGGGCTCCGCGCCGGTGTCCGGGGCGCCGCCGGTGTCCGGGGCGCCGGGGGCTCCCGGGGTGCTGGGGTCCTGGGCTTCGGTCACCGGCCGCTCTCCTCGGTGCCCTTGTCCGACGCACCCGACGCACCTGGCGCGGACGGCGTACCCGGCGCGGGCGGTGGCGTCACCAGCCCGCTCGTCAGGGCCGCCGCAGAGGGGCGGCCCCCGGACACCGTCGCGCCGTCACCCGTGCCGTCACCGTTACTGGCGGGCCCGTTCCCCGTATCGGGCCCGTACCGGCTGGCCGTCGACTCGGCGGCGATCTTCTCCTGGAGCTTCAGCACGCCCTGGAGCAGCGCCTCGGGCCGGGGCGGGCAGCCCGGGACGTAGACGTCGACGGGGATGATCTGATCGACGCCCTTCGTCACGGAGTACGAGTCCCAGTACGGGCCGCCGCAGTTGGAGCAGGCGCCGAAGGAGATCACGTACTTGGGCTCGGGCATCTGCTCGTAGAGCCGCTTCACGGCCGGGGCCATCTTGTCGGTCACCGTGCCGGAGACCACCATCAGATCCGCCTGCCGCGGGCCCGGCGCGAAGGGGATGACCCCGAGCCGGATGAAGTCGTGACGCGCCATCGAGGCGGCGATGAACTCGATGGCGCAGCAGGCGAGCCCGAAGTTGAAGACCCAGAGGCTGTAGCGGCGGCCCCAGTTGAGGACCACCTTCATCGGCTCGGGAGCCAGCCGGGCCAGGGGTCCCAGCGTGCGCGGGGAGGGCTCGGGCAGGTCCGTCGTCCTTACGTCCATTCCAGGACGCCCTTCTTCCATGCGTACAGCAGGCCCACGGTGAGGAAGCCGAGGAAGATGAACATCTCCACCAGCGTGACACCGCCGAACCCAGGTGCGGCGAAGACCGTCGCCCACGGGAACAGGAAGATCGAGTCGACGGCGAAGATGACGTAGAGGAAGGCGTAGACGTAGTAGCGGACCTGCGTGTGCGCCCATCCCTCGCCGACCGGGTCCACGCCGCACTCGTACGTGAGCAGTTTCTCCGGCGTCGGCACCACGGGCCGCAGCAGTCGCCCGGCCCCGAAGGCCACGGCGACGAACAGCACCCCGACGACCGCGACCAGCCCGACGACCGAGTAGCCGTGGAAGTAGTCCGGCACGTCCGCCCGTCCTCACTCGCTCGCTGTGGTGGTGGTGTGTCGTGTTCGACGATCTGTACGCACGGGAGTCTAGGCCCTGCGGGCCCTTGGCGAACCGGCGCGTCACCCACGGCCGCGCCGACCCGTGAGGCACCACCCGCCACCTGAAGCACCCACGGCACACCCGCCCCGCCCCCACCACGCGCCCCGCCCGCCCGGCACCGTCACCGGCCCCGGCACCACGCCGCCCGCCCAGGCGAAACGGCGCCCCGCTACCCGCGCCCTGGTGGGGTTATCCCTACTCGCACGCACCTCCGCACCCCATGGCGCACCCCCGCGCCGCCCGACAGTCTTGTGAGCATGACCGCGAGCCCCTTCCCCTCCCCCCGTGGCGACGCCACCCGCGACGACCGGCTGCCGCTGCCCCCTCCCCGGGCCCCGCTCCACGCGCAGACCTGGCGGGAGATCGCCCATCTGCTGTCCAACCTGCCGGTCGACGTGCTCGGTTTTGTCTACATCGCGGTCTCCATCTACGCCAGCGTGCTGCTCTCGGTGACGGTCGTCGGGCTGCCGCTCCTCGCCCTGTCCCTGCTCGGCTGCCGCCAACTGGGCAAGGCGGAACGGGCCCGCGCCCGTGCGCTGCTCGGGGTGCGCGTCGAGGAGCCGAGTCCGCTGCGCGCGTGGCGGCACGGCTTCTTCCCGTGGCTGTGGGCGCGGCTGAAGGACTCGGTCGCGTGGCGGCACGCGCTCTACTTCTTCATCAGGCTGCCGTGGGGCTGGTTCACGATGGCGCTCACCCTCGTCTCCCTCTTCGTCGGCTGGCCCGTGCTCCCGTGGCTGGCGCGCGGGCTGACCAACGTCGACCGGGCCATGGTGCGCGCGCTGCTCTCGCCGTCCGACGAGATGGAGCGGCGCGTCGCCGAGCTGGAGGCGGACAGGGGGGTGGTCGTGGACACGGCCGCCGCCGACCTGCGCCGCATCGAACGCGACCTCCACGACGGCG
>NZ_BAAGSO010000016.1:0-41323 GCF_054782395.1 Streptomyces daliensis | reverse complement strand
TTTCTCGACCTGCGGGGACACCCCACCCCGTCCCCGTCCCGCCGGTGGCCCGCTATCCAGCTCCGGGTCGGCTGACGCCCACACCCCAGCGCGGGACCTCCGGTCCCCACTCCACCGGGCCAATTGGAGCGGACCGGAAGCTGGCCGCGACCATGTACAGACAGCCGAAAAGCCGACCCGCACTTGTCGCCGCCCGAGGAGACACCCCGGCACGGCACCGACCCCCACCACACAGCAACCCCACACGGCCACCGGCGCAAGCCAAGAACCACGCGGCGCAAGCCGCGTCGCACCGCAACCACACGCCGCGCCGCAGCCACCGGCCCGCACCCGGAAATGGCGCCCAGCCCAGCGCAGCGCCCCGCACCCCGTGAAGCCGCACAAAAATCAGCGCGGGACCCTGCGGCACCCACCACACCGGCGAACCGTCCCGCGCAACACCCCCGGACAACCAGACCCCCCGTTTCCTTCCGCACCCCGCGAAGGGGCCGTCAGGGGGAGGGGCGTCGGGCCCGATAAGTTCGCATTTTGGCGCGGCTGCCGCAGACCGCCATGGTGCACCAGCGGCCACGCGCCGCCGGGCTGCGGTCGTAGAAGACCCAGAGGCAGTCCTCGGCCTCGCACGCCTTGAGCCGCTGCCACTGGCCGCCCGCGTCCGCCGCCGCGATCCCCGCCGCGACGCGCGCGGCGAGCCCGTCGACCCCGAGAAGCCCGTCGGCGGGCCGCAAGGCCGCCGCGCCGGCCCCGTCGAGCCCGAGCACGAGCGGCGCGGCCCCGAGGCGCCGCTCCAGTACCCGCGCCGCACCGGGGTCCATCGGAGCGCCCGTGTGCGCCATGCACGCGCTCCGCAGCCCCTCCCTCAGTTCGGTGACGGCGGGCAGGTCGTCCCCGGTCAGGGCGAGGCCTGTCAGGCCGTGGCGGCGGGCGAACAGGCCGAGGCCGTCCGGCGCCGCGAGCGCGTCCTCGCCGGTCTCCACGTCGAGGGTGTTCACCAGTTCCTGCACCAGGACGAGTGAGGCGGGCGCTGTCCTGTCCGTCACCTTGCCAGGTTACTGGTAGGACGCCATCATGGGGTAACCGAAGCGTTACCAGTAACGAGCTTCAAGGGGTAACCATGGCTATCGCCACGATGGGTGTCGTCGTCCTGGACTGTCCGGACCCGCAGCGGCTCGCGGAGTTCTACGCGGCCGTGCTCGGCTGGAAGGTCGACCCGAGCGAGAGCGAGGAGGACTGGGTCGAGGTCGCGAGCCCCGAGGGGCGGCGGCTGGCCTTCCAGGAGTCGCCGGGCTACGTACCGCCGCAGTGGCCCAGCCTGGAGCACGCGCAGCAGCTCCACCTGGATCTGGACGTGCCCAGGGAGAAGATGGACGAGGCCGAGCGCGAGGTGCTCGCGCTCGGTGCGGTGCTGGCGCAGGGCGACGACGGCGGCAAGCGGAACTTCCGCGTCTACCTCGACCCCGTCGGGCACCCCTTCTGCTTCTGCGCCCGCTGACAAGGCTCGGGGCACAGCACCGGGTCCGGACAGCGCTCGGCCCGGCCGGTCAGTGGTCCGGCCGGGCCGAGCGCGGCGCCGTTACGACAAGAGAGGGGACGGGGTCACTGGTCCGAGGTGACGGTGACCTTCTCGTCGTCCTTCAACTGCTGCACGAGCTGCTTCACCTTCGGCATGTCCCACTGGAGCGAGCCCTGCGGCGCCGTGCCGGAGATGGGCATGTTCATGGACTTGCCCTCGCCGCTGGAGACGTCCTTCATCGCGAAGAACATCGAGCCCAGGTTCCACAGGCTCATGTCCTTGTCGACGATCAGGGTGTCCAGGCCCGCGCCCATGGTCGGGTAGAGGCGGAACGGGTTGAGGACCGTCGAGGGGGTCGCCGTCTGGCTGGCGAGCGCGGCCAGGAACTTCTGCTGGTTCTTGGTGCGGCCGAGGTCGCTGTCGCCGGTGCCCGCGTGCCGGTTGCGGACGAAGGAGAGGGCCTGCTTCCCGTCGAGGACCTGCTTGCCCTTCTTGAAGTCGGCGCCGGAGTTCTTGTCCTTGATGTCCTGCGGGATGTCCATCTCGACGCCGCCGACCGCGTCGACGATCTTCGCGAAGCCGCCGAAGCCGATCTCCGCGTAGTGGTCGATCTTCAGCCCGGTGTTGTGCTCGACGGTACGGACCAGCAGCGGGGCGCCGTCCTGCGCGTAGGCGGCGTTGAGCTTGGTGTGCTGGACGTTGTCGAAGTGCTTGCCGGACTCGGAGCCCGTGAACGACGGGATCTCGACCCAGGAGTCGCGCGGCAGCGACACCATGGTGGGCCCGTCGCTGCCGACGTGCAGGATCATCATCGAGTCGGTGCGCTTGCCCTCGGCCGAGCCCGTGTGGAGGTCCTGCTTCTCCTGGTCGGACATGCCCTCGCGGCTGTCGGAGCCGACGATCAGGTAGTTGGTGCCGTCGCCCGCCTCGGGGCGGTCCTCGACGATGCTGAGGTCGACCTCGCGGCGCAGCTTGGAGTCGGCCCAGAAGTAGGTGCCGACGGACCAGGCGAGCACCACGACCACCAGCGTGATCAGGCCCCACTTGAACCGGCGCCCCCAGTCGGGGCGCGGGCGGGTGTCGTAGTCGCCGTAGCCGTCGTAGTCGTCACGGCCGCCGCGCCCGCCGCCGCCGTAGACCTGGCCATCGCTGTAGCCGGAGTCGTAGGCGTCGTGCCCGCCGCCGCTGTCGTATCCGGCGCTCTGGTTCGCTCTGGACTGGCCCGGGACCCCCGGCCGCCGCGTCTGCGGCATGACACGGGCCTGCTCCGGACCGGGCGCTGCGCTGCCGCGTCCGTACCGGTCTCCGGAGTTGTTGTTCCATCCATCGGGCCACTGATTCATGCACGGCAGTTTGCCTGCCCGGTGGTGCCTGAACACAGCCCGGGTGCTGGTTCGAGCCTTTCCTGTAGCAGATCTGATGCAAAGGCGCGCGTCGGGCGTCGGCCATGTCGCCGCATATGGTGGAGGGCATGACCGACCAGGCCCTTACGGCGGAAGATGCCCTACCGGGCAAGCCGACCGCCGCCTCCCGAACCACCCTGTCGCACATCATGACGGGCAGTGACACCAACCTTCTCGGCACCGTGCACGGCGGCGTGATCATGAAGCTGGCCGACGACGCGGCGGGCGCCGTCGCGGGCAGGCACTCGGGCGGACCAGCGGTGACGGCCTCCATGGACGAGATGGTCTTCCTGGAGCCCGTGCGGGTGGGTGACCTGGTGCATGTGAAGGCTCAGGTGAACTGGACGGGGCGCTCCTCGATGGAGGTCGGCGTGCGGGTGCTGGCCGAGCGCTGGAACGAGTCCACGCCGGCGACGCAGGTCGGCACCGCCTACCTCGTCTTCGCGGCCGTCGACGAGGACGGCAAGCCGCGCCCCGTACCGCCCGTGATCCCGGAGACCGAGCAGGACGAGCGGCGCTATCAGGAGGCCCAGATCCGCCGTACGCACCGGCTCGCGCGGCGCCGCGCCATCAGGGAGCTGCGGGAGCGCAAGCAGGGGGAGTGGGCCGACGCCGCGCCGGGGGACGGCGCGGGTACCGGTACCGGTACCGGTACCGGTACCGGCACGGGCGCGGGGGCCCGGCGCCAGGCGGGGTAGCCAAGCACCGCACCCGTACCGCAAGGCCCGCTCCGTACCGCCCGGCCCGGACCCGTACCGCCAGAGCGCCCTACTTGCAGGCCACCCTGTCCCCCGTGACCGCGCCGCCGTCGGTCCCGGAGCCGGGGGAGCCCGCGGGGGCGCCCCCGGTCACCTTGCGCACCTTGTCGTGGTCCGCGCCGAGGACGACCCCCATCACCGGGCCGCGTCCCTTCTCCTCGCGCAGCTTCGCGCCCGGCAGCGCCTTGGCCAGGGAGCGGGCCGAGCGGTCCCAGCGCGGGTCGTAGGCGATGGTGGTGTGCGCCACGTCGTCGGAGGCGGCGTTGCGGGCGCCCCCCGTGGTGGCGAAGCCCGTCGCGCGCAGCGCTTGGTCGGTCCGGAGGGCGAGGCCCTGTCTGTCCGTGCCGTTCTCGACCTGGACGCGGATGCTGTTCGGCGCGACCTCGACGGTCGTGGTGCTGCTCTCCGGTCCTCCGGCGGGCGCCTTGCCGTCCTTCTCCGCCTTCTTGGCCTCCCGCTTCTTCGCCTCCGGAGACAGCGGCCGGTCCTCGCGCAGCGACCGGAACAGCTTCCCCGCCTTCTCCGCGTCCCACTGCACCGTCGAGCCGAGCCCGGGCACGATCCGGTTCGCGTTGGCGATGGGGACCTGCGCGAACTCGGACGAGGCCGGGGTGAAGCCCTTCATCGCCTGGCCGAGCGCCATCATCTCGTCGATGCCGAAACCGGGGTCGGCGCGCATGGAGCCGAGGATCGTCCTGGCGACGCGGTCGAACTTCACCGGGTTCATCAGCACCCCGCTGTGCGTCGCCCGGGAGATGACGGAGGCCAGGAAGCGCTGCTGGCGCTGCATCCGGCCGAGGTCGGCTGCGGCGTCCAGATGGCGGGCGCGTACGTACTGGAGCGCCTGGCCCCCGTTCAGCCGGGACGTGCCCGCGGGCAGGTCGAGCCCTGAGTGGTCGTCCTTGAGGGGCTTGTCCGTGCAGATCGGGACCCCGCCCAGCACGTCCACGGTCTTCATGAAGCTGCTGAAATCGACCTCCAGGTAATGGTCCATATGGATGCCTGTCATGGCCTCGACGGTCCGCACGGTGAGCTGGGGGCCGCCGTGCGCGTAGGCCGAGTTCAGCTTCGCGGGCTGCTCCTCGTGCCGCTCGCCCGTGCCGGAGTCGGTGTGCGCGGGCAGGCGCGCGTACGAGTCGCGCGGGAGGCTCACCACACTCGCGCGCTGCCGGTCGGCCGAAAGGTGGACCATCAGCAGGGTGTCGGTGCAGTCGCAGGCCGAGCCGCCGAGCTGGTACTTCCGCTTCTCCGACGCCGACAGCTTGTCGCGCCCGTCGGTGCCGACGACCAGGAAGTTCACCCCGCTGGTCGTGTTCGGGCGGTCACCGAGCCCGTGGAACGGGTCCACCCGCCGTACGCCGGAGTCCAGCCCGGAGAGCAGCACGTGCCCGGCCCCGCTCGCCGCCAGCACCAGCGCCGAGACCCCCGCCGCCGCGGTCAGCCCCCACCGGAACCGCTTCCGGCGCCTCGGCCGCGCGGAGTCCTCACCCCCGGATTCCCCGGAGCGCGCGTCGTCGGAGCACGCGTCGTCGGAGCACGCGTCGTCGGGGGCGGGGGAGGAGGGGGAGGTCCGGTCGGGCGACGGGGTACGACGGGCCGGTGCGGGCAAGTGACACCTCGCGGCGTGTGAGGGGGACGGATCGCGGGTTCGGGGCCCGGGAACGGGGGCCGGGGTCGGGGTTCCGGATTCCAGGATGACCGTATGTGTCGTAACGCGCGCTTTGAGTACGTACAAGCACAGTAATCCCATATGATCTGATGCTCGCGGTCACACGCCGCTGGCCCTCCCCGCACGCACCCGGCTGCCGTGCGGGGGCCCTCCGCGCACGCGATAACGTGAGCGGGTGACTGATACCAAGCCCCCCGCCGTCTCTGTGATCATGCCGGTGCTCAATGAGGAGAGGCACCTGCGAAGCTCCGTCAGGCACATCCTGGAGCAGGAGTACGACGGCGAGCTGGAGATCGTGATCGCCCTCGGCCCGTCCGAGGACCGCACGGACGAGATCGCCGCCGAGCTGGTGCGCGAGGACCCCCGGGTGCGCACGGTGCCCAACCCGACGGGCCGCACGCCCGCCGCGCTGAACGCCGCGATCAAGGCGTCCCGGCACCCGGTCGTGGTGCGCGTGGACGGGCACGGGATGCTCTCGCCCGACTACATCTCGACGGCGGTGCGGCTGCTGGAGGAGACCGGCGCGGCCAACGTCGGCGGCATCATGCACGCCGAGGGCGAGAACGACTGGGAGCACGCCGTCGCCGCCGCCATGACCTCGAAGATCGGGGTCGGCAACGCCGCCTTCCACACGGGCGGCGCCGCGCAGAAGGCCGACACCGTGTATCTCGGCGTCTTCCGCCGCGAGGTGCTGGAGCGGCAGGGCGGCTACAACGAGGAGTTCATCCGCGCCCAGGACTGGGAGCTGAACTACCGCATCCGCGAGGCGGGCGGCCTCGTCTGGTTCTCGCCCGACCTGCGCGTCTCCTACCGGCCGCGGCCGAGCGTCCGCGCGCTCGCCAAGCAGTACAAGAACTACGGACGTTGGCGCCACGTCGTCGCGCGCTACCACTCAGGATCGATCAACCTGCGCTATCTGGCGCCGCCGACCGCCGTGTGCTTCGTCGCGGCGGGCGCGGTCGTCGGCATCGTGCTGACCCCGTGGGGCTTCCTCGCACCCGCCGCCTATCTGGCCGCCATCACCGCGGGCTCGCTGCCCGCCGGCAAGGGCCTGCCCGCCGGGGCGCGGGTGCGGATTCCCCTCGCGCTGGCCACCATGCACATGTCGTGGGGCTGGGGCTTTCTGACGAGCCCGCGGAAGCTGGCGCGCAAGGTCATCGCCAGCCGCCGCGAGCCGGTGCTGACGCCGACGGCCCCGGCCGAGGGCTGAGCGGACCAGGCCGGATCAGGCCGGACGAGGACCACGAGGAGGGGCGGTCCACACCGTACGCACGGTGCGGACCGCCCCTCCTCGTCGCTTCTTGCCGGGCGTCACCACGTGTACGTCGGGTTGACCTCCATGCACGCCTTCTTGTCGTCGCCGTTGAGCGCGTCCGCGCTGTCCGGGGCCTTCTCCTCGCCGCCCCCGCCGCTCTCGCCGCCGCCCTTGCCGCCGCCTCCGCCGCCGTCCGCCTGCTTCGGGTAGCTGGAGCCCTCGCGCCAGTCGGTGCCGATGACCAGGGTCACGTCCTGCACCGCGCTGGAGTGCCGCACGGAGCGCTCCGGGACGCCGAGGGCCTTCGCGACGGCGAGCGCGTCGCCTCGCCTGCTCTCGCTCGGGTAGCTGATGGTCGTGTCGGCCTGCGACTTGGGCGTCTGGTCCGCCGTCGCCTGGGTGAAGCCCTCGCCGACGAGGGTCTGCGCGATGGACGCCGCCCGGCCCGTGACGGGGCTCTGGAGCGCCGTGCCCGTGCCGTTCATGACCCGTACGGGGATCTCGGCCTCGGGGCGTGAGGGCTCCGTGGGCTCGGGGGACTTCTCCTTCTCTTTTTTCTTCTTGTCCTTGCCGTCCAGCGCGATGTCGTTGCGCACCATGGAGAACGTCTGGTCGGCGTCGCCCTCCTTGGGGACGACGTAGCCGCCCTCCGCGTACTCCCAGGGCATCGTCGCCATGGTGATGCGCCCGGTCGGCACCCGCTTGAGGTCGTTGCCCAGGTCGTAGAGCTTCTTGACGGTGCCGAGGCCCTCGTCGACGGTGAGGGCCTGCGTCGCCGCCTCCGCGAGGTCGCGCAGCTTGCCCGGGTCGGTGAGCTTGGTACCGGACTTGAGCTGACGGACCATCGAGTTCATGTACATGTGCTGGGCGCGGGCGCGGCCGATGTCGGTGCCGTCGCCGAAGCCGTGCCGGGTACGCAGCCAGTGCAGCGCCTGCTCGCCCTTGACGACCGACTCGCCCTTCTCCAGGCGCAGCTTCGACTTGGGGTCGTAGACGTTCTTGTCGACGCAGACGGGGACGCCGCCCACCGCGTCGGCCATCGAGACCACACCGGCGAAGTCGATCATCATGAAGTGGTCGACCGGAATGCCCGTCAGCTCTTCCCAGGTGGCCACGGTGCAGCCGGGACCGCCGTTCTGGAGGCTGGTGTTGATCTTCCCCGTCATCTCCGCGTAGACCTTCCCGTCGTCCGGGTCGGTGCACTTGGGGATCGTCGCCTTGGTGTCCCGGGGGATGGAGATGACCGACATGTTGCTGCGGTCGGCCGAGACGTGCAGCAGCATCTGGACGTCGGCGAGCGGTTCGCGGCCCTGTTCGGCGCGGGCGCCGCCGAGCTTCACGTTCTCCTTGGAGTTACGCGAGTCGGAGCCCAGCAGCAGGATGTTCAGCGGGGTCTGGCCGTGCGCGTTCGGGTCGGTCTTGTCGAGCTTGCTGTCGCCGAGGTTGAGGTCGTCCTTGCTGAGGTTCCCGTTGAGGTGCTGGTAGTAGAGGAAGCCCGCTCCCGCGGTGACGAGTATCAGCAGGGACAGGCACAGGACGAACCAGCGCAGTGCGCGTCTCTTCCTGCGCTGGGGTTTTCGCTTGCCGCGCCCGCCGCCGCCCGGGCCTCCGCTCCGGCCGCCGCCTCCGCCGCGCCCGCCGTCGGCGCTGCCGTCGCCGTCGCCCTCGCCGCCCCCGGCGCCGGGACCCGGACCGGCGGTCGTGGCGTGCGCGCCGCCCTGGGCGCCGTTGCCGGCCGCCTGGGCAGCGCCCTGGGCCGGGCTCTGCGCCGCCCCCTGTGCCGGGCTCTGGGCGGCGGCGGCCTGAGCCGCCCCTTGGCCCTGGCCCTGAGCAGGGCCCTGAGCGGGGCCCTGGGCCGCGTTCTGCGCCGCGCCGTCCGGCTCAGCCCTCCGCTGCCGTGGTGACCGCTGCCCCTGGTCCTCGTACAGGGAGTCGTCCCAGCCCCTGTCACGGGCCGTGGGGGGCCGCTCCCACTGACCTCGGATGCTGTTGTGCCGCACGGGACCTCCCCGTTCCTCATGTCAAGCGACCCCGGCCGCCTGGCGGGGCGGCCGGGGGGTTGTAGTCAATGTGTCATTTTGCGCAGACGTTCTTGTCCGCGTGGACGTTCTGCACGCCGTCCGGCGCCTTCGCCGGCGCGTCGACGGGATCGCCCGGGGTGGTGAAGTCCTTGCCGAGTGTCAGCGTCATCGAACTGCCGCCGGTGGACTGCTCCTTGAGCGCCGACTTCGGCAGGCCCAGCATGTCCGCGAGCGTCGCCGCCTGTCCCGCCTGGGAGGGGCTGAACTCCAGCTTGGTCTTGTCGAGTTGCTCCGGCGCGTTGCCGTCGTTCGTGGCGGCGCCGACGCCCTTCTCGTTCGCGAGCCAGTTCGCGGTCTCCTGTGCCGCACCGGCGGGACCGCCGCCGTTGGTCACGGAGACGCGCACCTCGGAGGCCGGAACCTTCTTGGCCTTGGACGCCTCTTCCGACTTTTCCTTCTTGTCCTTCTTGGTCTTCGTCAGCGACTTGTCCGCCTGCACCATCTTGAACAGCGGCGTGGCCTTGGCCTCGTCGAGCACGACGGTGGCCGGGTCGTCGGGGTTGTCGACGACGGGCACGGTGGCGAAGGTGATGTTCTTTGTATCCACCCGCTTGAGGTCCTGGGCCAGGTCGGTCAGCTTGCCCACGGTGCCGATGCCGGTGTCGACGGTCAGCGCCTTGGTGGCGGCGTTGCCGAGGTCGTAGAGCTTCGACGGGTTGGTGAGGGTGTCACCGGACTTCATCTTGCGGATCATCGAGCTGAGGAACTGCTGCTGCAACTCGATCCGGCTCAGGTCGCTGCCGAAGCCGATGGTGTGCCGGGTGCGCACGAACGCGAGGGCCTGCTCGCCCTTGAGGACGTGCTTGCCCGCCTTGAGCTTCAGATGGGACTTGGGGTCGTCTATGTCCTTGGCCGCGCAGACCTCGACACCGCCGACCGCTGTGGACAGCTCCTTGACGGCGTTGAAGTCGGCCATCATGAAGTGGTTGATCTTGACGCCCGTCAGCTCCTCCACCGTGCGCCAGGTGCAGCCGGGGTCGCGCCCCGACTGCCCGAGGCTGGTGTTGAAGCGCGCCTGCCGCTCCCCGGGGACGGTCTTCGTCGAGCCGTCCTTCTGCTTCGTCGGGCAGGAGGGGATGTCGGTGATCATGTCGCGCGGGATGGAGAGCGCGGTGGCGTTGGAGCGGTCGGCCGAGACGTGGAAGAGGAACGTGGTGTCGGCGTGGCCGACGCTCCCCGCGTCGCCGTAGCCCTCGTTGCCCTTGCCCTCACGCGCGTCCGTACCGATGACGAGGATGTTGACGGGGCCGTCGGAGACCGCGTCGTTGTGCATCCCGACGTCGACCTTGTTGATGTTGCCGTTGAAGTGCTGGTACAGGAAATAGCCGCTCGTGCAGCCCGCGACCAGCAGCAGCCCCAGCGTGCCGCCGCCCCAGCGCAGCACCTTCTGTTTCCGCGACAGCCCCTGCTTCGCACGGCGGCGGTTGCTGCCCCTGCCGCCACCACCGGCGCCGCCCGCCCGGTGCCCCGAGGCGGCCGTGGCCGCGGCCTGCTTGCCGCGCCGCCGCTGCGAGGGGAGCCGCGTCGTGCCCGGGGGAGGGCCGTCGTGGTCCTCGGCGGCGGAGGACGACGAGGCCGACGGGGAGGAGGGCGGAGCGGACGGAGCGGAGGACTCCGAGGCCGGTCTTCTCTGGCGCGGAGCGGTCGGTCGGCTGTTGCCGTACGGGCCCCCGGAGGAGGCGTCGTCGGCAACGGGGTTCAGCCGCAGCTCGTAGCTGCCGGTGTTCGGGTTGAACACCCACTGATCCGCGGGATCGATATCGCCCGCGTGCCCACGGCCTTGCGCGTTCACGATTGCGTAAGTCCTCCATTTGCCGCCTGGCGTCGCCCCATCGGGGCGGACCGGAGCGTTCACACTATCCGGCAGGTTCGAGGCGGAGCGACGTCGGTGACAAATTCCACGAACTCAGAAGCGGTCAATTCACCCCATTCCCTGCGGTGTCCGCTGCACAGATGTCCCGAGCCGCTGTTGTTCCTCTGTACGTTGGCGCATCGTCATCCGACGGTTCGCCGCTCGCGTCACTCATATGACCCGAACCGCTCTCGGAGGGTGACGCCTTCTCATTCCCGTTCTCGCTCTGTTCTCCGGGCTTGGCGTCCGCGATATCGGCCTTGTCGCCCCCGCCGTCCCCGTCACCCTTGACGCGGACAGGACGATCCTGGCGCAACTGCTCGAAGAGCCGGTCCGCTTCCGGCTGCACCAGTTCGTCGCGGTTGATATCGAGTTCGTACGACTGTCGGGGCACCGTAAGAAATCGCACGTCGCCCTCGGGGATATTCCGAACGCTGCGCACGAGTTCGTACAGCTCCGTCAGGGAATCCAGCCCCGAGTCCGCTGTCAGTGCGGAGGTCGCGGAGTCCAGAACCGGATAGAGCTTTGCGGGATTGAGCAGGACACCATTGCTGCGCATTTTCTTCACAAGGGATCCGAGGAACTGCTGCTGACGATCCATCCGCTGGGTGTCGCTGCCGTTCCCGAGAGCGTGCCGCGCGCGGACGTAGCCGAGCGCGTCCTCGCCGAACAGGGTCTGGCGTCCGGCCGGGAGGTCCAGCTTGGCGTCGGTGTCCTTGACGGCCTCGGGGAGGCAGACCTCCACGCCCTCCACCGCGTCCACCAGCTTCTTGAAGCCGCTGAAGTCGACGATGAGGTGGTGGTCGATCCGTATCCCCGTCATCTTCTCGACGGTGCGGATGGTGCAGGCAGCGCCGCCGGTCTGGAACGCCGAGTTGAACTGCGCGAACCGCGCTTCGGTCCGCCCGCCGCCGCGCTTCTCGCAGGCCGGGATGTCCGTCATCAGGTCGCGCGGGATGGAGACGCCTGTGGCGCTGGAGCGGTCGGCGGCGATGTGCAGCAGGATCGCGGTGTCGGAGCGCTGGCCGCCGCCGTCGCGCCCGTACTTGCCGTTGCTGCCGCTGCGCGAGTCCGAGCCCAGCAGCAGGATGTTCTGCACCTCGGCGGGCGCCTCCTCGGAGTCCTCCGAGGGGGCGGGTTTGACGGGCCGGTCCGCCTCGTGCCGTCGCAGTTCGTTCTCGGTGCTGACGTCGGTGCGGATGTTGCCGTCGAGCTTCTTGTAGAGGGAATAGCCCACACCGGCGGCGGCCAGCACGGCGACCGAGGCGGTCAGCGCCAGCACCCGCAGCCAGCGGCGCCGCTTCCTGGCGCGTGGGCGGGAGTGGGGACCGGCGGCCCCCGGAGTGGCGGATCCGGGAGTGGTGGCCCCCGGGGCGGCGGACCCCGGAGTCCCGGAGGAGCCTCTGGCGTCCGCCGTCTCCGCCGTGGCGGGTGCGGTGCCGGAGGTGGCTCCTGTGCCGGGTGTTCCGGGGTCGTCGGTCACGTCTGCGTCATCCCTCGATGGTCGGCGGCGCGTTCTGCGCGCGTACAGGCGTGCGGGCGCCGGTTACGTAGGCAGACGCCTCAACCGCGTACAGGGTTGTACGCGGACGTGCTCGCTTTGCCGATCATCGGACTGTCAGGACGCACCGGCACCGTCAGGTGGCGGTGCGGGTGGCGGTGTGGGTGACGCGCTCGCTCTCCTTCCGCTTGTCGATGGACGCGGTGTCGAGCCGGTCGAGGTTCCTGCACAGGACCACGGAACCGCCCGCCGCCAGCGGCGCGAGCAGCCCGGCGCTGACGCCCTCCCAGTTGTCGTACGGGAGGGCCGACAGCAGCCGGGACCCGGGCCCGAGCCCGCGCGCCGCCGCGTCCTCGCGGGCCCGCGCCACGGCCGCCTCGCCCGTCAACTCCTCGCCCCCCGGCAGCACGAGGAAGGTCTCCGAGGGCTCGACGGGCGCGTACGGCGTGAAGCGGTCGCCCTGGCTCGGCACCTCGACGGCGTAGTCGAGGAAGCCGGGCGGCGGCTGCGGGAAGCGCCCGCCGAGCGGCCGGAGGGCGAGCGCCACGCGCTCGCCGCCGCACGCGCGCGCGGCCTCCAGGTCCTCGGGCTCCGGTCCGCTGACGGCGAGGTCGGCCCGTGCCGGGTCGCCGCCCAGCTCGGCGACGACGCCGGTGGAGGAGGCGGCGAGCAGCCATACGGCCGTCTGCCAGTGCGCGGGCAGCAGCAGAGCGAGCCGGTCGCCCGGTTCGGCGGAGAGGTCGTCCTGGAGCAGGTTCGCCGTCTTCGCCACCCAATTGGCGAGGGTGGCGGCCGAGAGTTCGACGCGCTCGCCCGTCGCGTCGTCGTAGAAGGTCAGCAGGGGCCGCGCGGGGTCCGCGGCGAGCGCGGAACGCAGCAGGTCGGCGGGGGTGCGATCGGAAGCGTTCATCCGCGCAAGGGTACGCGCGCGGGGTGCCGAGGAGGCGTCGGAGGCGCGGAGCGGTACCGGGGAGGTGCCGGTGGAGGCGGCGGTGTGGCCGACGTGGCGTCAGATGACGAATAGACAGATTTCCCCACTTATGTCCAGGATCATTGTTATGCGTGCATCTGTTGCCTCCTCGATCGGCGTCGCATGCGCGGCAGCCCTGCTGCTGCCCTTCGCGCCCTCGGCGCCCTCCGTACCAGCCGCCCCCACCTCCGCCTCCGGCCTCTCCGTCCAGGGCGCCGCCGGTGCGCCGGTGGCGGCCGACGCGGCGTCAGCCGACGTGCCCGCGGCGGGCGCGCCCGCCGCCCGCGCCGACCGTGCCGCGCACGGCTCCCCGGCCTCGGCCGGGCGCGACGGCCAACTCCCCGGCAGCACCCAGTCGCTGCGGCTCGCTCCCCTCTCAGCCCTCTCCTCCGCGCCCCGCGACAACTCCAGGGCGCTCTCGGCACCCAGCGGCAGCCCTCCCGGCGGGGAGGGTCTGGCACCCAAGAAGGTCGAGCCGTTCTCGCTGGTCGGCGTCGTCTGGGACGACGCGGCCACCGACCTGCACGGCGACATCCAGGTCCGTACGCGCGCCGAGGCGAGCGGCAGATGGACCGACTGGCGGGACCTGGAGGCGCACGGCGACGGCCCCGAAGCGCCCGAGGCGCCCGAGGCGGGCACGCCCGGAAAGGGGGCCGCCGGGAAGGGGACGCCCGAGCAAGGGGCCGCCCCCGCGCGTGGCGCCTCCGCTCCCCTGTGGGTCGGCGCCTCGGACGGAGTAGAGGTGCGGGTGCTGCCCGAGGCGGCTGCCGGACAGGGCGACCCCGATCCCGAGTCGGGGCTCCCCGAGGGCCTGCGCCTGGAACTCGTCGACCCGGGCCCGAAGCCCCCGGACACGTCGCAGGGGCGCACGGCGCACAAGGGCTCGGGCAAGGGCGGCAGGGCCGAGACGGCGGGGAAGGGGCGTGCGGCGTCCCAGCCGCGCATCGTCGAGCGCCAGGAGTGGGGGGCCGACGAGAACCTGCGGGAGAAGGGCTTCTCCTACACGGACACGGTGAAGACGGCGTTCGTGCACCACACCGCCATGAGCAACGCCTACAGCTGCTCCCAGGTGCCCTCCATCATCCGGGGCATCTACCGCTACCACGTCAAGAGCAGCAAGTGGCGCGACATCGGCTACAACTTCCTTGTCGACAAGTGCGGCACCGTCTACGAAGGCCGTGCCGGGGGTGTGGCCAAGCCCGTCATGGGCGCTCACACTTACGGTTTCAACTCCAACAGCACGGGCATCGCCGTCATCGGTTCCTTCGACAAGTCACCGCCGCCCGAGCCCGCCGTGGACGGGGTGGCGCAGGTGGCGGCCTGGAAGCTCGGGCTGCACGGGGCGAACCCGCTCGGCACGACCGTCATGACCTCGGGGGGCGGCACCAAGCACAAGAAGGGCACGAAGGTCACGTTCAACGCCATTGCCGGGCACCGCGACGGTTTCGTCACCTCGTGCCCAGGCGCCCAGCTCTACCGCAAGCTGGGCGCCGTACGCGCCGCGGCGGCGCGGCTCCAGGGCCGCTGACGCCGCTCAGCGAGCGCTCCTCGGGCGTCCCCTGATGGGCGGGCCGGGTGGGCCGCCGGGCAGTGTGCGCGCGTCTGCATACACTGGCCGACCGGCCACCCGGCCAAGGCCCCGTCAGGAAGCAGAGAAACAGGTGACAGAAGCGATTCTCCTGGTCGGGGGCAAGGGCACCCGGCTGCGTCCGCTGACCGTGAACACGCCGAAGCCGATGGTCCCGGCGGCGGGTGTGCCCTTTCTCACCCACCAGTTGGCGCGGGCCCGCGCGGCAGGTGTCGAGCACGTGGTGATGGCCACCTCCTACCTCGCCGAGGTCTTCGAGCCGTACTTCGGCGACGGTTCCCAACTCGGTCTGCACCTGGAGTACGTGACGGAGGACGAGCCGCTCGGCACGGGCGGCGCCATCCGGAACGTCGCCTCCCGCCTGCACTCGGCGCCCGGCGACCCGGTGCTCATCTTCAACGGGGACATCCTCACCGGGCTCGACATCCGCGCCCTCGTCGACACCCACACAGGCTCGGGCGCCGACGTCTCCCTGCACCTCACCCGGGTGGACGACCCGCGCGCCTACGGGCTCGTGCCCACGGACGACGACGGCCGGGTGACGGCCTTCCTGGAGAAGCCGCAGACGCCGGAGGAGATCGTCACCGACCAGATCAACGCGGGCGCCTACGTCTTCGACCGCGCCGTGATCGACTCCATCCCGCTGGGCCGCCCCGTGTCGGTCGAGCGCGAGACCTTCCCCGGGCTGCTGTCGGACGGCGCCCACCTCCAGGGCATGGTCGACTCCACGTACTGGCTCGACCTCGGCACCCCGCAGGCGTTCGTGCGCGGCTCCGCCGACCTCGTCCTCGGCCGCGCGCCCTCCCCTGCCGTGCCCGGCAGATGCGGCGACAGACTCGTCCTGGGCACCGCCGACGTCGCGCCCGACGCCAAGCTGACGGGCGGCACCGTGGTGGGCGCCCGCGCGGTGGTCGGCTCCGGTGCCAGGATCGACGGCTCGACGGTGCTGGACGGCGCCGTCGTGGAGTCCGGCGCCGAGATCCGGGACTCGCTGATCGGCGCGGAGGCCCGCATCGGGGCCGGTGCGGTGCTCGACGGCGCGGTGATCGGTGACGGCGCGCACGTCGGTGAGGGCAACGAGCTGCGGGACGGCATCCGCGTGTGGTGCGACGCGCGCATCCCGGCGGGCGCGGTGCGGTTCTCTTCCGACCAGTAGCGGGTTCCCCGCCGTCGTGGGCACACGCCCCGTGCGGGGCCCGCTCGCGCGGGGTCGGGGGGCGCCTGCTCGCGCGGGGCACGCGGCCTTCGGCCCGTGTCAGCGCGGTCGGTGGGGGTGTTGCGCGGGACGGTTGGCCCGTGCGGTGCGCACTGTAGGGTCCCGCGCTGGTTTTTGACCGTGCGTTTCGCCGGGGCCTTCGGCCCGGTCGGTGGAGGTGTTGCGCGGGGCGCCGGGGCCGTGATGTGGGTGCCGTCGGGTCCTGCGCTCGGTGTCGGTGCCGGTGCCGGACCCTGGTTTTTGACCGTGCGTCTCGCCGGGGCCTCCGGCCCGTGTCAGCGCGGTTGATGGGGGTGTTGCGCGGGGCGCCGGGGCCGTGACGGGGGCACCGGTGCGTTCCACGCCGATGCCGGGCGTGCCCGCGCCAGGGAGCCGCGCCCCGCGCGCGAGGGGACCGGCGGCGGGCGCTGTCAGTCGTGGCCCTTACGCTTTCGGGCGTGCCCGAGCCCGCGCCCCTCACCCGAAGCTGGACCCCGCCGCCGTCGTACGACCTGCGGGGCCATCTGAGCGTGCTGCGGCGCGGCCCGTACGACCCCTGCCACCGCGTCGAGGGCTGCGCCGTCTGGCGCGGGACCCGCACCCCGCAGGGGCCCGCCACGCTCCGGCTGACGCAGAGCGGCGACGGGGGTGTGCGGGCCGAGGCGTGGGGCGCGGGCGCCGAGTGGGCGCTCGACGGGCTGCCCGCGCTGCTCGGCGCCGAAGACGATCCCTCCGCCTTCACCGCGCACCACCGCCTCACCCAGGAGTCGCACCGCCGCCACCCCGGGCTGCGGCTGGGCCGCACGGGGCTGGTGCTCGAATCGCTGATCCCCTCGGTCCTGGAGCAGAAGGTCACGACGGAGGAGGCGTACCGCGCCTGGCGGCTGCTGGTGCGGCGCCACGGAGAGCGCGCGCCGGGGCCGCACGAGAACCTGCACGTCATGCCCGACGCGCACACCTGGTGCCGGATACCGTCCTGGGAGTGGCACCGCGCGGGCGTCGACGGCAAGCGCTCGGCCGCGATCGTCCACGCGGTGCGGCGCGCCCGCAGGATGGAGGAGGCCGCGGCCATGGAGCTGCCGGACGCGATGGCCCGCCTCCAGGCGATCCCGGGCATCGGCCCCTGGACGGCGGCCGAGACCCTCCAGCGCAGCAACGGCGCCCCGGACGCGCTCACCGTCGGCGATCTCCACCTGCCGCGCATCATCGGCTACGCGCTGACGGGCGCCAGGGACACGGACGACGCGGGCATGCTGGAGCTGCTGGCGCCGTACGAGGGCCAGCGGCACCGCGCTGCCCGGCTCATCCTGCTGACCGGGCGCAAGCCCGCGCGCCGCCAGCCCCGCTTCCCCGTGGGGGACATCGCGCGACTGTGAGGGCGCGCGGTCACAGCCGCGTGGTCAGCGCACCACCACGAAGTCGTCCCCGTCGCGCGGCGGACGCTCCCGGGGCGGCGCTGCCGCGTGGCCGACGGCGACGGCGCCCATCGGGTCCCAGTCGCCGGGGAGCGCGAGCACGTCCCGTACGACGTCGCGGCAGAACATGGTGGACGAGACCCAGGCGGAGCCCAGGCGCTCACCGGCGAGCGCGACGAGGAAGTTCTGGATGCCCGCGCCGCCAGCGACGACGAACATCTCCCGCTCGGCCGCGTTGCGCCGCGCGTCCGGATAGGTGTGGGAGCCGTCCATGACCAGGCAGGGCACGACGAGATAGGGCGCGTCGCGCAGCACGTCGCCGCGCCGCACGCGCTTGGCGATGCTCTCCTCGGACTTGCCGTCGGCGCGCAGATCGGCGATCCACTTCTCCCGCATGGCGTCCAGGAGCCGCAGCCTGCTCTCCTCGGTCTCCAGGAGCACGAAGCGCCACGGCGTCGTGTGGTGCGGCGCGGGCGCCGTCACCGCGGCGTCGACGGCCCGTCGCACGGCGGCGCCGTCCACGGGCTCAGCGGTGAACTCGCGCACCGTGCGGCGCAGCGTGACGGCCTCGCGCACGGCCTCCGAGGTGCCCAGCCGGAACATGTCGCTGGCCGCGTCGCGCACCAGGGCGCGCGCGGACTCCTCGGGCCGCGCCTGGGGCGTCCCCGGTGCCTCGACGGGCCCCTCCAGCACGTGCTGCGGCAGCCCCCGGATCACGGCGACGGGCAGCCCGTCGGCCTTGCCCTTGACCAGCTCACCGGCGGCGGCCAGCTCGTCCCCGACGGCGGTGACCGTCACGCCGAGGGAATTGCCGTGGCTGTCCACGCCGCCGCGCAGGTCGTTGAGCACCCGTACGCCGGAGGCGCCGATGGCCACATCGGTCTGCCCCGTGCGCCAGGGCCGCCCGAAGGTGTCCGTGACGATGACGCCGACGTCCACGCCCAGCGCCTCCCTGAGCCCCAGGCGCAGGGCGCGGGCCGAGGCGTCGGGGTCCTCGGGCAGCAGCAGCACGGTGCCCTTGGGCGTGTTCGAGGCGTCCACCCCGGCCGCCGCCATGACGAAGCCGTGCCTGCTCTCGACGATCCGCGCGGGCCCGCGCCGCGCGACGACGCGCACGGTCTCGGCCTCGATCGCGGCCTCGCGGTCGTCGGCCTCCAGGACGCGGCCCTCGGCCTTGCTGACGATCTTCGACGTCACGATGAGCACGTCGCCGTCGGCCAGCCCCGGCATGCCGGGCACGGTGGCGCCGTCCGCGACGAGCTTCACGAGATCGTCGCCGGGGCGCACCTCGGGGATGCCGGGCAGCGCCCACACCTGGTACGAGGAGGGCGCGGGCGACGAGGGTTCCGGGTGGGGGAAGAGCGTCACGCCTGGACCTCCCCGGCGAGCGCGAGCGCCTCGCGCGCCATCGCGGCGGTGGCCTCGGTGCCGGTCATCATCAGCGGCACGGCCCGGCAGCGGATGCCCGCCTCCTCGACGGCCCGCACGGAGTCCGCGTCGACGGTGTCCACGAGCCAGCCGTCGAGCAGCCCCGAGCCGTAGTGCTGTGCGACGGCGGCGGCGGTGGACTCCACGCCGACGGCCGCGAGCACCTTGTCCGCCATGCCGCGCACGGGCGCGTCCCCGACGATGGGGGAGAGGCCGACCACGGGCACTCCGGCCTCCGCGATGGCCTCCCTCATGCCGGGCACGGCGAGGATGGTGCCCACGCTGACCACGGGGTTGGACGGCGGGAAGAGGATGACGTCGGCCTCGGAGATGGCGTCGAGCACGCCGGGCGCGGGCTTCGCGCTGTCGGCGCCGACGGGCACCACGGCCTGCGCGTCGACGGAGGCCCGCAGCCGCACCCAGTACTCCTGGAAGTGCACGGCCCTGCGGCCCTCCTTGCTGTCCGGGTCGTCGATGAGGACGTGGGTCTCGACCCGGTCGTCGGTCATCGGCAGCAGCCGCACGCCCGGCTGCCAGCGCGCGCACAGCGCCTCGGTGACGTCGCTGAGCGAGTAGCCGGCGGCGATCATCTGCGTGCGGACGATGTGGGTGGCGAAGTCGCGGTCGCCGAGCCCGAACCACTCGGGCCCGACCCCGTACGCCGCCAGCTCCTCCTTGACCGCGAAGGACTCGTCCTTCCGGCCCCACCCCTGCTCCTCGTGGATGCCACCGCCGAGGGTGTACATCACGGTGTCGAGGTCAGGGCAGACCTTGAGCCCGAAGAGGTGGATGTCGTCGCCGGTGTTGCCGATCACGGTGATCTCCGCGTCGGGTACGGCGGACTTCAGTCCGCGAAGAAAGCGGGCACCGCCGATGCCCCCGGCCAGAACCACAATGCGCTGCATGCCCATAAGCATGTCAGCCGGAGGCCGCCGGGTGAGCGGGTGGGGAGAGTGACGGCGCACGGGTGGGGGTGACGGTGCGCGCGGGAGGTGGGTGACGGTCCGGCGCGCGGGACGCGCCGCGCGCCGCCGCGCCCCCGGGTCCCTGGGCCGCGCACCGTCCGCGTCAGACCGCTGTCGGCTGCCGGGCCCCCGGCACGCAGTGGGGCGCGTGCATGGGCATCTCGGTCAGCCCGGGGAAGTACACGTGGAGGCTCACGGCGGGTTCGAGACCGTCGTTGACGACTTCGTGCGCGTAGCCGGGTGCGAAGACCCGCTGCGCGCCCGGCGCGAGGAGGCGCCGCGCGCGCCCGTCGCGCCCGTCGCGCCCGTCGCGCCCGCCGCTGTCGCTGTGCTCGGTCAGTTCGCCGTCGAGGACGGTGAGGACGCCTGAGGAGGGGCCGTGGTCGTGGAGGCCGCTGCCCTGGCCCGGGAGCCAGCTCAGCAGCCAGACCTCGTAGCCGGGTCCGGTGCGCAGCCGGTGGTACCAGCGGGTCGTCGCGTCGTAGCGCACGAGCGGTTCCCACGTGGAGCGGTCACCGGCGAGGGTGGCGGCCAGTGCGGCGAAGCCCGCGACGGTGTCGGGGTGCGCGGGGACCGGCGGAAGGAGATGGGGGATCGCGAGCGGGTCGCCCGCGATCTCGACGTCGCTGTTCACGTCAGAGGTGTGCTTTCGCGCTGGAGGAACGGAAGAGGCCCGGTGAGCGCCGCGCGGGGCCGGAGCGGCCCGGGGCTGCCGGAGGGAAAAAGACCGGAAACAACAGGTGAAGAGGGTGAGCCTCAACAGCAGCGACAGCGACAGTGACCCGAGGCAGCTCGAAGGGACCCGTCGACGCGGGCCTGACGCAGCTGGGAGGTCAGTGGCATGCGGTCAAGGAACCCATAGAGCTGCCCCGCTGTCAACTGCTTGTCGCGTTTGGTCGTAATGTTTCACCACATCCGGTTACGCCCCGAGTCGAAAGGTTTGTGCACAGGCCGCACAGGACAAGTGGCGCACCAGCCGCGCACGCAAACGCCGTTGTGCATCTGTGATCGGAACGTGATCACCGATGCTCCGGCGTGCGCGGGGTGAGTGATCGGTGGTGTGCGCGATCTTTTCGCGGGAATGCGCGAAGCGGACAGTTACCGAGAGTGTCTGTAGTGGTTTGTGCTGATTTGAACACTTTCTGTGCGAGCTTGGTTCCGCAGAGTGAATAACGGGCTCAATAGCAGATCTCGGCTTGACTGCCCCGGATCGGCACACTTGTAATTTCACCCGTGTCGTTCATGCGGGATCGATAACGACGGCATCACGGGGACGCAAAGACGGACGAGGGGCGCGCACATGACCGAGCTGTTCCAACAACTGCTGGTCGAAGAGGCGGACGAAGAGCTCGGCTGGCAGGAGCGCGCTCTATGCGCGCAGACCGATCCCGAGTCGTTCTTCCCCGAGAAGGGTGGATCCACGCGCGAGGCGAAGAAGGTCTGTCTTGCCTGCGAGGTTCGCTCCGAATGCCTCGAATACGCCCTCGCGAATGACGAGCGTTTCGGTATTTGGGGCGGACTGTCCGAGCGTGAGCGGCGACGACTGAAGAAGGCCGCGGTATGAGGCACTCCCAGGGCAGTTGAGGCCCGCACTTGTACGGACCCGGTAAGCGGCGCGTGTCGAGCCGTTAGTGTGGGCTGCCGTCCGAGACGCATCACCCCTCGCATGAGGCGCGTGCGTCCACCGCAGTCCTACACAGCATCTTCCGGGGGACGCCCCCGTACCCCCGGGGAGGGCCCGTACCTCGATGTCCGTGCACAGTCATTCGGCGGCCCCATACGAGGCGGCCGCACCAGAGTTCCCTCGGCACGTCGTCACCGCCGTGCTCGTCTCCCATGACGGCGCGCGGTGGCTCCCCGAGGCACTGTCGGGCCTGCTCGGGCAGGAACGCCCCGTACAGGACGTCATCGCGGCCGACACCGGCAGCGCAGACGAATCCGCCCGACTGGTCACCGAAGCCCTCGGCGCCGAGCGCGTGCTGCACATGGCGCGGCGCTCCGGCTTCGGCGCGGCCGTCGACGAGGCGGCGCGCACCGCGCGCGTCCTCACCCCCGACGACCTCCCGTATCTGAAGCGCCCCAGCGGCTGGGACCCCGTCAGCCGCACCTGGCGCGACGAGGCGTACGACATGCCGGAGCTGCCGCACGGCGAGCCCGTGCACTGGCTGTGGCTGCTGCACGACGACTGCGCGCCCGAGGCCGACGCGCTGGCGCAGCTCCTGCGGATCGTCGACGCCGACCCCTCCGTCACCATCGTCGGCCCCAAGCTGCGCAGTTGGTACGACCGCAGGCAACTGCTCGAAGCGGGCGTCTCCATCGCCAACAGCGGGCGCCGCTGGACCGGCGTGGAGCGCCGCGAGCAGGACCAGGGCCAGCACGACCAGGTGCGGCCCGTGCTGTCCGTCTCCACCGCCGGCATGCTCATCCGCCGCGACGTCTTCGAGCAGCTCGGCGGCTTCGACCGCCGGCTGCCCCTGATGCGCGACGACGTGGACCTGTGCTGGCGGGCCCAGGCGGCGGGCCACCGCGTGCTGGTGGCACCCGACGCGTCCATGCGGCACGCGGAGGCCGCATCGCGCGAGCGGCGCCCCGTCGACTGCGTGGGGCGCGCCGGACGCGGGGGCGCCAGCCCGCACCGCGTCGACAAGGCGGGCGCCGTCTACACGCTGCTGGCCAACGTGCCCACGGGCAAACTGCCGTGGGTCCTGGCGCGCATGGTCGTCGGCACCCTGCTGCGCACCCTCGCCTACCTCGTCGGCAAGGTCCCAGGACAGGCGCTCGACGAGATCGCCGGGCTCTTCGCGACGCTGCTGCGCCCGGGGCGCATCGCCGCCGCACGGCGCGGACGCGGCAGACCGGTCGTCGCGTACAGCGATCTGCGGCCCCTCTTCCCGCCCCCCGGCGCCACGTTGCGTGCCACCTTCGAGCAGGTCACCAGCAACTTCGGCGGGCGCTCAGAGCCCGAGCTGTCCGCGGGCGGCAGGCACGGCGCCGTCGAGTCCGGGCCCGGGGACGATGACGCCGACTTTCTCCAGGTCGAGCAGTTCGCGCGGCTGAAGCAGATCGCCCAGAAGCCGGGGCCCGTCCTCTTCGCCGTCCTCCTCGTCGTCTCGCTCATCGCCTGCCGCGCCCTGCTGGGCGGCGGCGCGCTGGCGGGCGGCGCGCTGCTGCCCGCGCCCGCCGACGTCTCAGACCTGTGGGCGCGCTACTTCGACAGCTGGCACCCCGTCGGCACCGGCGGCACCCAGACCGCGCCGCCCTACCTGGCGCTCGTCGCGCTGGTGGCCACCGTCTTCCTCGGCAGCACGGGCTTCGCGCTGACGCTGCTGCTGGTCTGCTCCGTGCCGCTGGCCGGGCTGACCGCGTACTTCTGCTCCAGGCCGCTCGTCGAGTCCCGGCTGCTGCGCGCCTGGGCGAGCGTCGCCTACGCCTTCCTGCCCGCCGCAACGGGCGCGCTCGCGGGCGGGCGCATCGGCACCGCCGTGCTGGCCATCGTGCTGCCGCTGCTGGCCCGCGCCGCCGTCGCGGCGAGCGGGCTGCGCTCCAAGCCGAGCTGGCGCGCCGCGTGGGCCTGCGCGCTGCTGCTCACCCTGACGACCGCCTTCACGCCCGTGGTGTGGCCGCTGGCGCTGCTGCTGACCCTCGCGCTGCTCGTGCTGCGCTGGCGGCAGGGCGAGTTCTTCCGGTCGGCCGCCGCGCGCGGCGGCATCGCGCTGGTGACCCCGATGGTGCTGCTGGCGCCCTGGTCGCTGTCGCTGCTGACGAGCCCCGACGCCTTCCTCAAGGAGGTCGGCCTCTCCTACGGGGAGGGCTCGGCCACCCCGCTCGACCTGCTCACCCTCAACCCGGGCGGTCCGGGTGCCACCGGCGGGCTGCTGCTCGCGGGCGTCGTACTCGCCGCGCTGGCGGCGCTGCTGCGCGGGGAGCGGCAACTGCCCATCCGCGCGGCGTGGGTCGTGGCGCTGTCCGGGCTGCTCTTCGCCGCGCTGTCCAACGGCTCGGCGTGGGCGGGCCCCGCCACCCTCGTCTACGGGATCGCGCTGCTGAGCGCGGCGGCCGTGGGCGCGGAGGGGGCGAAGGAGCGGGTCGCCGCGCAGAGCTTCGGCTGGCGGCAGCCCGTCGCCGCGCTCATCGCGGTGGCGGCCGTCGTGGCGCCCCTCTTCGCGGCCTTCGGCTGGATGATCGGCGGCGCCGACGGGCCGCTCTCGCGGCGCGACCCCGTCCAGGTGCCCGCGTTCGTCGCCGAGGAGTCCAGCACCCGGGACCAGGCCCGCACCCTCGTCCTCGCGGGGGAGACGGACGGCAGCTCGGAGTCGGCCACCGGAGTCTCGTACTCCCTGGTGCGCGGCTCGGGCGCCCGCCTGGGCGACGCCGACCTCGCGGCGACGGGCGGCGAGAACACCAGGCTCGGCGGCGTGGTCGCCAACCTCGTCGCGGGCTCGGGCGCCGACCAGACGGCCCAGCTCGGCGACTACGCGGTGCGCTACGTCCTCGTACGCGACGGTGCCCCGCGCCAGATGAGCCGGGTGCTGGACGCGACGCCGGGGCTGACCCGGCTCAGCCAGGAGGACGGCAGCGCGCTGTGGCGCGTGGACCGGCAGGTCTCGCGGGTCAGCATCGTGCCGGGCGGCGAGGAGAACGGCGCCGCGGGTGCCGTGACCGCGCCCGTCCCGGTGGCCGCCGGGCCCGTCGAGGCCCACACGGACCTCCCCTCGGGCCCGTCGGGGCGCCTGCTGCGCGTCGCGGACGCGGCGAGCGACGGCTGGGAGGCGACGCTGGACGGCGAACCGCTGACCCCGGTCACCGTCGACGGCTGGGCCCAGGGCTTCGAACTGCCCACCAGCGGCGGCCGTCTGGAGCTGACGTACGGGACGAGCGTGGCGCACACCGCGTGGGTGTGGGTGCAGGGCTTCCTCGGGCTCGTGGTGGTCGTGCTCGCGCTGCCGGGCCGCCGCCGCGAGATCGACGACGACCTGCCGGAGGCCGCGACGGTCCCCGCGCAGCCCGTCGAGGGCGAGGGGCGCAGGGCGCGCAGGCTGCGTGCCGCGGCGGAGGCCGAGGCGGCTGCCTCGGCTTCGGCCGGTGACGCGGGGGACGCGGAGGACCCCGAGGGCGCGGCTCCGCCGCCTGCTCCGGAGGTGCCGGGGCAGCCCTCGTACGAGCCGGGGTACGAACCGCAGCCGCAGCCGCAGCCGCAGCCGCAGTACGACGCGGCGGCGGTGGGGTACGGGCAGGGGCAGCAGTACCCGCAGGACCCGTACCAGGCCCAGGACCCGTACGGCGGCCAGCCCTACGACCCCCAGCAGTACGGCGAGACCTACGGCGGTGACCCGTACGCCGCCGACCCGTACGCGGACTGGAACGCGCAGCAGCAGCAACAACAGCAGCAGCCGCCGCAACAGCAGGGGTACCCGCAGCAGTACGGCCAGTACGACGAGTACGGCCAGTACACCGGGCCCGCCGATCCGTACGGCTACGACGGCACGGGCGGAACGGGCGGCACGACCGGCACGGAGCCGGGCGGCGCCCCGTACGGCAACAGGAGCGAGCAGTGAACCGCAGCACCCTGACCCTGATCGGAGCCGTCACCGCGCTGGCCGCCGTGACCGGTGTCGCCGCCGTGGCGGCGCCGGGCGAGGACGCCTCCCGGAGCGCGACGGCCGCCGCCAGGAAGCCCGTCGAGCGCTCCACGCTCGTCTGCCCGCGCCCGACCGTCTCCGACGTGGCCGAGACCGACTACACCGCCTTCACGCCGAAGGGCGAGGACAGCGGCAAGGGCGGCAAGGGCAGCGCCGCGCTGTACCCGGCGGAGGAGGACACCAAGGGCGCCGGGGAAGGCGACAAGGAGAAGAAGGACGAAGAGGCCAAGGACAAGGAGAAGGACAAGGACGCCGGGGACGAGGAGGGCGCGGAGAAGGACGCCAAGCCCTTCCTCCCGCTCGACGAGCCCGGGAAGCCCGTCACGGAGAGCACGGAACGCAGCGACGCACCGGCCCTGTTCGGTTCGGCCGACGGGAAGTTCGCGCCCGGCTGGACCGTGCAGCAGACCACGACGGTGAGCGCGGGCGCTGGACGCGGCCTCCAGGGCACGTCCTGCGGCGCTGCCGACACCAGCTTCTGGTTCCCCGGCGCCAGCACGTCGGAGGACCGCCAGGACTACGTCCACCTGACCAACCCCGACAGCACCACGGCCGTCGTCGACCTGGAGATGTACGGCAAGGACGGCCGCGAGAAGTCCGGCGCCGGAGAGGGCATCACCATCCCGCCCCGCTCCACGGTCCCCGTGCTGCTCTCCACCCTGGCCACCGAGCCGACGGCCAACGTGGCGCTGCACGTCCTCGCCCGCACGGGCAGGGTGGGCGCGCAGGTGCAGGCCGTCGACAAGGAACTGGGCGGCGACTGGCTGCGGTCGGCGGCCGACGCCAACGCGAGCGCCGTGCTGCCCGGCATCCCCGCCGACGCGACCTCGGTGCGCCTCGTCGTCTTCGCGCCCGGCGAGAACGACGCGGACCTCAAGGTCAGGCTCGCGGGCAAGTCGGGCCAGATCACGCCTGCCGGTTACGAGACCCTGCACGTGCGCGGCGGCATGACCACGGCCGTCGACCTGAAGGACCTCACCAAGGGCGAGGCGGGCTCGCTCGTCCTCTCCCCGTCCGAGGGCGGCTCCGACGCCACCCCCGTGGTCGCCGCCGTCCGCGTCACGCGCGGCAAGGGCGCCGACCAGGAGACGGCGTTCATCCCGTCCACCGCGCCCATCGACGAGCGCGCGACCGCCGCCGACAACAGCACCAAGGGCTCCACCCTCTCCCTGACCGCGCCCGGCAAGAGCGCGAAGGTCCGGGTGACCTCGTCGGCCGGCAGCGAGGGCGGCAGCCCCAAGAGCGAGACGTACACGGTCAAGGGCGGCACGACCAGCTCCTTCGCGCCGCCGCAACCGGAGGGCGTCAAGGGCACGTACGCGGTGACCGTCGAGCGGATCTCGGGCGGCCCGGTGTACGGGTCGCGGATGCTGGACGAGAAGCAGGACGGGGTGCCCGCCTTCACCGTCCAGACGCTCCCTGACGACCGGGGCACGGTGCCCGTGCCGCAGTCGGGCCAGGACCTGTCGGTGCTGACGGACAAGCGCTGATCCGCTGATCCGCTGAGCCGCTGACGGGCGGTCGGGTGGGCGCCTGCCTGCCTGGCCGCCCGTCAGCGCGTACCCGTCCGTAACAGGCCAGCCGGGCGGTTTCGGTCCGACGCGATGGCCGTCCCGCCCCGTCAGTCCTGCCCGTAGCGCGGATCGACCGACTCCGGAGCGAGCCCGAGAAGTTCGGCGACCTGCTCCACCACGACCTCGTGCACGAGCAGTGCCCGTTCGTCGCGGTTGCGTGTGCGGATCTCGACCGGGCGCCGGTAGACGATGACGCGGTCGTGCCCGGAGCCCTCCGCGTAGGCCACCCGGCCCAGCGGTACGACGGCGTCCTCGCCGTCCAGTTCGCCGCTGTCCGCGCGGGGGACCTCCTGGACGGCGAAATCGACCGCCGTGAGCTGCGGCCAGTGCCGCTCCAGGCGGCTGACGGAATCGCGCACCAGGTCGTCGAAGGCATCGGCCCTGCTCACGGCGAGCGGCACCTGCGGCGGTGCCACGGGGCCGCGCATGCCGCGGCCGTGCCGGTCGCGGCGTCGTGGCCGCGCGTCGGACCGTTCGGGCTCGGCGGCCTGGTCGGTCCGGCGAGGCGGTACGGGGGTGCTCATCACCTCTGAGCGTAGCCGCCGCGCGGCCTCCGCATGCGGCTGCCGGGCATTCCCCGCGATGTCGCCGGATGATCGGTGCCGACGGCTTCCGATGTGGATCCGATTGGCTTCCTGTTCGTTCCTGACCAGGCGAGGACCGCCGGACACGCTCTCCCTGACCGTGTATGACCGGCCCGAGGACCGCTTTTCACCGGTTCCGCCACACGCCGCACGCGGACGAGTGAGGGCATACCGGTCTTCCCGCAGATCAGGCGTTCCCGGCGAACCGGGACGACACGACTGAGTGACGTCAGGGCGAGTCGTCGCAGCCCGCTCAAGAGTGCGGTACGGTCCAACGTCGTGAGCCCTGTACGTCGCTGTTCGCGCACCGCATGCGGCCGTCCCGCCGTCGCGACGCTGACGTACGTCTACGCGGACTCCACCGCCGTTCTCGGACCCCTCGCCACCTACGCCGAGCCCCACTGCTACGACCTGTGCTCCGAGCACTCGGAGCGGCTGACGGCCCCCCGGGGCTGGGAGGTCGTCCGGCTCGCCGTGGACACGGGTCCTGCCCGTCCCAGCGGGGACGATCTGGAGGCACTGGCCAACGCCGTGCGCGAGGCGGCCCGTACACCCCAGCGGCGCCGTCAGGACCCGTCGTCCCCCGCGCCCTCGGACGCCGTCGGCGGGCCGAACGGGCGGGACGCCGATCCGATGGAGGTCGCCAGGCGCGGCCATCTGCGGGTCCTCCGCTCGCCCGAGTCCTGAGCCCCGGCCCCGGCCCTCCCCGCTCCCTCCCTCTGCTCTCTCCTCCTGCCCTCTCTCCCCGCCACTCCGCGAGACACAGCGTCCGCCAAGAGTCCTGCCAGGCTCGGCGGGTAGATTTGGGGCCCCATCGGGCCGATGAGGACCCCGAGGACCCCAAGGACTCCATGAGAGGGCTGGCCGTGGCTGATCTGTCGGAGATCGTGAAGGCGTACGACGTGCGCGGCGTCGTACCTGACCAGTGGGACGAAGCGCTGGCCGAGCTGTTCGGCGCCGCCTTCGTCCAGGTCACCGGCGCGAGCGCCATCGTGATCGGGCACGACATGCGGCCCTCGTCGCCGGGACTCGCGCGGGCCTTCGGGCGGGGCGCGGCCGGGCGCGGCGCCGACGTCACCGAGATCGGGCTGTGCTCGACGGACCAGCTCTACTTCGCCAGCGGCGACCTGGACATGCCGGGCGCGATGTTCACCGCGAGCCACAACCCCGCCCGGTACAACGGCATCAAGATGTGCCGCGCGGGCGCCGCGCCCGTCGGCCAGGACACCGGGCTCGCCGAGATCCGCGCCCTGGCCGAGGAGTGGAGCCCGGCGGGCGCGCCGCCCGCGACGGACGCGCCCGAAGGCACCCTCACCCGGCGCGACGTCCTCACCGACTACGCGGCCCACCTGCGCTCCCTCGTCGACCTCACGTCCATCAGGCCGCTGAAGGCCGTCGTCGACGCGGGCAACGGCATGGGCGGCCACACCGTGCCCACGGTCTTCGAGGGGCTGCCCGTCGAGCTGGACCCCATGTACTTCGAGCTGGACGGCACCTTCCCGAACCACGAGGCCAACCCGCTCGACCCGAAGAACATCGTGGACCTCCAGAAGCGGGTCAAGGAGACGGGCGCCGACATCGGCCTGGCCTTCGACGGCGACGCCGACCGCTGCTTCGTCGTCGACGAGAAGGGCGAGCCGGTCGCCCCGTCGGCGATCACCGCGCTCGTCGCGGCCCGCGAGCTGGCCAAGGACCCCGGCGCCACCGTCATCCACAACTGCATCACCTCCTGGTCCGTGCCCGAGGTCGTCAAGGAGAACGGCGGCACGCCCGTCCGCACCCGCGTGGGCCACTCCTTCATCAAGGCCGAGATGGCCAGGACCGGCGCGATCTTCGGCGGCGAGCACTCGGCGCACTACTACTTCCGCGACTTCTGGAACGCCGACACCGGCATGCTGGCCGCGCTCCACGTCCTCGCGGCCCTCGGCGGCCAGGACGGGCCGCTCTCGTCGCTGGTCGCGCAGTACGACCGCTACGCCGCCTCGGGCGAGATCAACAGCACCGTCGACGACCAGACCGCGCGCGCCGCCGCCGTCAGGGCCGCCTACGAGGGCCGCGACGACGTGGAACTCGACGAACTGGACGGCCTGACGGTCACCGCTGCCGACTGGTGGTTCAACCTCCGCGCCTCCAACACCGAGCCCCTGCTGCGGCTGAACGTCGAGGCCCGCGACACGGCGACGATGGAGCGGGTGCGGGACGAGGTGCTCGCGCTGGTGCGGGGGTAGCGGGGCGCTTGGCCCCGGTACTGGTTCTGGGCCGGGCCCGGGCCCGGGTCCCGGCTCTGGTCCCGGCCTGGGTCCGGGTCCGGTTCGGCGCGGGGGCGGGGGCGCGGGGCGCGGGGCTCTCGGGACACGGGTGCGCTGGGCGCGGCCCTGGGACGGGCGCCCCGGCTCCGGTGCCCTGGCCGCCGCCGCGTCCGTCGAGCCGTGCCCGTCGAGCCGTGCCCCGTCGCGGCGCATGCGGCGGGGCGCGCGGCCTCGGCCGTCCGGCGCGCCGCACCCGGCGGTACGCTGACCGCACAGCCGCGCCTGCCGCTGAAAGCCTGGATCTGGAAGTCTGAAAGGGACGTCAATGCCGCTCGAAGCCGGTCTCCTGGAGATTCTCGCCTGCCCGGCGTGCCACTCGCCGCTCCGCGAGGAGGGCGAGGAGCTGATCTGCACCGGCGGCAAGGAGTGCGGCCTCGCGTACCCCGTGCGCGACGGCATCCCCGTCCTCCTCGTCGACGAGGCACGCCGCCCCGCCTGACCGGGCCCCTCCCTCGCCCTCGCCCCGGCGCCCGCTCCCGCCCCGGCCGAGGCCGCTGAGCCGGCAAGCCCGCATCCCGAGCCACAGCCGCACCGCACCACCCATCGCCACGGCAGCAGCAGCTCCGATCGGAGGCTCCGGAAGATGCTCGACGAGTCACTCCTCGACGCTCCCGACGCACTCGCACGCGCCGACGCCCGCGGCCTGCTGCGCGGCGCGGCCGGAGCGGGCGCGCGGGTCCGCACGGGACTGCGGCAGGCCGCCGATTCGGGCCTGACGGAACTGCGCCCCGACGGACGTCCCCGCGCGGTCCTCGTCGCGGGCCCTGGACCCGTCGCCGCCTGCGTCGCCGACCTGCTCGGCGCGCTCGGCAACGGCGCGGCCCCCGTCACCGCGCTCCGCCCCACGGGGCCGCTCGCCGCGCCCGGCGCGCTGAGCTGGTCGCTGCCCGGCTGGGCGGGACCGCTCGACCTGCTCCTCCTCGTGACGCCCGACGGCGCCGAGGCCGGGCTCTCCCTGCTCGTCGAGCAGGCGTACCGGCGCGGCTGCACCGTCGTCGCGGTCGCGCCGCCCGCCACGCCGCTCGGCGCGGCCGTGGGGGAGACCCGCGGCCTGTCCGTCCCGCTCGCGCCCGGCCCCTACGACGCGTACGAGACCGTCGAGGAGTCGCTGCCCGCGCCCCTCGCCCACCCCGAAAAGCCCGCCGACGGGCTCGGCCCCGGGCTCGCCGGCCTCTCCGGGCCGCCTTCGGAGCACGAGCTGGACATTCCGGCCGCTCCGGCACCCCGCGCGCCCCTCCCCATGGCGCCCAGCACCCTGTGGGGACTGCTCACCCCGCTGCTCGTCCTCACCGACAGGCTCGGGCTCGTCGCCGCCGACCACGCCGCGCTGTCGGAGGTCGCCGACCGCCTCGACCGCGTCGCCGAGCGCTGCGGGCCCGCCGTCGAGACGTTCGGCAACACCGCGAAGACGCTCGCCGCCGAACTGGCGGGCGCGCTCCCGCTGCTGTGGAGCGAGGGCGCGGTCGCGGGAGCCGTGGCACGGCACGCCTCGACCGCGCTGACCGCGCTCGCCGGCCGCCCGGCACTCGCCGCCGAACTGCCGGAGGCGATGACGGCGCACGGGGCGCTGCTCAAGGGCACGTTCTCGGCCGGTGCCGACCCCGACGACTTCTTCCGGGACCGCGTCGAGGATCCGGAAGCGCTGCACGTGCGCGTCGTCCTGCTCCGCGAACAGGGCCTGACGGGTGACTCCGCGCTCGTCGCGGCACGGGACCTCGCGTACGCGCACGACGCGCCCCTCAGCGAGCTGGAGGCGACGGAGGGGAGCGGGCCGCTGGAGACGGCGGCCGAGCTGATCGCCACCACCGATTTCGCGGCCGTTTACCTCGCGCTCGCCGGCGGCGAGTCATCATGGGCCTGACCTGATCCTGACCTGATCCTGACCCTGCTGACCCGCAGGCCCCGCAGACCCAGCAGGCCCCGCAGACCCCGAGGAAGCGAAGCAGCACCCTATGGACCGCCTCACCAACACCGTCCGTCCCTACGCCTGGGGATCCACCACCGCCATCCCGGAACTGCTCGGCACCGAGCCCACGGGCGAGCCGCAGGCCGAGATGTGGATGGGCGCCCACCCCGGCGCGCCCTCGCGCGTCGCGGACCGGTCGGGCGGCGGCGCGTACGTCGCGCTGTCGGACGTCATCGGGGCCGATCCGGAGGGCGAGCTGGGCCCCGAGTCGGTACGCGCCTTCGGCCCCCGGCTGCCCTTCCTGCTGAAGGTGCTCGCCGCCGCCTCGCCCCTCTCGCTCCAGGTGCACCCGGACCTGTCGCAGGCGAAGGAGGGCTACGCGGACGAGGAGGCACGCGGCGTCCCGGCCGACGCACCGCACCGCAACTACAAGGACGCCAACCACAAGCCCGAACTCCTCTGCGCCCTCACCCCCTTCGACGGCCTGTGCGGCTTCCGCCCGGCCGAGGAGGCCGCTGACCTGCTCGCGGGGCTGGAGGTGAACGGCCTGAAGCCGTTCGTCGACATCCTGCGCGCCCGCCCGGAGGGCGAGGCGCTGCGCGAGGTGCTGACGGCGGTGCTCACCGCCGAGCGCGAGGAGATGGCCCGCACGGTCGCGGAGGCCGCCGCCGCGGCGTCGAAGCTCGCTGACGGCGGCGCGGCCGACGGCCGCGAGCCTGGTCAGGGCAACCCGCATGCGCGCGCGTACGCCGCCTACGCCTCCGTCGCCCGCCACTACCCCGGCGACCCCGGCGTCATCGCCGCCATGCTCCTCAACTACGTGCGGCTCCAGCCGGGCGAGGCCCTCTACCTCGGCGCGGGCGTCCCGCACGCCTACCTCGACGGCCTCGGCGTCGAGATCATGGCCAACTCCGACAACGTGCTGCGCTGCGGCCTCACCCCGAAGCACGTCGACGTGCCCGAACTGCTGCGCGTCGTCCGCTTCGAGGCCACGCCGCCCGCCGTGCTGCGCCCGGAGGCGGGCCCGGACGGCGCCGAGCGCTACGAGACGCCGACCGACGAGTTCGCGCTCTCCCGCTATGTCCTCGCCCCCGGCGCCGAGCCCCGCGCGCTCGGTGCCCGCACGCCCCAGATCCTCCTCTGTACGGAGGGCAGCGTGCTGGCCGCGCCTACGGGGGAGGAGGCCGGGCAACTCGTCCTGGAGAAGGGGCAGTCCGTGTTCGTACCGGCCGGGGAGCAGGTCCGGGTCTCGGGTGACGGTACGCTCTTCCGCGCCACAGTGGCCGTCTGACAGGGCGGTACGGGGCGCCCGCCCCACGGACAACGGAGGAGTGTTTCGTCAGTGAGTGCATCAGGGGGAACCAAGGCGATCGTCGCCGCGCTCGGAGCCAATCTGGCCATCGCGGTGGCCAAGTTCGTGGCCTTCGCCTTCAGTGGCTCGTCCTCGATGCTGGCGGAGGGCGTCCACTCGCTCGCCGACTCGGGCAACCAGGGACTGCTGCTGCTCGGCGGCAAGAAGGCCAAGAAGGAGGCGAGCGAGGAGCACCCCTTCGGCTACGGCCGTGAGCGCTACATCTACGGCTTCCTCGTCTCCATCGTCCTCTTCACCATCGGCGGCGTCTTCGCGCTCTACGAGGGCTACGAGAAGATCAAGCACCCGCACTCGCTGGAGCACTGGTACTGGCCGGTGGGCGTGCTCGTCTTCGCGATCATCGCGGAGGCGTTCTCGTTCCGTACCGCGATAAAGGAGTCCAACGAGGTACGCGGCAAGCTGAGCTGGGGCCAGTTCATCCGCCGCGCGAAGGCGCCCGAGCTGCCCGTCGTCCTCCTGGAGGACCTGGGCGCGCTGGTCGGCCTCATCCTGGCGCTCGGCGGCGTCGGCATGGCGCTGGCGACGGGCGACGGCGTCTGGGACGGCATCGGCACCCTCTGCATCGGCGTACTGCTGGTGCTGATCGCGATCGTGCTCGCGGCCGAGACGAAGTCGCTGCTCCTGGGCGAGTCGGCCGACCCCGCCGAGCGGGACAAGATCCGCTCCGCGCTCGTCGACGGTGAGACGGTGACGGGCATCATCCACATGCGGACGCTGCACCTCGGGCCCGAGGAACTGCTCGTCGCCGCGAAGGTGGCCGTCCAGCACGACGACACGGCCGGGGAGGTCGCCCGCGCGATCGACGCGGCGGAGGACCGCATCCGCGCGGCGGTGCCGATCGCCCGCGCGATCTACCTGGAGCCGGACATCCTCCGCACGCCTCCGGGGTCCACGGCCGTGCCGTCGGGTCCGTCGGGTCCGTCGGAG
The DNA here is from genome assembly GCF_054782395.1 of Streptomyces daliensis. Taxonomy (NCBI): domain Bacteria; kingdom Bacillati; phylum Actinomycetota; class Actinomycetes; order Kitasatosporales; family Streptomycetaceae; genus Streptomyces; species Streptomyces daliensis. The sequence goes on along the minus strand of NZ_BAAGSO010000016.1, from coordinate 7,419 downwards.
AAGCGGGACTGAGGTCCGGTCCGGGGACACCGGAGCTGTGACCGACGAGGGGGCCCGCCGTCCGACCGGACGGCGGGCCCCTCTCGCGTTGCGGTGTCGCACCGGTCACCGGGTCACCGGGTCACTGGATCTCGGCGAGGATCTCCAGGATCGCGGCCTTGCCCTCGGCGTCCTGGAGCCGCTGCCGGAAGCCGGGGTCCATCAGCTTCCTGGACAGCAGCGCGAGGATGCGCAGATGCTCGTCGCCCGCCGCCGCCTCGGGCACGGAGATCATGAAGACCAGCTTGGCCTTCGTACCGTCCAGCGCGCCCCACTCGATGCCCTCGGGCGCCCGCGCGAAGCCCACGACCGGCGCGGACACCGCGTCCGTCTTGGCGTGCGGGATCGCGATCTCCTCACCGAGCCCCGTGGTGCCCTGCTCCTCGCGGGCGAGCGCGACACGGACCAGCTCGTCGGTGTCGGTCACCTTGCCGGTGCCGGCGAGGAGTTCCGCCATCTCCCGGATGGCCGCCACCTTCCCGTCCTCGTCCGCCCTCCCGTCCGCGTTCAGCCGCTCCTTGACGGTCTGCCCGGTGAGGTAGCCGGAGAGCACCTCGGGCTCCCCGTCCGGCGCGCCGACGGAGTCCGACGGAGACACGGACGGAGACGGAGACGCAGCGCCGACGGGCCCCGCGCCCGCACCCGTACCGGCACCCGTATCAGCACCAGCACCAGCACCCGCACCCACGAGCGCGGGCTCGGCCTTCGCGGGAGCGGCAGCCGCAGCCGAGGCGGGGGCGGGGGCCTTCGCGCCCGCGCCCGCACCCTTGCCCAGCGACAGCAGCGCGACGGTCGCCAGCCCCGTCACGGCCGTACCGATCACCACGGCGACGAAGAACATCGCCACCCCGTCGACCGCGCCCAGCACGGCCACGATCGGCCCGCCGTGCGGCACGTTGTCCTTGACCGCCGCGAGCCCGGCGACGGCACCGGCGACGGCGCCGCCCAGCATGTTCGCGGGGATCACCCGCGCCGGACGGGCCGCGGCGAACGGGATCGCGCCCTCCGTGATGCCGAAGAAGCCCATGAACAGCGCCGCGTAGCCCGTCTCCCGCTCCTGCTCGCTGAAGAACCGCCGCCGGATGAGCGTGGCCAGCCCCTGACCGAGCGGCGGTACGGGGATGGCCGCGGCGCACATGCCCATGACCTCGGGGTTCTTGGAGACGAGGCCGGTGCCGAACAGGAACGCGGTCTTGTTGACGGGCCCGCCCATGTCGAAGGCGATCATCAGCCCGAGGATGATGCCGAGCCCCGCCGCACTGGCCCCGGTCATGCCGCCCAGCCACTCGGTGAGGTTCTCGAAGAGCCAGGAGATGGGCCGCCCGATGACGTAGATGAAGAACAGCCCGAGCACCGTCGTCGACAGGATCGGAATCACGATGATCGGCATGATCGGCTGGACGAACTTCGGTACCCGGACCTTCTTGATCCACTGGACCAGATAGCCCGCCAGGAAACCGGTCACGATGGCCCCGATGAAGCCCGCGCCCGACTTGGAGTCGTACAGCTCACCGGTGTTCGCGATCCAGCCGCCGATCATGCCGGGCACGAGCGCGGGCCGGTCCCCGAGCGCGTAGGCGATATAGCCGGACAGGATCGGCACCATGAGCGTGAAGCCGATGGTGCCGACGTCGTTGACGTGCTTCCAGAAGGAGCCGTCGGGGATGACGAGGCCGCCGTCGGCCTGCGGCGTACCGCCGAGCGCGAGCGACACCGCGATCAGCAGCCCGCCGACCACGACGAACGGAATCATGTACGAGACCCCGTTCATCAGCGCCTTGTACACGGCGCTGCGCTCCTTGCCCCCGCCCCCGCCTCCACCGGCCCCGGCCCCGGCACCGGCGGACCCGGCCCCGGAGCCCGGACCGTCGCCGTCCGCTTCGCCCCCGTGCACGGGTGCCTCGCGCACCCTGTCGATCAGCCCGTCCGGATCGCTGATCCCCTCGGACACCCCGACGGCCAGCACTCTCTTGCCGGTGAAACGGCTGCGGTCGACGTCCTTGTCGGCGGCGATGATGATCCCGTCCGCCTGGTTGACATCGTTGTCGGTCAAGACGTTCTCGGCCCCGATGGATCCCTGGGTCTCCACCTTCATGCCGATGCCGCGCGCCTCCGCGGCCTGCGTCAGCTTCTCGGCGGCCATGTACGTATGGGCGATGCCCGTGGGGCACGCGGTCACGGCGAGCAGTTTCAGCCCCGACTCGGCCGCCTTCCCCGCCTCGTCGCGGGGGTCGGCAGAACTGGTCACGTCGTTTCTCCTTGCTTGTCCAGCTTTGCGTGGGGGGATGTGGGGGACATACGGGGATTGGCGCGAACCGGACCTCCCCAGCCGACCTCTCGGGCGGCCGAAAACCGACCCAGTGTCACCCTTGCCCACACCCTAAGCAATCCGCTCGACTGGACGGGCGGTGTAGATTCGTAGAGCACAGACGTCGCTGCTGATGGCGGTCGGCTGGCCCGCACGACGGGCCACCGAGGGAGAGAGGGCCTCCGACGGACTGGGCTGCGACCCGGGGACCCGTATGTCCATGCGGGTGCGCGAGGGCGGCGGTATTTGCCACTCGCGCATCGCTTCGCATACGAGTGCCCATGCGCCGCAGCACGGACCAGAAGCCACAACCCCTCGAGGAGAGCAGCTCGCATGACGACGACCTCCACGACCTCCAACGGCCAGGACTTCAAGGTCGCGGACCTCTCTCTGGCAGCCTTCGGACGCAAGGAAATCAAGCTCGCCGAGCACGAGATGCCCGGCCTGATGGCGATCCGTGAGGAGTACGCGGCCGCCAAGCCCCTCACCGGCGCCCGCGTCACCGGCTCGCTCCACATGACCGTGCAGACGGCCGTGCTGATCGAGACCCTCGTCGCCCTCGGTGCGGAGGTCCGCTGGGCCTCCTGCAACATCTTCTCCACCCAGGACCACGCCGCCGCCGCGGTGGCCGTCGGCCCGAACGGCACCCCGGACAGCCCGCAGGGCGTCCCGGTCTTCGCCTGGAAGGGCGAGACCCTGGAGGAGTACTGGTGGTGCACGGAGCAGGCTCTGACCTGGCCGAACACCCCCACCGGCGGCCCGAACATGATCCTGGACGACGGCGGTGACGCCACCCTCCTCGTCCACAAGGGCGTGGAGTACGAGAAGGCGGGTGCGGCGCCCTCGGTCGACACCGCCGAGAACGACGAGCACCGCGTCATCCTCCAGCTCCTCAACCGCACCCTCAGCGAGAGCCCGCAGAAGTGGACGCAGCTCGCGTCCGAGATCCGCGGCGTCACCGAGGAGACCACGACCGGCGTCCACCGGCTGTACGAGATGCAGCAGGCGGGCTCCCTCCTCTTCCCGGCGATCAACGTCAACGACTCCGTCACCAAGTCGAAGTTCGACAACAAGTACGGCTGCCGCCACTCGCTGATCGACGGCATCAACCGCGCCACCGACGTCCTGATCGGCGGCAAGGTCGCGGTCGTCTTCGGCTACGGCGACGTCGGCAAGGGCTGCGCCGAGTCCCTCCGCGGCCAGGGCGCCCGCGTCCTGATCACGGAGATCGACCCGATCTGCGCCCTCCAGGCGGCCATGGACGGCTACCAGGTCGTGACGCTGGACGATGTCGTCGAGACCGCCGACATCTTCGTCACCACCACGGGCAACAAGGACATCATCATGGCCTCGGACATGGCCAAGATGAAGCACCAGGCGATCGTCGGGAACATCGGTCACTTCGACAACGAGATCGACATGGCCGGTCTCGCCGAGATCCCCGGCATCGTCAAGGACGAGGTCAAGCCGCAGGTCCACACCTGGACCTTCAAGGACGGCAAGACCCTCATCGTCCTGTCCGAGGGCCGTCTGCTGAACCTCGGCAACGCCACCGGGCACCCGTCGTTCGTGATGTCCAACAGCTTCGCGAACCAGACCATCGCCCAGATCGAGCTGTTCACGAAGCCGGAGTCGTACCCGACCGACGTCTACGTGCTTCCGAAGCACCTCGACGAGAAGGTCGCCCGCCTCCACCTGGACGCACTCGGGGTCAAGCTGACCACGCTGCGCCAGGACCAGGCCGACTACATCGGTGTCCCCGTCGAGGGCCCGTACAAGCCGGACCACTACCGCTACTGAGCGGCACCCCGCTCGCCCGCCCCTGCGGCCTGATGGCCCCGTGACCGGCGAGCGCTGAGCCGACAGCTCGCGGAAGAAGGCCCCCCGCCCCCGTGGCGGGGGGTCTTCGGCTTACCGCCGCGCCCCCGCACGTAGAGTCGCCCCATGCCCCGCGGCCGGTATTCGCTCCATGATCCGCACGACCACACCCCCCTCGGAGAAGAACACTTCCACTGCGCCACCGGCCCCTCCGGCTGGCGTTACGTCTCCCAGATCACCACCCCCTCCGGCGACCACGCGGGCTCCGTCGACCTCACCCTCGACGATCTCGGCCGCCCCATCAGGCTCGAACTCCACGCCGCCAGCTGGCAGGTCCGCGGTGCGGCGCTGGACGGCGTCACCTGGGTCCGTAGCGACCCCACGGGCGAGTTCGCTCAAGAGGGCAACGTCCCCGCGCACTCCTTCACGGGCGCGTCCCCGGCGTTTCTCATCGCGACCTCACGGCTGCTGCGACCGGCCCCCGGAGCCCCGGCCACCCGCGTCCGCCTCGTCGCCCTCACACCCCCCGTCCTCGCTCCCCGCACTCTCGACCAGTCCTGGGCGCTGCTGAAAACTGAAGCACACGCCACTGACAACGGCCCTCTGACGGTGGAGAATTACCAGGTCAGCGACCTGGAGACGGGGGAGACGCACGACGTCCACCTCGCCGGCGACGTCGTCCTCGCGGCCCCGGGAATCGAGCTGGAAGACCTCGAATCCCCGCCCTCGACGTTCGGCTGAGCCCTCAGCGCCCGCACCCGCTCAGGGCACCCCGTACGCGCCGGGCCGCGGCCACTCAGGTCGGCGGCACGAACCCGGTACCCGGCCGCTCGGACGCGGGCGCCCGCGGAGGCTCCGCGGGCACCTGCCCCTGTCCGCCCGCGATCTCCGCGGAGGCGGCCCCGGGCACAGCCTGCGAACCGGTCGTCGCCGCACCGTCCCCCGGCTCCGTCACCCAGCCCGTCGCGGCACCGGAACCCGGGGCGGGCTCCGACGGCGCTGCGTAGCCGCCCGGCGCGCCAGGAGGCGCGGCAGCGGCCCCCGCGCCGAAGGCACGCTGCGACTCCCGCGTCTGCCGCTCAGCGACCACACCGGCCAGATAAGCGGTCGGCGGCACCCCCTCGGGCACCGGAGCCCCGGTCCAGGCGGCGACGTCCGAGGCGAGCCGCTGGGCCATCGACAGGCTCACCGCCTCATCGAGCTGCCCGGCCCGCATCAGGTACTGCCGTACGGCCAGCCACAGCCCGTCCGGCACGCGCGACAGATCCAGTTCCCCGAACCGGCCCGCCAGCCACGGCGGCGGAGGCGGCACCGGCGCCCCCTGCGCGACGGGCACGCGCTCCCGCACGACCAGGGTCCCCGCGAAGACATCGCCCACCCGACGGCCACGCGCGGACACCAGCGACGCGGCACAGGCCAATACACCGAAGGAGAGCTGGATCTCGACGACCCCGATCGCGCCGCGTACCAACGCGTGCCGGAACCGCACCGGCCCTCCGTCCTCGCGCACCACCCGCATCCCGCACACCAGTTTCCCCACGGAACGCCCCCGGCTCAGCGTCTCCACGGCTATCGGCACTCCGACCAGCACCAGCAGAAACAGCGCGACCTGGACGGCGGCCACAGCAGCCGCGTCGAGCGAGGCCGTAGCGGCGAGCAGCACGAGGGACAGCAGCACGTAGAGGGTCCAGGCCAGCAGCAGGTCGAGAAAGACGGCCAGAGCCCTGGACGGCAGCCGAGCGGGGCGCAGCCCCAGTACGACCGCGTCCCCCGTCACAAGTTCACTCACCGGCGCGTCCTCCCTCATGGCCTTTCGCGGCCCCGCTGTTTGATGGCCCCGCCCCACAGATCCGTGCCTCTGGCGCTGAAGCGCACCATGAACAGTCTGCCGCCAGCCCGCTGCTGTCTGCCAAGCTCTCCCCATGGACCTGGATGTCTTCGTCTCCGCCCACCGCGCGGAGTGGGACCGGCTGGAAGAACTGCTGCACCGGCGCCGCCGACTGACGGGCGCCGAGGCCGACGAGCTGGTCACCCTCTACCAGCGCACCGCCACCCACCTCTCCCAGGTCCAGTCGAGCGCCCCCGACCCGGCCCTCACCGGCCGCCTCACCGCTCTGGTCGCGCGCGCCCGCAGCGCCGTGACGGGCCCTCGTACGGCCTCCTGGCGCGACGCGGGGCGCTTCTTCGTCGCGGGCTTCCCCGCGGCCGTCTACCGCAGCCGCCACTGGTGGGTGCCGACGACGCTCCTCTCGGTCGTCATAACCGCGCTCATCGCCTGGTGGATAGGCACCCACCCCGAAGTCCAGGCGTCGATCGGCGCCCCTGACGAGCTGCGCGAGATGACCCGCCCCGGCGGCCAGTACGAGTCGTACTACTCCAGCCACCCCGCCTCGTCCTTCGCGGCCCAGGTCTGGACGAACAACGCCCAGGCCACCGCCATCTGCCTCGCCTTCGGCGCCTTTCTCGGCATCCCGGTGCTGTGGGTGCTGTTCCAGAATCTGCTCAACCTCGGCATCGGCATCGGCCTGATGGAGTCCGCGGGACGCCTGGACATCTTCCTCGGCCTGCTCCTCCCGCACGGTCTGCTGGAGCTGACGGCAGTCTTCGTCGCGGCGGGTACGGGCCTGCGACTCGGCTGGACGGTCATCGACCCGGGCCCCCGGAGCCGCCGCACCGCCCTGGCCGAGGAGGGCCGCGCCGCCATCGGCATGGCCATCGGCCTTGCCGCCGTCCTCTTCGTCTCCGGCGTCATCGAGGGCTTCGTGACCCCTTCGGGCCTTCCTACGTGGGCCCGCGTCACCATCGGCGTCGTCGCCGAACTCGCCTTCCTGGCCTACGTGTACGTGCTCGGAGGACGGGCGGCGAAGGCGGGAGAGACGGGTGATGTGGGTGCTGCGGACCGCGCTGCCGAGGTGCCTACGGCGGCTTGATGTGCATGCACCCGTGCGGACCTGTTACTGTTCTCGCCGCCCTGGAAAAGCGTTGACAGCGGGATTTCAGGGCAGTAGATTCGAACGGTTGCCCCGAGTTGGACGAACTCGCAAGCAACAGTTAGTCTCTTCATCGCTTCGGAAAAACGAGACTCGGTTCTCCGGGAATTCGAAAGAGAAGCGGCCCCGCCGACAGGGGAAAGTCGGAATCGGATTTCGGCCGGAAACGGCCGGGAAACGGATCTGATAGAGTCGGAGACACCGAAAGGGAAGCGCCCGGAGGAAAGCCCGAGAGGGTGAGTACAAAGGAAGCGTCCGTTTCTT
>NZ_BAAGSO010000015.1:0-122747 GCF_054782395.1 Streptomyces daliensis | reverse complement strand
CGCGCTGACGCGCTGACGCGCTGACGCGCTGACGCGCTGACGCGCTGACGCGCTGACGCGCTGACGCGCTGACGCGCTGACGACGGGCCCGGCTCCCTCCTCGGAGGGGCGCCGGGCCCTCGGCGTTCCCCGGGCCTCCGGCGCGTAACGCGTGACGTCCGCGCTGTGGCGGGAGGCGCCGGGCGCGGGCAGGATCCCCGTATGAGTGATCCGCCACGCGACCCCGAGCGACCGGCGACATCAGCGGAACCGGCCGCGTCCGCGCACCCGGAGACATCCGCGCACCCGGAGACGTCAGCGGAACACGCCACGTCCGGCGGCGGGCCAGGCACCCTCTCCCTCGGCGCCGGTCCTGGGCGCTGGGTGCTGTTCGTCGCCGTGCTGGGCTCGGGCATGGCGATGCTCGACAGCACCGTCGTCAACGTCGCCCTCCCCCGCATCGGCCGCGACCTCGACGCCGGCATGGCCGTGCTCCAGTGGACGGTCAACGCCTACATGCTCACCCTCGCGGGCCTGATCCTGCTGGGCGGGGCGCTCGGGGACCGGTACGGGCGGCGCCGCGTGTTCGTGGTGGGGGTGGTGTGGTTCGCGGCGGCTTCGCTGCTGTGCGGGCTCGCGCCCAGCTCGGAGGTGCTGATCGCGGCCCGCGCGCTCCAGGGCATCGGCGGCGCCCTGCTCACGCCCGGCTCCCTCGCGCTGCTCCAGGCCACCTTCGCGCCCGACCAGCGGGCGCGCGCCGTGGGCGCGTGGTCGGGGCTCGGCGGGGTGGCCTCAGCGGTCGGCCCGTTCATCGGCGGCTGGCTGGTCGACGGGCCCGGCTGGCGCTGGGTGTTCCTGCTCAACATCCCGCTCGCCGCGCTCTGCGTCCCCGTCGCGCTGCGCCATGTACCGGAGTCCAGGGATCCGGCGGCGCGCGGCCGGTTCGACGCGACGGGCGCGGCGCTGGCGGCGCTCGCGCTGGGTGCGGTGACGTACGCGCTGATCGCCGCGCCCGACCGGGGCGCCTCCCCCGGCGTGCTGGTGCCCGCTGCCGTCGGGCTCGTGCTGGGCGCGGTGTTCCTGCGGTGGGAGCGGCGGACGGCGGAGCCGATGATGCCGCTCGCGATCTTCGGGTCGCGCCAGTTCTCCGCCGTCAACGCCGTCACCGTCTGCGTCTACGCGGCCTTCGGCGGCTTCTTCTTCCTCTCCGTGCTCCAGCTCCAGACCGTCGCGGGCTACTCCGCGCTCCAGGCGGGCACCGCGCTGCTGCCCACCACCGTGCTGATGCTGCTGCTGTCCGCGCGCTCCGGTGAGCTGGGGCAGCGGATCGGGCCGCGCGTTCCGCTCACCGTCGGGCCGCTGCTGTGCGCGGCGGGGATGCTGTTGATGATGCGGGTGGGGCCCGGGGCCGTCTACGTGACCGACGTGCTGCCCGCGCTCGTCGTGCTGGGCTGCGGCATGGTCGCGCTCGTGGCGCCGCTCACCGCGACCGTGCTCGCCTCGGTGGACGTGGCACGCGCCGGGCTGGCCAGCGGCATCAACAACGCCGCCGCCCGCGCGGCCGGTCTGGTGGCCGTCGCCGCGCTGCCGCTGCTGGCGGGGATGGGGCCGGAGGCGTACCGCTCGGCCGACGAGTTCGCGGCGACGTTCCGGCGCGCGATGCCCCTGTGCGCGGGGCTCCTGGTCTGCGCCGCAGCGCTGGCCTGGGCAACGGTGCGCGCCGACGTGCTGCGGGACGTGCGGGATGTGGGGGATGTGGGGGATGTGCCGCCCGCGCCGGATGCGTCCGGTGCGCCGGAAGCACGGGACGGTAAGGGCGCCGGTGCCGAGGGGGGAGGCGGGGAACGGCGGTGCCGGCCCGAGAGCACATACCACTGCGGCATCGCCGCACCCCCGCTCGACCCCGGGAACGCGGACCCGGATCCGAACCGGAATCCGACCCCGGACCCGGACCCGCGACCGGGCCCGGAACGGCCCCCCGCGCCGCCCTCCCCGTAACCCGGGCCCTGGGGCGGCTCCGCCCGTGCCCGACATCTCGGGGGAAGGCAGACTGGGGACCATGTCCATTCACGAGAACCTTCTCGGGGGACCGCCCCCGACCCATCTCCCCGACGACCCCGAGCCGCGCGAGCTGCTCGCTTCCGGGACGGCCCCGGCCGAGGTCGCCGCGAAGTACCCGACCTCCTCTCTGGCGTGGGCGCAGCTCGCCGACGACGCCTTCGAGGGCGGCCGGGTCGTCGAGTCCTACGCGTACGCCCGCACCGGGTACCACCGTGGCCTCGACGCGCTGCGCCGCAACGGCTGGAAGGGCCACGGCCCCGTGCCGTTCGAGCACGAGCCGAACCGCGGGTTCCTGCGGGCGCTGCACGCGCTCGCGCGCGCCGCGCAGGCCATTGGCGAGCAGGAGGAGTACGAGCGCTGCTGGACCTTCCTGAAGGAAAGCTCGCCGACCGCGGCCTCCACCCTGTCCTGACGGGGAGCGGCGGGAGCCGCAGCACGGGGGAGCCGCGGCACAGCGGAGCCACAGCACGGGGGAGCTGCGGCACAGCGGAGCCACGGCACGGCGGAGCCACGGGAGCCACAGGCGCCAAAAGCACACCAGGCAGCGCGTGGTGGCGAACGCCACAGGGCCCGTCCGGGCGGAGATCCGGGCGGGCCTTGCCCCTGCGCGGGGCATTGCCCATGATTCCTGTGGGCCCGCCCGCAGGCCGCGCAAGCGCAGGTCGTGGGGCCGGGTCCGAGGGGACCGGGGCTCCGAAACCGTCGAGACGACAGGAGGGGCGGACCGCTACCCGGCAGCTTGCGTCGAGGAGACAGCGATGTCGCACCGACCCGATGCCCCGGAGACCGGTTCGGCCGAACCGAACCTGGACTTCGAAGGCACCACCCCGTACGAGGACTACGTCCAGGCGGACGTCCTCACCCACCTCCAGCACCCCCTCTCCGACGACCCGGGCGAGCTGGTCTTCCTCGTCACGACCCAGGTCATGGAGCTGTGGTTCACCGTCATCGTGCACGAGTGGCGCACCGCGGCCGACCGGCTGCGCGCCGACGATGTGCCGGGCGCGCTGGCCGCGCTGAAGCGCTCCACCTACGAACTCCAGGCGCTCAACGCCTCCTGGGAACCGCTGGCACACCTCACCCCCGCGCAGTTCAACGCGTACCGCTCCGCGCTCGGCGAGGGGTCAGGGTTCCAGTCGGCGATGTACCGGCGCATGGAGTTCCTGCTCGGTGAGAAGTCGGCGTCCATGCTCGTACCGCACCAGGGCGCGCCCCGCGTGCACGGCGAGCTGGAGAAGTCGCTGTACGAGCCGAGCCTCTACGACGAGGTGCTGCGCTTCCTCGCCCGCCGTGGCGAGGACATACCGGCCGACGTCCTGGAGCGCGACGTCTCCCGGCGCTACGAGCCCGACCCGGCCGTCGAGGCCGTGTGGGCCCGCGTCTACGCGGCGTCGGACGACAGCGGCCGGGGCAGGGACGAGGCGGGCGAACTGCTGCGGCTGGGCGAGGCGTTGACCGAGGTCGCCGAGCTGGTGTGGCGATGGCGCAACGACCACCTCGTGGCCACGCGCCGCGCCATGGGCGCGAAGACGGGCACCGGCGGCTCGGCCGGGGTCGCCTGGCTGGAGAAGCGCGCGGCGAAGAACGTCTTCCCCGAGCTGTGGACGGCGCGCAGCCATGTCTGAGCGCGGTGGTCACGGCGGCATCGCGGAGGGGCGCGGCCCGCTCGCGGCGGAGGCAGCGGCACTGGACGCCGAGGACGTGCTGGCCGCCAAGCGCAAGGACTTCGTCCTGGACGACACCGTCTATCTCGACGGCAACTCGCTGGGCGCCCTCCCCCGTTCCGTGCCCGGCAGGCTCGCGGACGTGGTGGAGCGCGAGTGGGGGCGGCTGCGCATCCGCTCCTGGCAGGAGTCGGGCTGGTGGACGGCGCCGGAGCGCGTCGGCGATCTGATCGCCCCGCTCATCGGCGCGGCCGGGGGGCAGGTCGTCGCCGGGGACTCGACCAGCGTCAACGTGTTCAAGGCGGTCGTCGCCGCGGTCCGCATGGCCCAGCGCGACAGCGGGGGCGGCGCGGGCGAGGGCGACAGCGGACCGGCCCGTACCGAAGTCCTCGTCGACGCGACCACGTTCCCCACCGACGGATACCTCGCCGAGTCGGCCGCGCGGATGACGGGCGCTACGGTCCGCGCCGTCGCCCCCGCGGACATGGCGGCCGAGGTGGGCCCGACGACCGCGGTGGCCCTCGTCAACCACGTGGACTACCGCACCGGCGAGCTGAACGATCTGCCAGGCATCACGGCCGCCGTCCACCGCGCGGGGGCCCGCGTCGTGTGGGACCTGTGCCACAGCGCGGGCGCACTACCCGTGGACCTCGACGCCTCGGGCGCCGATCTGGCCGTCGGCTGCACGTACAAGTACCTCAACGGAGGGCCAGGTTCGCCCGCGTACCTGTATGTGCGCCGCGCGCTCCAGCCGCGCTTCGACTCGCCCCTCCCGGGCTGGAACTCGCACGCCGACCCGTTCGCCATGTCCGCCGGTTACCGCCCCGCCGAGGGCGCGGCGAGGGGGCGCGTCGGCACGCCGGACATCCTGTCGCTGCTGGCGCTGGAGGAGGCGCTGGGCGTATGGGAGGGCGTCGAGCTGACGGCCGTGCGCGCCAAGAGCCTCGCCCTCACGGACTTCTTCCTGCGCTGCGTGCGCGCCTACGTACCGGAGGGGCGCACGCGCTCCCTCACCCCGGAGGCGCACGGGCGGCGCGGCAGCCAGGTGTCGCTGCTGTGCGAGGGGGGAGTGGACGCGGGCCGGGCGATGGAAGCCCTGATCGCGCGGGGAATAGTGGGGGATTTCCGGCGTCCCGGCGTACTCCGCTTCGGCTTCACCCCGCTCTACACTTCGTTCGCGGACGTCGAGCGCGCGGCTCGCGTCCTGGGGGAGGTGACGGGGGTGACGGGGTGAGCGACGAGGAATTCAAGGCTCTGCTCTCGCTGGAACCGGTGGAGCCGGAGCGCGTCGAACGGTACGGCGAGCATCCTTCGCAGGTCATCGATTTCTACGGGGTGGGGGCACCAGGACCGCGGATCACGGTTCTGCACGGCGGCTTCTGGCGCGAACGGTACGACCGCGCCCATCTGTCCCCCTTCGCCGCCGCGTTGGCGGGGCGCGGGATGCGGGTGGCGCTGGTCGAGTACCGGCGCGTGGGCGGTGGTGGCGGCTGGCCGACGACCGCCGAGGACGTGGACGCGGCACTGGAGCATCTCGGGTCACCGCCCGATGTGCTGCTCGGGCACTCCGCCGGCGGTCAACTGGCGCTGTGGGCCGCGGCCAGGAGAGAGCGCGCGGCGGGCCGCATCGTGGCCGTCTCCCCGGTCGCCGACCTGGGGCGCGCCCACCAGCTCGGCCTGAGCGACGGCGCGGTCGCCGAGTTCCTCGGCGGCCCCGACCTGGTGGCGGGACGGCTGTACGAGGCCGACCCGATGAAGCTGTTGCCCCGCGTCGCGGTGGAGATCCTGCACGGCACGGCCGACAAGGACGTCCCGCTGGAACTGTCCCGCCGCTACGCCAACGACTGGGGCACCCGCCTCCACCTGCTCCCCGGCGTCGGCCATTTCGCGCCGTTCACGCCACGAACGGCGGCCTTCGACGTCCTGCTGGACACCCTGAAGTAAGCGCGACCGCGCCCCCGTACGCACCGTGCGGGGGCGCGGGTCCGGCCCGCTCCGGCCCGTCAGCGGGCCCAGTTCTTCAGCGGCTCGGTGTCGAGAGTGATCCCCACCGGTTCGGGAAGCGCGACGCTCTTGCCGAAGGGGACGCGCGCCGTGCGCTCGTAACGGACCCCGTCCGGCTCGCTGTGCACGACGGTCTCGCCGTTCTCCCGGTCGACGAGGAGATAGACGGGGATGCCGCTCTCCGCGTAGGCGCGGGGCTTCTCCACGCGGTCGCGCAGATCAGTGCCCGAGTCGTACGAGGTCACCTCCACCGCCATCAGCACGGGCGCGGGGTCGGCCCACTCGCCGTGCCCGGCGAAGGCGTCGGCGGGCACGAGACTGCCGTCGGGGCGGGCCCGTCCTTCGCGGTATGTCTCGATCCGCAGCCCCTGCTGGGAGTCGAGCCACAGCTCGGGTCTGTGCTGCATGCAGACGCGGGTCAGCCACTGGATGACGCGTCCGTGGTCGCCGTCGGGCACGGCCTTCTCCCCGATCCGTCCGCCGATGAACTCCAACGTGACGGTCTCGGGCGCGGCGGCGGCGATCTGCTCGAAGTCCGCCACCGCCATGAGAGAAGCGCGTTCGGCCATAGCGGTCATGGTGCCTCCCCTTCCGAACGGTGGCCAGTGTGACGCGGCCCGGACGCCAGGACCGGTCCGGGCGTCCCAGGAAGCCGCTACTTGGTCTCCAGGTCCCTTCTGCGGAAGCCCGCCAGCCCGAGCGCGAACAGGGCCGCGGCCACGGCCGTCAGGATCAGCAGCGGGGCCCACTCCAGGTCGTGGGCCGGGAGCTGGGGGACGTGGCCGAAGGGGGAGAGGTTGTTCATCCAGGCGGGGAACTGGAGGATCTGGCCGAGGTAGCCGACGACGAACGCGTACACCGGCACGAGCCACACCGCGGCGGTCGCCCGTGGCAGCCAGCCGAAGAGCAGCGTGGCGAGGCCCGCCGTGACCCACAGCGCGGGCGCGTAGGCGAGCGCGGCGCCCGTCAGCTTCGCGACCAGCGCGCCGTCACCCGTCGAGGCCGCGCCCGCGAGGCCGAAGCCGAGCCCGGCCAGGAGCAGCGCCGCCGTGCCGCCGACGACGGCGATCACGAGGTGGCTGCCCGCCCAGCGGGTGCGCGAGAGGCCCGTGGCCAGCAGGGGTTCGGCGCGGCCCGCGCTCTCCTCGGCGCGGGGCCTGAGCGTGGCCATCACCACGTAGACGGCGGCCAGGATCGCGTTGACGATCATGACGACGGAGGCGAAGGAGTCCGTGAACGAGGCGCCGCCCGCCTGCGCGAGCGCCTTGTCCATCGCGTCGACGTCCTTGAGCATGTCCTCGACGTCGCCCAGGATCGACCCGTACATCGCGCCCAGCACGAGCAGCGCGACGCCGAAGCCCGCCATCGTGCCCCGCTGGAGCCGCAGCGCGAAGCCGAGCGGGCGCACCAGCGCGGCGGAGGCGGCCGAGGCGCCCTGCTTCTGGGCGCGCAGCCCGGCGCCCACGTCGCGCCGGGTGCTGAGCACGTACGCCGTGGCCGTGACGACGGCCGCGGCGCCGAGCGCCAGGAGCAGCGGCCACCAGCGGTTGTCGACGTAGGGGTAGGTGCGCTGCGCCCAGCCGATGGGCGAGAGCCAGGAGAGCGCGTCGGTGCCGACGTCACCGGCGGCGCGCAGCACGTACGCGGCCCCGATGACGGCCATGGCCATGCCGGAGGCGCCCCGCGTGTGCCCGGTGATCTGCGCGGTGACGCAGGCGACGGCGGCGAAGAAGATGCCGATCGCGGCGTGTGCGGCCCCGTAGAGCAGCGAGCCGTCCGTGGTCACCCCGTCCATGCCGAGCCCGGGGAGGCCGAAGCCCAGCAGCAGGGCGAGCCCGAGGTTGGCGAGGACGGCGAGGGCCAGGGCGGAGGTCAGCGAGGCGTGCCGTCCGACGACACCGGAACGCACCAGTTCCGCGCGGCCCGTCTCCTCCTCGGCGCGGGTGTGCCGCACCACGATGAGCACGCTCATCAGGCCGACGAGGACTCCGGTGAAGCCCATCATCTGGTGGCCGAGCATGGAGCCGAAGTTGTAGTCGTCGAGGTAGTGGCGGGGGCCCGTCATGGCGAGCCCGGCGGGGCTGTCCATGGTCCTGGCGACGGTGGCGCGGTCGGCGCCGCCGGAGTAGAGCTGCTCGAACTTGCTGGTCGAGGACAGGGTGCCCAGGAACAGGGCGAGGAGCCAGACGGGGGTGCGGACGCGGTCGCGGCGCAGTCCGAAGCGCAGCAGGGTGCCGGTGCCCGCGAGCGCGTGGCGTCCGGTACGGCCGTCGCCCGAGGTGTGCGGCCGGGCCGGGGCCGCGGTCCCGGCGCCCGCTCCCGGCCCGGCGCCGGTGGGGGTCTCGGTGCTCATGACGCGGCCTCTCCGTTCCCGGTCCCGGCTCCAGCCTCCGCGTCGGCACCGGCACGGTGGCCGTTCGCGGCCAGCTCGTCGCCGTAGTGCCGCAGCATCAGCTCTTCGAGGGTGGGCGGGTGGCTGGTGAGGCTGCGGAGGCCGAGCCCGGTGAGGTGGCGTACGGCGCCGTCCAGGTGCGCTCCGTCGACGGCGAAGTGCACGCGCCCCTCGTCCGTCCGCAGGTTGTGGACGCCGGGCAGTTCGCGCAGCCCGGTGACGGGGCGCTCGGTCTCCGCCTCGATCGTCGTACGGGTCAGGTGCCGCATCTCGCTGAGCGTCCCGGACTGGACGGTCCTGCCCAGCCGGATGATGCTGACGCGGTCGCACAGCTTCTCGACCTGGGCCAGGATGTGGCTGGAGAGCAGCACCGTCTTCCCGGCGTCCTTCGCCTGGAAGATGACGTCCTGGAAGATCACCTCCATGAGCGGGTCGAGCCCCGCCGTCGGCTCGTCGAGGAGCAGCAGCTCCGCGTCCGAGGCCAGCGCGGCGACGATGGCGACCTTCTGCCTGTTGCCCTTCGAGTACGTGCGGCCCTTCTTCGTCGGGTCGAGGTCGAAGCGCTCGATGAGTTCGTCCCTGCGCCCCTTGTCGATGCCCCCGCGCAGACGCGCGAGCAGGTCGATGGCCTCGCCGCCGGTGAGGTTCGGCCAGAGTTCGACGTCTCCGGGCACGTAGGCGAGGCGCCGGTGCAGCTCGACGGCGTCGTCCCAGGGGTCCTGGCCCAGCAGGCGCGCGGTGCCGGTGTCCGCGCGCAGCAGGCCGAGCAGGACACGGATGGTGGTGGACTTCCCGGCGCCGTTCGGCCCGAGGAAGCCGTGCACCTCGCCGGTTCCGACCTCCAGGTCGAGACCGTCCAGCGCGCGGGTCCGGCCGAAGGTCTTCACGAGGCCGGATACGGAGATGGCTGTGGCCGTGTTCATGTTTTGGAAGCTACGCTTATTTCACAAACTTGTGAAGTTAAGGAAGCGTTAGAGTCTTCCCGTACGTGAGCTGAGCAGGGAGAAGCTGGAACGGTGACGCGAGAGCGACGAGAGCAGGCGCCCGCCGGGCACGAGGAGTCCGCCCCGGAGCGGCACTACGAGAGCGCCGTCTCCCCGTTCGTTGAGCGCTTCGCAGCCGACCTCACCGAGGCCGGGATGCAGCGCATGTCGTCCCGGGTCTTCGCCTGTCTGCTCGCCTCGGACGAGGGCGCGCTGTCCTCGGCGCAGCTCGCCGAGCGCCTCCGGGTCAGCCCGGCGGCCATCTCGGGCGCCGTCCGCTATCTGTCCCAGGTCCGCATGGTCAGCCGCGAGCGCGAGCCGGGCTCGCGGCGCGAGCGCTACCGCGTCCACCACGACGTCTGGTTCGAGGCGATCACCAGCCGCGACACCCTGCTGCACCGCTGGACCGCCACGCTCCGCACCGGGGTCGACGCGGTCGGCGCGGACAGCGCGGCGGGGCGCCGCATCGAGGAGAGCCTGGAGTTCCTGGACTTCGTGGCGGAGGAGATGAACGGTCTGCGGGAGCGCTGGCTCAAGCAGCGCGCTGAGCGGGAAGCTGAGCGCGAGGCCGAGCGGAGCGGCCCCGGCGGACCGGGCGGCGTGGCCGGGCGCTGACCCTACCGGCCCCGGCGGACCGGGCGGCGTGGCCGGGCGCTGACCCCCACCCGCCCCCGTCAACGCACCCCGCCCCCTCAACGCATGGGCACCATCAGCCGCAGCGCGGACGGCACCACCGTCCACGTCCGGGTACCCCGCACGGGCCCCCGTTCCGCGCACCCCGCGCGGTAGCGGAACTCGGGTCCCGCGACGGTCACGGCCCGCGCCCTCGCCCGTACCGGCGCGGACACCGCGCGCTCGCGCACCGTCACCTCCGCCATGCCGCCGTCGTCCGTCGAGACGGACACCTCCTCGACGGGCCGGTCCCAGTCGGCGAGCAGCTCACCGTCCGCCTCCACCCGGAGCCGCTGCGCGGGCACGCGGCCCGTGACCGCGCCCGGCTGGGGAGCCAGGACCGTACGCGCGAGGCTGCGGCAGGCGCGGCGCCAGGGCGAGTCCGCCGCGCCGTCGCTGCCACCGTCACCGTCGGACGGGACCGCGCCACGCGCACCGCCCGCACCACGCACCCCTCGCGCCCCGCCCACGCCGTCCGTGCCCGGGATGCGCAGGCCGCCCAGCACGACGCCCCCGCTGTCGTCGACGAGCAGGTCGAGCCACTGCTCGGCCCCGCCCAGCGCGGCCCGCGCCGCGCCCACCGCGTCCGGCGGCACCCCCAGCGCGCGGGTCAGCGCCACGCTCGGCGCCGCGCCGACGGGGACCACCGACAGCACCGACTCGCTCAGCTTCCGCTCCCCGTGCAGCAACTGCACGGCCCGCAGCAGCGCGAGGTCGTCACCGATGACCACGGGGCGGCGCGCGCCCCTGCGCGCGAAGGCCCGCGCGATCTCCTCCGGGTTGTCCGGCACGCACACCTTCACACCCGGTGCACCCGCACACAGCACGTCCCTCGCGATCCTCACGGACTCCCCGTCCGTCAGCCGTGCGGCGGGGTCGATGACCACGAGCAGGGGAGGGCCGGGAGCCCTCGCGGGGTCTGGAGCCGACACCTTGTTCCTCTCTCAGGTAACCTCTCGGTGCAAGAGCCCCTGTCGCTGTTGCGCCAGGGGCTTCCTCTATCTGGGGCACCGGTCCACGGCTCTTGCGATGGCAAAAGCGCCATGCACGTGGGACATGCCCCGCCCGGAAGGGGTGTACGCCTGTGCCCGCACTTGTGCTGCTCGGTGCTCAGTGGGGTGATGAAGGCAAGGGAAAGGCCACCGATCTGCTCGGTGGGTCCGTGGACTATGTGGTGCGCTACCAGGGCGGCAACAACGCCGGTCACACGGTCGTCGTAGGCGACCAGAAGTACGCGCTGCATCTCCTCCCTTCCGGAATCCTCTCCCCGGGGTGCACCCCGGTCATCGGCAACGGAGTCGTCGTCGACCCGTCGGTCCTGCTCTCCGAGCTGAGCGGACTGAACGAGCGCGGCGTCGACACGTCCAAGCTGCTGATCAGCGGTAACGCGCACCTGATCACGCCGTACAACATCACCGTCGACAAGGTGACGGAACGCTTCCTCGGGAAGCGCAAGATCGGCACGACGGGGCGCGGCATCGGCCCGACCTACGCCGACAAGATCAACCGCACCGGCATCCGTGTGCAGGACCTCTTCGACGAGTCGATCCTGCACCAGAAGGTCGAGGCGGCCCTGGAGTACAAGAACCAGGTCCTCGCCAAGCTCTACAACCACCGCGCCATCGTCACCGAGCAGGTCGTCGAGGAGATGCTCGGCTACGCGGACGCGCTCAAGGGCTACGTCGCCGACACCACCCTGCTCCTCAACGACGCCATCGACGAGGGCAAGGTCGTCCTCTTCGAGGGCGGCCAGGGCACGCTGCTCGACGTCGACCACGGCACGTATCCCTTCGTGACCTCCTCGAACCCGACCGCGGGCGGCGCCTGCACGGGCGCGGGCGTGGGCCCGACGAAGATCAGCCGCGTGATCGGCATCCTCAAGGCGTACACGACGCGCGTCGGCGCGGGCCCCTTCCCGACGGAGCTGTTCGACGCGGACGGCGAGGCGCTGCGCAGCATCGGCGGCGAGCGCGGGGTCACCACGGGCCGCGACCGCCGCTGCGGCTGGTTCGACGCCGTGATCGCCCGCTACGCGACCCGCGTCAACGGCCTCACCGACTTCTTCCTGACGAAGCTCGACGTGCTGACGGGCTGGGAGCAGATCCCCGTCTGCGTCGCGTACGAGATCGACGGCAAGCGCGTCGAGGAACTGCCGTACAGCCAGACGGACTTCCACCACGCGAAGCCGGTGTACGAGTACCTGCCGGGCTGGACCGAGGACATCACCAAGGCGAAGTCCTTCTCGGACCTGCCGAAGAACGCGCAGGCGTACGTGAAGGCGCTGGAGGAGATGTCCGGCGCGCCGATCTCCGCGATCGGCGTCGGCCCGGGCCGCGACGAGACGATCCAGGTCAACTCCTTCCTGAGCTGACCTGAGCTGATCCACTCCGCGCGCGGGGCGGTGGGCGGGCGCTGCCTGTTCTGCCGCCCCGCGCGGCGTTTCCGGCGCGGCTCGCTCCGCTGGTCTTGCTGGGTGTCAGGGCGGGCCAGGCCCAGGTCAGGTCCAGGTCAGGCGCTGGCCGTCGGGGCCGACGTGGAGCCGCATGCGGGTGGCCGGAGGCCGGCCGTCCGCCTGCCAGCGAAGGACCGCTTCGGCGATCCGGTCCCACAGACGTGCCGGGCCGCCCTGCCGGACCATCCACCTGCCACCGTCCTCGAACACGGTTGCCCACGCCCCGGCTTCCACATTGATGACGACGTGTTCCGTACGGCCGCCGCCCCGTTCCAGCGCGAGCCGCTGCGCGCGTGGTGCCGCGAACTGGGCGACGAACCTGGCCGTCCAGTCGTCGAGCGTGTCCGCGCCGAGCACCGTGAGTGCCGCGTCGCCGTCGCTCAGGTTCGGCAGCAGGCCGAGCGGCGGCGCGAGATGGGGGCGGGCGAGCATGAACGAGACCTGTCCGCCGAGCACGGGACCGCTCGCCGTGCCGTCGTCGGCGACGGTGAGCCGCACCAGTTCGGACGCGTGCATCCACCCGCCGACGGTGACCAGCACCTCGCCGCCGGGGCGGGTCTGCGCGAGCCAGGCGTCCGGCACGGTGTGCACGCCGCACGTCGCGATCACGCGGTCGTACGGTGCGCCGCCCCTGTGCCCCGCGAGACCGTCGCCGGTCACCCGCACCGGCCGGTGCCCGGCGCCCGCGAGCGCCATTCCGGCGCGGGCAGACACTTCCGCGTCGAACTCGACGGTCGTCACGTTCTCCTCACCAACGACCTCGCACAGCAGTGCCGTCGAGTAGCCCGTCCCCGTGCCGATCTCCAGGACGTGCGCCCCCTCGGTGACGCGCAGCTCCTCCAGCATCCGCACGACCAGGCTCGGCAGCGTGGACGACGAAGAGGGCGCCGCCGCGATGCGCCCCTCGACCTACTCGGGGAAGACGCCCCCGGCAACCTGCGTCACGAGGGTGTCGTTCTCGTAGACCCGCGCCAGGTCCGACGCCTGGCCCGGCGGGACGGGCACGTACCAGCCGCCGCCCTCGTACTCGAACCAGCCCCGCGAGAGGAACGCTTCGCGCGGGACGGCAAGAACGGCCGCCTTCCACTCGGCCGAGCGCAGCGCACCGGTCTCGGTGAGGCGCCTCACGAGGTCGGCGCGCGGGTGCGACGACGGGAGGGGGTCATTCATGCGGGCTCGCTCCGTTCTCCAACAGGTCAGCGATCGCGGAGGTGATCGGCAGCCCCGCCGCGTCCTCCAGCCACGCCCACTGCCCATTCGGGTTGCACTCCAGAAACCACCATTCGCCATCCTCAGTCACCGCGAAGTCGAAGGCCCCGAAGTTCAGCCCGAAGGCGGCGAGGAACTTCACCAGAGCACCGTGAATCTCCTGCGGACAGAACACGGGTTCGTAGGTGAGGCTCAGGTAGTCGGCTCTCCAGTCCACGACACCGGACGGTGCGTTGATGACAGCGCTGAACACCTGCGTACCGACCACTACTGCACGCACATCCGCGACTTTGGGCACCTGAGCCTGGAACAGATGAGCGCTATGGCTCACGGCTTCGTCCATTTCACTCGCTTCGACCGGTGCCGCCCAGATTCCAGCGGTCTCACCATCGACGTCGTACGCGCCTGCGTGCAGAGGCTTGTATATGGTCGGCTGCTCGCCGCAGAACGCCTTGGCTTCCGTCGGATCATTCGTGATCAAGGTCGTCGGCACGGTGAGTCCCACACGAGCCGCGACGTCCAGTTGAGCAGGCTTGTACTCGCCACGAGCGATGGCCTGCGGGTGGCTCAGATACAGACAGTCCGGCAGCGCGCCAAGCACCCCGCCCAGACCACGCCGATTCTCCTGCGCCGCGAACTGGGCCCACTGCTCGCCTGCGTCCGTCGCGTGCCGGTTTGGCCGACGGTGGTACAGAGCGCGCACCGCGGACAACTCGGCCGAACGATCGCCAACCGTGAATCGCCCCTCCCACCCGTTCGGCCCGGTGCGGGCAGCAAGCGCGGCATGCTCTGGGAAGTCCCTGCCTGGATCGAACCGCAGCACGGGCACTCGGCGCCTGCTCAGTTCCGCGATGACCAGATCAGCGGTCGCGTCCTCGTGCTGCGTGGAGACCAGCACTGGGCGCCCGCCCATCGCATAGGACACCTCAGTCCTGCTCTGCGTCCTGGCCGGTGTCGGTGTCCACCTTGCCGTCTTTGCCGACCTGCGTCGACGGATACGTGTTCACAGATGTTCCGTGCTTGCCGAGTTCGACCGGCCTTGCTTTCCCGTCCTCGCCGACCCACCGGCCGGTCTGCGTGCCTCGATCGATGCCCGCGTACCGCCACGGGGAGAGGGGCCCATTGCGTAATGGACGCATACGGCGCATCCCCCATGGGACTGGCGCGGAAGAGCCCATACCTACGGTTTCTGGGCGCACGTCTGCTCCTTGGCCGAGCGTTCCGACGGCGCGGCCAGGCCGCCGGTCTTGCCCACGCTGTGCCCTGCGCGGTCCCCCGTGAAGCGGGGCCGCCGCTCAGCGGCTACTAGGCTGCGCCGGGGATTCAGAAGGAGGGGCTGGATGGCGTCGAGGGTGCCCCGCTCACGCGGAGGCTCGTCGGCGGGCTGTGCCGTTTACATCTGGCGCGCGGTGGACCGGGCGCCGATCAGGTAGGAGAGGTCGCGTACGCCGGGCGCTTGCGGGTGCTGGCGCACCAGGTCCACGGCGATGCGGCGGATGGAGGGGCGGCCGAGCACCTCGGTCCGGGCCTCGCGGGCGGCGGACAGCAGAGCCTCGGCGGTCTGCTCAGGGCGCCCCCACTGCCACCAGGCGCGGGCGAGGTCGGTGTGGAGCCGTCCGCGCCGTTCCGGGCTGCGGAACTGCGTGGGGTGCAGTCGTTGTCCTGCCTCGACGGCTGCTCCGGCGTCGTGGAGCGCCCAGTGCACGCCCACTTCGTAGAGGCCGACGGCTGCCGGGGTGATGGTGGCCGCTCCGTGCGGGGTGGCAGGCAGTGCACGGGCGCTCCGCCCGGCTTCGGCGATCAGCCCGTGCGCGTCGTCGCGATCTCCGGCCCGGGCCGCGGTGTAGGCCGCGGTGCACAGCATCTGCGCGTACATCGCGGTGAGCCGGGGGGTGGGCAGCCCGGTGGCCTCGATGCGGTTCAGGGCTGTCCGGGTGACCAGCGTCGCGTCCTGCGCCTGGTCCCGATGGCGCAGGACGATGCTCAGGGCCCTGGCCGATGCTCCTTCCGCCAGCGGGTCGCCGGAGAGTTTCGCCCAGGTGCGGGCCCGGTCGGCGGCCTGCCCGGAGAGACGGTACTGGGCGATCTTGCTCAGGTAGTGGGAGGCGAGGGTGTAGCAGTGGGACACCTGCGCGCAGGCGGCCGCAGTGCGGTCCTCGGCCGCCGCCTCGGCAGTGGCCAGCAACTCCTCCAGCACCTGTGGCATCCGCGTTAGCCGCCCACTGTCGAACAGGGCTTGGGCACGTCGGAGCTGCCGGGGAACGTCGCTCGGCGGCTGCTTGGGCGAGGGCATGGCCGCGAACGCCGTGTCCAGGGAGACGAGAGAGGCGGGAACGCTCAGGCCAGCAGCCGTGACGAGCGAGCGACGTCGCATCGGATCATCCTCCTGGGACGCAGGCGCGGGACGCGATCCGGCCACCCTAGAACCACGTGGGTACATGAGCCCCAGCACCGCGCCAATTACCCACGCAGGGATGGAAAGCTCCACGGCCAGGGGCCGCAGCTCGTCCGTTGAGACGGCCCGGCGTTGCTCCATACGGCTGACGGCGGACTTGGACCGGCCCATCCGGACAGCCAGCTCGCACTGCTGCATGCCGTGGTGTTCACGGGCGAGCTGGATCAGGGCCCCGACGTGCTGACGGGCGATGACCTGCCGGGCCCGGGGAGAGTCCCAAAACGGATCGCGCATCCGAGCCCCCGGTCTGGAGTGCCGGAATCCGAAACCTCACCACGGTAGGGGCGCCGTCACCGGCCGTCCAGGAGAGTTGCGTATTCCGCAACCGGGTTGCGGCTTGCGGGAGTCCGCTCCTCTTCGTCGTCCGGCGGCGGTGTGCTGGCCGGGCAGGCACCGCGCCAGCGAAAGGAGCACACATATGGCAACCGCGACCGTACTGACGCCGCGCACCGCACACCGCGATCCCCGCGACTTCGTGACACCCGAGCTGTGGAACCGGCAGATTCACCTGCTCACCCGGGACTGGCCGTGGGACGCGGTCATGGCCGAGCGGGTCTTCGGTCAGGCCGTCTCCTACCTGATCACCGCCATGGAGACCTGGGGACAGGAGCTGGAGCTGTGCTGCGGCCGTCTCATCGACATCGCCGTGCACAACTTCATCCTGGACACCGTGTACTACCGCGAGTTCTGCGCGCAGCACTTCGACGGCGGCTTCCTGGAGCACATCCCGGAGATCACGTTCAAATACGACGGGTCGGTGCGGCGCACCGCCCAGGTCATCGCCGAGCACGGCTTCGAGGTGGACTGGAAGCTGTGGGAGAGGGACTACGCCCGCTGCGGGCCCTGCCGCCCCGGCGCGAACTGCCACTGAAAGAAGGGTGCGGCCCGCGACCGGCATGTAGCGGTCGCCGGCCGCACCATGCCGCGCGGGAACGGATGAAAATCCGGCTCCTGGAGGTGCGGGGAAGAGCGCGAGGGCTACGGTGTCAGCCACCTCGCCCACCGTCGCACCAGGAGCCCCCGCATGCCCCCCGCCCCCCAGGCGCAGCCGCGCCCCGCATCGGAGGGCCGCCCGGACCTCTCGCGGTTCGACTGGACCCAATACCCCGGCCACGGGCCGGGCGCCGAGTTGCTGGGCACCCCCCGAACCGCCCTGGATCTGGGATGCGGCGATGGCGCGGAAGCCGCCTACCTCGCCCGCCACCACGGCGTCCAGGTCACCGGCGTCGACCACTCCTCCGCGCAGATCCAACGCGCCCGGCGAAGTCGAACCGGCCCCGGCCTGACGTTCGTGGAAGCAGAGGCTTGCGCGTTCCTCGCCGCCACCGACACCGTCTGGGACGCCGTCTACAGTTGCTGGGGCGCGATCTGGTTCACCGACCCCGAACGCCTGCTGCCCCTGATCGCACCCCGCCTCGCCCCCGGGGGCGTGCTCGTCTTCGCGCACGCCGAGGCGCTGGAGGGCTACTACGGACCGCAGGGCATCTACGCCTACGGTCTGCGAGGGCCGCGACGCCTCGAAGTGCGCTGGGCCTACACCCCCGACACCTGGGCCGACCTCCTTAAACATCACGGCTTCACCGACATCGACACCCGGCTGGAAGCGCCGGACCCCCAGAACGTCCGCACCCTGCTCGTCCGCGCTCGCTCCGTTCCCGGCGGCTACTAGGCTGCGCCGGGGATTCAGAAGGAGGGGCTGGATGGCGTCGAGGGTGCCTCCGACCGAGCGGCAGCGCAGGTTGGGTGCGGAGCTGCGGAAGATGCGCGAGCACGTTGGCTTGACGATCAACGAGGCCGCCGCGATACACCGCACGGACCGCACCACCGTCAGCAACACGGAGTCCGGTCGGTTCGGCGTCAGCCCCGACCGAGTGCGGGTCTGGGCGGCCAACTACTCCTGCCCGGAGCCGGACTACGTCGACGCACTCGCCGACATGGCCAGGGAACGGCGCGCCGCGAACGTCAACTGGTGGGACGAGTACCGGGACTTCGTGAGCGCGCCAGGGCTCGATCTCGCGGAGCTGGAGCACTACGCGGTCGCGATGCGAAGCGCCCAGATCACCCATATGCCGGGGCTGCTCCAGCACGAGGACTACGCACGCGCGGTCATCGAGCAGGCGGTGCCCCCGCTGGCGCCCGAGAACTTCGCGCGCACGCTCGCCTTCCGCATGCGGCGCAGCGAGGTGCTCGACCGGGAGAACCCGCCGCACTGCGTCTTCATCCTCCACGAGGCCGCGCTGCGTATGCGGTTCGGCGGCGACCGTGTGGTCAGGGCCCAGTTCGCTCATTTGCTGAGGGAGTCCGAGCGGGAGAGTGTGGAATTGCGCGTCCTTCCCTTCGCCGCGGGCGGCTTCCCCGCAGCGGCAAGCTCGACGTTGTACGCGTACGGCCCCGTGACACGGCTCGATACCGTGCAGACGGACACACCTGTGGGCTCGTCATACCTGCACGCGGAGACTCACCTCGCCAACTACCGTGACGTACTGGACCGCATGGAGCACCGTTCTCTGAGTCCGAGCCGGTCCCGCGACTTCATACAGCACGTCGTGCAGGAACTATGAAGGTGAACACAGTGGACATCCAGTGGCGCAAGTCCTCTTTCTCGGAGCAGCCCGAAGGCAACTGCCTGGAGCTGGCCTCGCACAACGGCGACATCCTGGTGCGGGAGAGCGATGAGCCGGACCGAGTCGTGCGGACGACCCCGGCGAAGCTGCGGGCCTTCCTGGACGGCGCCAAGGCGGGCGAGTTCGACGACCTGATATGACCGGTTGCTGACGCATTCTGCCCCTCGCCTGCTCGGGAGAGGGGCTTTTTGCCGCGCTTCCAGTACGGCATATGCCAGTTGGGCGCACTTGATTACAACACGTTGTAAGTTCACTACGTTTGGGTCTACGGTTCTTCAAACCGGAGCGTCCGCGAGGGAGTTGCCGCGGACGCGAAAATGCCCCGGCGGTGTAGGCGCACCCCGAGGCATGGCCAACGCCACCCTTACCAGGAGCGTCAGCATGACTCACCGTATCTGGCTTGCCCTGAAACAAACACTCGTCTCACTGACTCGCCGCCCGCGTCCGGCGAACCCGGCAGCCCATTCGCCCCGCACCACCAGCGGCCGACGCCTGCTCACCCGCGTCAGCGAACCGCCGCATCTGCCGGTGAGCGCTCGCGCTCACCGGGACGCACCGGTGCTCGACGGTGCGGCCGGGCCCCTCGTGCGGCCGTACTTCCTGGCGCACGAGCGCCAGGAACGCCGCACCGCGCTCGCCCTCGCGCTGGACGGGGTCGACGTCGGGCCGTGGGTCATCCACGGGCACCCCGTCGGCGCGCCCGCCGCAGTGGGGGTGGCGGCCTGATGGAAAGCACTCCGGTCCGGAACGGCGACGGCAACGGCGAGGGCGACGGGCTGCACGTCAGCCGCGTGCCCAGCAAGCCCGTGCAGCGGGAGGCGGACGGGCGGCTCGCCATCCACCTGTGGCTGCGGAAGGGCGGGACGTTCGACGGCGACCTGGCCCTACGGCTCAGCCCCGCGGAAGCGGAACTCCTGCACGCGCAGCTCTGTTTCGCCCTCGCGGAGGAGCCCGCCGCGCCGACCACGTCGAGCGGCGCCGTCCCCGGCTGCCGTCAGCCCGTCCAGGGGCCCTCGGGAGTGCGCTGGTAGGCCCGCCGGGCCCCCGGCGTCAGTTCACGCGGGTGTACGTCAGCGACGTGTAGCCGCCGGGGAACTCGCGGACGAGCTGGCCGTCACCGGTGACGCGCAGTTCCGACGCGTCGCCGGTGGCGCAGTCGCCCGAGGAGCGCTTCTGGTTCACCAAGGGGGGTGCCACGCGCAGGGGTTCGTCCGTGCCGCCCGCGGAGAAGAGGTCGACGGACGCCTCGCAGTGTTCGCCGCCGCCCTCGGAGACCAGAGTGACGGCGGCGCTGCCCACGGGCTTGCGCTCCACCGTCATGCGCTGCGTGCCGCCGTTGGCCAGGGGGCGCTGCCAGGTGCCGATGTAGGCGTCGGGGATCTTCTCGGCGCCGGTGACCTTGCGGAGCTTCGCGCTGCGCCCTGCGGCCTTCCAGGTGAGGGTGCCGTCGGAGTTGTGGATGAGGGTGTGGGAGCCCAGGGCCGAGCACCTGCCGTCGGGCACGCTCTTGACGACCTTGGTGTCCAGCTCCACCGACGTCTTGCCGTTGGAGTTCGTCGTGACGGTGTCGAGCTTGCCGTCGCTCTTGCACTCGTAGGTCTTGCCCAGGCTGATGCTGTCGGCGACGATCTCGCCCACGGCCCCCTTCGAGATGACGAAGCGCCGGTACTGGCCCGTCGGCTCCCCGTACCTGTCGACGGGACCGCTCCAGGTGCCGACGAAGTCGGCGGGGACGTCCGAAGCGCCGCTGCCGCTCGCGTCGTCCGCGCCCGAGACCGAGCCCAGCAGCGGCACGTCGGCCCCCGAGGCGACGACCCCCGCGCACGCGACCAGCACCACGGCGCCCAGCGCCAGCAGGAGGCGGCGCCGCCGGGACCGTCCGCCACGCGCGCTTCCGGTCTCCGCGCCGCCCGCGCCGCCGGACCTGGCCCCCTTGGCTCCCGTGCCGACGAGCCCCGTCTCCGCACCGTCGGACGCGCTCGCGAGCACGCCGTGCTGCGCCGCCGGCGCCTCAGAGCCGGAGCCGGAAGCGGAACCGGCCCCCGGCGGCGGCGTCGCGGACGCCTCCGCGCCCTGCCCCTGCCCCTGCCCCGCCCCCGTACGGGCCGTGTCGCGCGAGCCCGAGGGCGGCGTGTCCGTGTCGAGAAGCTGCACGGCGTGCCGCCCCAGTTCGGCGATGAGCGTCGCGGGGAGCCAGGGTGCGGAGGCGGTGCCCGTGGAGATGGGCTGGACGCGCGCGACGACGTCCTCGGGCGCTGGCCGCTTCTCGGGGTCCTTCGCCATGCAGTCCGAGATCAGGCTCAGCAGCGGCTCGGTGATGCCCTCCAGATCGGGGTCCTCCGTCGCGATGCGGAACATCACCGAGTGGACGCCGCCGGGACCGCCCCCGCCGAACGGCGGCCGGCCCGTCGCCGCGTACGCCAGCAGCGTGCCCATGCAGAACACGTCGCTCGCCGGGGTCAGGTTCTGGCTCCTGATCTGCTCGGGCGACATGAAGGTGGGGGAGCCGACGGTGACCCCGGTGCTGGTCATCGAGGACTCGGGGAGCGCGTAGAGGGCGCGGGCTATGCCGAAGTCGATGACGCGGGGGCCGTCGATCGTGAGCAGGACGTTGGACGGTTTGAGGTCGCGGTGGATCAGCCCGGCGCCGTGGATGTCGAGGAGGGCGCTGGCGAGCCCGTAGGCGAGGGTGCGTACGGAGCGCTCGGGCAGCGGCCCGTGGCCGCCCCGCACGCTGCCGGAGACGACCTCGTCGAGGGAGGGGCCCGCGATGTAACCGGTGGCGACCCAGGGCGTGTCCGCCTCGGTGTCGGCGTCCAGGACGGGCGCCGTCCAGCGCGCGCCGACGCGCCGCGCCGCCTCCACCTCCTGACGGAAGCGGGCGCGGAACAGTTCCTGGGAGGCCAGTTCGGTCTTGACGAGCTTGACCGCGACGGTCCTGCCGCCTTCGGAGCGCGCGAGATAGACGCGGCCCATGCCCCCGCTGCCGAGCCTGCTCAGCAGCCGGTAACCGCCTATCCACTGCGGGTCGTCCGCTGCCAGGTCTCCCATCCCGTCCCTCATCTCGGTTCGTGTGCGTCCGTCCTGAGACCTTCTCACTGTCGTTCACGAAGGTCACAGGAGGGCTGCCAACCGGTTCCCTTTCGGCCGTTACGGGTGGGGCCGACGCCGCACTGCGCGGACATGTGGGCAGGTCAGGGGCGTGGTGAAGGTGGTGCGACGGGAGTGGGGAGGTGCTGCGGTCACGGTGTGGCGGTCAGCCTGTCGTGCTGTACGGAGCTGAGGCGGATGACGTAGACGAGGGCGAGGATCGCGGCCGGGATACCGAAGAAGTCGGTGAACAGGCCGACGGCGACGACCCCTTGGGCGTCGCTCAGGCTCGTCGAGTCGTACCAGCTCTCCCAGGAGCCGATGAAGTCGAGGCAGAAGGTGATGACCCACAGGGTCCACCACGCGTTGACCACGCCGCGCGGCACGCGCGGGCGCTGTTGCCCGTACCACTGGCCCGTGCCGGGAAGGCTGGCCGTCCACACGTCGTTGGCGATCTGCTTCGGCATGAACAGGTTGCAGACCGGGATGAACCAGGAGGCGGCGGCCAGCTCGGGCGCGTAGCGGATGCGGCCGGGCGCGAAGTGCTCCGCGTTGACCCGTACCCGCCAGAACCACACCGTCCACAGCACGATCAGCGGCAGCCCGATGACGGCGGCGAGGACCTCCATCGCGACGGTGGAGTTCTTCAGCAGGACGAAGTCCGTCGCCGTGTCGACCTCGCGCAGGGAGCCCTCCATCGCGGTCAGCGACGAGTCCACCATCAGCAGCACGACGAGATCGGCCACGTTCCACGCCAGGAGAAGGCCCAGCAGCAGGTTGATGTACCGGGCCAGCGGCTGCGGCGAGCGCGCGGGGCGGCTCGGGGGCGGCGGCGCGGCCGCGGGGGCGGGCGCGGGGGTGCCGTTGGGGCCGTTGGGGCCGTAGGACGGGCCGACGGCGAAGCCGGGGTTCGGGGTGTTCGGGATGCCGGGTCCGGGGCCCGGCGGCTGCGGTTGCCACGGCTGCGGCTGCGGCTGCCCGTACGGGCCCGCCGGGCCCGGAGCGCCCATGACGCCCGTGGGCGGCCCGTACACGCCGGTCGGCGCGCCGAAGGACGGCGGCGGGGTGGAGGAGACCGGGGGCGGCGGGGTGGAGGCCGCCCCATGGGACGACGCGGACGAGGGGGACGACGGGGGAGGCGTCGAGGGGCCGTTGTACGGGGACTGCTGCTGGCCCTCCGGGTCCTCGCTGTCCAGGAGCTGGACGGCGTGCCGTCCGAGCTGGGCCAGCACCTCGCCTGGCAGCCACGTCGCGGCGAGTGCGCCGCCGCCGGTCCGCTCGGTGAGCGCGTCGAGACCGGGGCGGCCCGCCGGGTCCTTGACGAGGCAGTCGGCTATCAGCTCCCGCAGCGCGCCGGATATGCCCGTCAGATCGGGCTCCTCCTCGGCGATGCGGAAGAGCAGCGCGTGGATGCCGCTGTCGGAGGTGCCGAAGGGCATCCGGCCCGTCGCCGCGTACGCGAGCACGGCGCCGAGGCAGAAGACGTCGCTCGCGGTCGTGACCCGCTCCCCCCGCACCTGTTCGGGCGACATGAAGCCGGGCGAGCCCACGAGCGCGCCCGTGCGGGTCAGCCCGCCCGCCGACTGGACGGCCGTGTCGAGGGCGCGCGCTATGCCGAAGTCGATGACGCGGGGGCCGTCGATGGTGATCAGGACGTTGGACGGCTTGAGGTCGCGGTGGATGAGCCCGGCGTCGTGCACGGCGCGCAGCGCCTGGACCAGGCCGGAGGCCAGCGCGGTGACGGAGTGCTCGGGCAGCGGGCCGTAGTGCTCGTCGACGACCTCGGTGAGGGAGGGGCCCGCGACGTAACCCGTCGCGACCCAGGGCGTGTCCGCCTCGGTGTCGGCGTCCAGGACGGGCGCCGTCCAGGTGCCGCCGACGCGGCGGGCCGCCGCGATCTCCAGCGCGAACCTGCGGCGGAAGTCGGGCTGCCTGGCAAGCTCGGACTGCACGACCTTGACCGCGACCGTACGGCCGCGCTCGGAGCGCGCCAGATACACGAGGCCCATGCCGCCCTCGCCCAGCCTGCCGAGCAGCCGGTAACCCCCGATCCAGCGTGGATCTTCGGTACTCAGCCGCTTCATGTGTGCTACCTCTCCCCCGATGCCCGGTGTCGGCTGGTCCGAGGATAGAGGTGCCCGGACGGCCGGATGTGCGAGGGAGCGCATCCGATTCGGTCTCGATACGTTCGCCGCCGCCCGATCGCGCGGCCCGCGACCTTTAACGGCTGGAGGAGGTCGCGTTAACCCTCGGCTGCCTAGCGTCCTCGGCATGGATTCGATCAGTCAACTCCTCGCCCACCTGGGCCTCGACCTCGTCGCCGTCCTGACGCTGACGTTCGCGGTCTACTACCCGAGACACCGGCGCCGGGACCTCGTGCCCGCCTACCTCGCGCTGAACGTCTCGCTGTTCGCGGTGGTCGCGGCGCTCGCGCGGGTCGGCGGCGACGGCGGGCTCGCGCTCGGCTTCGGCCTCTTCGGCGTGCTGTCGATGATCAGGCTGCGGTCGGAGTCCATCCAGAACGAGGAGGTCGCCTACTACTTCACGACCCTCGTCCTCGGCCTCATAGCGGGCCTGCCCCACCTGCCCTTCGCGCTCGCCGCCACGCTGTGCGCGCTGCCGCTCGCCGTGGTCTGGGCCGCCGACCACCCGCGCCTCTTCGCCCGTACGCTCCGCGCGGTCGTCACCTTCGACGCGGCGCTGACCGAGCCGGACGCCGTGGAGGCGTATGTGCGCGAGCGCTTGGGGGAACCGCAGTCGTGGAAGGTTCAGGAGATCGACTACGTACGCGATCTCGCCGTCGTCGACGTCCGCTACCGCCTGAGCGCGGCGCCCGCGCACCACGCGGACGGTACGGGACACGCGGCCCGCGCCGAGCGCCCCGAGCGCGCCGACCGCACGGCTCCGGCGCCCGCCCCCTACGCCGCGTCCACGACCGAGCCCACGTCCACGACCGCGATCGCCGACCACTCCCAGGAGGCCGCCGTATGACCGCCCCCGCCGTCCGCGCCATTGGCCGCGCCGCGCTCTCCGCGCACCCCATCGCGCTCTCCGACGTCCTCGCCCGCGCCCAGCTCCTGGCCCGGTTCGACCGCGCCTACTTCGTCCCGGCCCGCGTCTTCCTGGACTTCGCGGCCCGCCTCACCGACCCGCGCCGCCGCGACCCCTTCCGCGCGCTGTCCATCGACGGCCGCCGCTGGTTCCGCTACCACTCCGTCTACTACGACACCGAGGGACTGCGCTCGTACCACGACCACCGCCAGGAGCGCCGGCACCGGTTCAAGATCCGGGAGCGGCTCTACGAGGACTCGGGGGAGCGGCAGTTCGAGCTGAAGCTGAAGGGGAGCAGGGGCGAGACGGTGAAGTACCGCCAGCCACTGGAGGGCTCCGCGCTCGGCGACCGGCCCCGGCGCTTCCTGGAGGAGACCCTGTCCTCCGTCTACGGGATCGAGGCGCCCACCTCCCTGCGCCCCTCCCTCGTCACGGACTACCTGCGCGCGACGCTCGTCGCCGAGGGCCAGCGCATCACGTGCGACGCGGGCCTGGTCTGCCGGGACGCGGCGGCCGACGAGTCGCGTGGCGTGCGGGGCGCGAGCGATCTCGTCCTCGTCGAGACGAAGTCGGCCGGGCATCTGACGGAGGCGGACCGGATGCTGCACGCGTACGGGATACGGCCCGCCGACTTCACCAAGTACGCCGCTCTGGGCGCACTCCGCCCCTCCCTGCCCTCCAACCGCTGGCACCGTGGCCTGGCGACGGCGTTCCCCGGCCGCGGGTGACGTACCGGACGCGCCCGATGTGCCCGGCGCGCCTCGGCGAGCCCTCTCAGGCGAGCCCGAAGCGGCACCGCACGCGCGCGCCCCGCGCCTGCCCCCGGCCGTCGTCGCCCGCCGCGCCGAAGGTGACCCCGCCGCCGGAGTCCTCCGCCGTGCGGCGGGCGATGTCCAGGCCGAGCCCCGTCGAGCCCGCGCCGCTGCTGCCCCGTGCCGTCACGCTCTCGCCGCCCCCGTCGCCGTCGCCGTCGTCGGGGAAGCCGGGCCCGTCGTCCTCCACCAGCAGGACGCCGTCGTCCGTGACGGTCACCCACAGCCCGGTGCCGTCGGGGGTGTGGTCCAGGACGTTGCCGATCAGCGCGTCGAGCAGCGCCCGCAGATCGTCGCCCGACACCCGCACCACGACGCTCCCGGACGGCACCGTCACCGACACGGCCCGGCCCTGGTCCTCGGCGAGCGGCGCCCAGAACCCGGCGCGCTCCCTGGCGACGGCTGCGAGGTCGGCGCGCTCGCTGCCCGGCTCGGCGCCCGCCCTGCGCGCCGTGCGGATCACCTCGTCCACGCTGCGCTCCAGCGCCACGACCCCGGCCCCGATCCTGGCCGCCTCCTCCGGGTCGCGCAGGCCCTCGGCGTCGAGGCGCAGCGCGGCGACGGGCGTACGCAGCCGGTGCGCGAGGTCGGCGGCGCGCTCCCGCTCGGCGGCGACGAGCCCGCCGATGCGCTCCCCGAGTTCGTTCAGCCGCCCCGCGACGAGGCGCAGCTCGTCGGGCCCCAACGGCTCGGCCCGCGCGTCGAGCTGCCCGCCCGCCAGCCGGTCGGCGACCCCGGCGAGCAGCCGCGTGGCCCGCACGAGGCGCGCGGCGAGCCGGTCCGCGAAGGCGAGGCCCAGCAGCATGAGGGCCACGCCGAGCCCCGCGACCGCCAGCCAGGACGGCAGCACACCGGCCCGCAACTGGCCCTCGCTCACGGCGACCTGCACGACAGAGGCGCCGTTCTCCTTCGCGTCCGAGCCCGTCTTCGCGTCCGAGCCCGTCCCCAGCACGGGGACCATGACCACGCGCCCGCCCGACGCCGGCGAGTAGGTGAAGGCCCGCCCGTGCCGGGCCAGCCGCAGCGCCGCCGTGCTCACGTCGGGCGCCCGCTTGCCCAGGGTGTCCCCGTCGGCGAGGACGACCGACGTACGCGGCTGCCCCCTCCCGTTCAGCCCATCCAGCACACCGCGCACCACGTCGCGCCCGTCCCGCTCGGCCGCGCCTCCCGCACCGGCGCCGACGAGCGAGCCGCCCACGACGGCCGCGACGGACTGCCCGCGCTCGGTCGCGTCCGTCATCGCGCGGTCCTCCGCGTGGCTGCGGGCCAGCAGGGCCAGCGGGACCAGGAGGACGGCGAGGACGACGGCGGTCGTCGTCCCGATCAGCACCAGCAGTTGCCTACGCACGGCCGCCCTCCCCGTCTCCGGCGTCCCCGCCGCCTTCCGGTTTCTCCTCGGGGGCCGCGAGCTTGACGCCGACCGTGCGCACCGTGTGCAGATAGCGCGGGCGCTGGGCCGTCTCGCCCAGCTTCCGCCGCAGCCAGGACAGGTGCACGTCGACGGTCTTGTCCGCGCCGCCCAGCGGCTGCTGCCAGACCTCGGCCAGCAGCTCGCGCCGCGAGACGACCTGGCCCTCGCGCCGGGCGAGGTAGCACAGCAGGTCGAACTCGCGCGGCGTCAGCTCCAGCGGCTCCCCGTCGAGCGTCACCTCGCGGGCCGAGGGCGCGACGCTGAGCCCGCCGACCCGTACGGGCGCCTCCGGTTCCTCGGCGGCGCCCGCGCCCAGCCGCCGCAGCACCGCCTTGATCCGCGCGTCCAGCTCGCCGGAGCCGAAGGGCTTGACGATGTAGTCGTCGGCGCCGTCGCCGAGCGCCGCGACGATGTCGGTCTCCTCGTCCCTGGCCGTCGCGACGATGACGGGCACGTCGCTCACGGACCGCAGCATCCGCAGCACGCTGCCGCCGTCCACGTCGGGCAGGCCCAGGTCGAGCACCACGAGGTCGGGGCGGTGCGTGACGGCCGCGTCCAGGCCCGCCATCCCGGTCGAGGCGGTGGCCACGGCGTGCCCGCGGTCGCGCAGCGCGCGTACGAGGGCGCCGCGGAGCTGGGGGTCGTCCTCGACGACCAGGAGATGGGACATACCCGTCACGGTAGCGAGGGCCCGCGGCAGGGAAACACCGGGTACGTGTACCGGCCAGCGATTTTGTGGGGGCCTTAACCGGGCGTTAGGGAAGCGCGCGCCACACTGGCGGCATGGCTGAGGACGAGACCGCCGCGCGCGGCGCGGGCGAGGGGACCGAGGGGACCGAGGGGGCCGAGGGACCCACGCGGCGGCGCGGTGTGGCAGCGGCGGCGTGGGTGTGCTCGGTGGCCGCTGCGGCGGTACTGGGCGCGTGGTCGTTCGCGCACGCGGACCCGGGCGGCCAGTACGAGCGGCCCGAGCCGCTGAGCGACGCGGGCGTACGGCAGGAGCTGGCCCAGGAGCGCGCCGCCGCTGCCTCCGCTTCGGCTTCCGCTTCCGCGAGCGCGTCCCCGTCGAAGGGGGCGCCGTCCAAGGGGAGCCCCTCCAGCGGGGCAGCCTCCAGCGGGACGCCCTCCGAGAAGCCCGCGCCGCCCTCCACCGTCCGCTTCCCCGACGGCGTCGCCACCGCCACGGCCGACTGCCGCCCCGACGGCACCGTCCGCCTCCTGAGCTGGAGCCCCGCCGAGGGCTACAGCGTGGACGAGGTCGAGCGCGGCCCAGCGCGCAGCGCCACCGTCGAGCTGGAACCGCTCGCGGACGACGCCGACGACATCACCGTCGCCGTACGCTGCGACGATGGGAAACCCCACACGACAGTCGTACCGGAGGACGAGGACGACGACTGATCCATAGGGTGGGGGCGTCCGTCCTCCCCCGCGCTCCCCCACGGGCGCGGGAGGCCCCCTGTCCGGGCGGACGACACGCGACGAACCGCGACGACACGCGACGAACCGAGGTAGCGACCGTGACGACGACGCACTCCGCGCACTCCGCCGAGACGCCCGCACCCGACCCCGCCGCCGGCGCGGCGGTCAAGGCAGCCGACCGCGCCCACGTCTTCCACTCCTGGTCGGCCCAGGGCCTCATCGACCCCCTGCCCATCGCGGGCGGCGAGGGCTCGTACTTCTGGGACTACGAGGGCAACCGCTACCTCGACTTCGCCTCCCAGCTCGTCAACACCAACATCGGCCACCAGCACCCCAAGGTCGTCGCCGCCATCCAGGAGCAGGCGGGGCGCATGTGCACGATGGCGCCCGGCTTCGCCGTGGACGTGCGGGCCGAGGCCGCGCGGCTCATCGCAGAGCGCACGCCGGGCGACCTCGACAAGATCTTCTTCACCAACGGCGGCGCCGAGGCCGTCGAGCACGCCGTGCGCATGGCCCGCGTCCACACGGGCCGCCCCAAGATCCTCAGCACCTACCGCTCGTACCACGGCGCCACGGGCGCGGCCATCAACATCACGGGGGACGCGCGGCGCTGGCCCTCCGACAACGGCACGGCGGGCGTCGTCCACTTCTTCGGCCCGCACGCCTACCGCTCCCACTTCTACGCCGAGACCGAGGAGCAGGAGTGCGAGCGGGCGCTGGCCCACCTTGAGGAGACCATCGCCTTCGAGGGCCCGCAGACCGTGGCGGCGGTCGTCCTGGAGACCGTCGTCGGCACGGCGGGCATCCTCGTGCCGCCGCCCGGCTACCTCGCGGGCGTGCGCGAGATCTGCGACCGCCACGGCATCGTCTTCGTCCTCGACGAGGTCATGGCGGGCTTCGGACGCACGGGCGCCTGGTTCGCTGCCGACCACTTCGACGTCGTGCCCGACCTCATCACCTTCGCCAAGGGCGTCAACTCCGGCTACGTCCCGCTCGGCGGCGTCGCCATCTCCGGTGCCGTCGCGGCCACCTTCGACCAGCGCCCCTACCCCGGCGGCCTCACCTACTCGGGGCACCCGCTGGCCTGCGCCTCCGCCGTCGCGACGATCAACGCCATGGCCGAGGAGGGCATCGTCGAGCACGCGGCGCACATCGGCGAGAACGTGATCGGCCCGGCGCTGCGCGAGATCGCCGAGCGGCACCCGTCGGTCGGCGAGGTGCGCGGCATGGGCGTCTTCTGGGCGCTCGACCTGGTGAAGGACCGCGCGACGCGCGAGCCGCTGGTGCCGTACAACGCGAGCGGCGCGGCGAACGCGCCGATGGCCGCCTTCGCGGCGGCCTGCAAGCGCGGCGGCGTGTGGCCCTTCGTGAACATGAACCGCACGCACGTCGTCCCGCCGTGCACCGTCACCGAGGCGGAGGCGAAGGAGGGCCTGGCCGTCCTCGACGCGGCGCTGAACGAGGCCGACGCGCACACCGTCGACGCCGCCGGTGCCGCGACCGACGCCGCGCGTGGCTGACCAGGGAGGCGGAGCGGAGTGAGCGGCGTGAGCGGCGTGAGCGGAGGCATCGGCGGCACGGCCGTCGACGGGGAGGGCCGACGGCCATGATCCGGCGCAGCACCCTGCGCGCGCAGATCGCCGCCGCGCTGCGCGACGAGATCCTGGCCGGACGCCTGCCGACGGGCCGGGACTTCACCGTCAAGGAGATCGCCGAGCAGTTCGGCGTCTCCGCCACCCCTGTGCGCGAGGCTCTGGTGGACCTCGCCGCACAGGGGCTCCTGGACATGGAGCAGCACCGGGGCTTCCGGGTGCACGAGTTCACGCTCGGCGACTTCCGCGCGATGGTCGAGGCGCGCACCCTCGTGCTCGACGGCATCTTCCACCGCGCGCACCTCGCGGGCGAATGGCTCGCGGACACCGAGCCCGAGGTGCTCGCCTCCGTGCACCGCCGCGCCGAGTCCGCCGAACGGGCCGCGCTCACCGGCGACCTCGACGTCCTGATCGGCTACGACCTCCGCTACTGGCGCGAGTTGGGCGGCCTGGTCAGCAACCCGTACATCTGCGACTTCCTCGACCGCCTGCGCGTCCAGTGCTGGGTGTTCTCGGTGCCGTGGCTGCGCCGCGAGCGCTCGCTCGCGGGGCGCCTGTGGTCCGGGCACAGGGAACTGGCCGACGCGGTGACCCGGCGCGACGCGGCCACGGCGCAGCGCCTCGTCGCCGCCTACAACCAGCACGCGCTGGACCAGGTGGCCAACTGCCGCGCGGCACGCGAGGGTCAGGAGGGCCCGGAAGGCCGGGAGGGCTGGGAGGGCCGGGACGGTCCGGATGAGAACCAGGACGTCCCGCGTGAGAACCGGGACGTTTCCGAAACGTGACGGCCCGTGTGCGTGGGGCGAGCGGGGCATTACGCTGTCACGTCTGACAGACCGAACGGCACCCGTGTCCGTCCAGCCGTCCGTCTCCCGCCCGCCCCCGCCTCGCGGCCGTCCGTCCCCGACTGCTCGGCCGCGGGCGGACTGACGCGGCGGCCGACCGGGCACAGTGAGTCCAACAGCGTCCGTGCGGTCTCCGCACGGCTCGCCACCCGTTGTGGATGGGAGCAAATCCTTGGCGTGTGATCTCTGGCTGGTTCCCCTCGTCGACGTGCTGTGTCACAGCCCCGACAATCCGTTCGCGGAGGAGATCGCCTCCTACGACAAGGCACTGAACGACGCGGGGCTGCCTCCGGTCCCCGTCTACAACTACATGCCGGGCCTGTCAGGCGACGTCGCGCCCGTCGCGGGCTTCGACTACGACGCGCTGCACTTCCTGCGCCGCGCCTACCTCCTCCAGCTGCACGGCCTGGAGGTCACGCCCGTCGACGAACTGGGCGGCGACTACGAACAACTGCTGGAGATGTTCGAGGCGACCGCCCAGCAGTCCCACCTCGTCTGGCACTACGACCACGCGGGCGCCTACGTCCCCATCGACTTCGCCGCACCCCTGGCGAACGACGAACTCCTGGAGGGCGGCGGCCCGCTCGGCTCGGGGCACGGGCTGCTGCGCGAACTGGAGGCGGTCGCCCCGTATCTGGGCATCGACCACGCCAACCCGCCCGCGGCGCCCGAGCCGCCGTCCCATCCGACGGAGCTGGAGGAGCCCGCGACCTCACCCGTCGCCTACGGGGACGGCCCCTTCGCCCGCGAACGGCACGTCTGGCTCGGCCTGCACGCGGCGGTGACGCGCAGCCTGGCCCAGGGCTCGATGATCGTCTTCAGCTGACCCGCGCGCTCAGCGGGACGTGCCGTCCCCGTGCTTCGCGGGACGCGCTGCCCGCCCGTGCTCCGGCCGGGGGCGCTCACCGCCCGCGCCGTCCCGGCGGGCCCGCCGCGGATCAGCCGCTGATCAGCCGAACCGTGGTGGCCCGCCGGGCCCGCCCGAGCCGTTCGGGCCGCCGAATCCGCCGGGGCCCGCGGGCCCGCCGGGGCCGCTGCCCGGCGGGCGCTGACGGGGCATGCTCGGCCGGGTCCCCGGCGGCAGCGTGAACCGCTCGTTCGCCGTCGGACAGCCGCCTCGCGCGAGCCCGTCCTCCTCCTGCCGCGCGCGCGGCGCCGCGCGCGCGGCGACGGCCTGCGTCTGGAGCGGTACGGGCCCGGCGCGGAACCCCGTCATCCAGTCCGTGGTCTCGTCCCGCACGATCTCCGCGACGTCCTCGGAGAACCGCCGCAGCACCCCCAGCGACCGCTCGGCCGCCTCCCCCGTGGTGCCCTCGGCAGGGCCCAGCACCTCGCGGATGCTCTCCGTCGCCCAGTCGTACTGGAGCGCCTCCAGCCGCCGCTGGACCGCCTGCGCGGTGGCCACGTCCCGCATCCACCCGGCCGTCAGCCCGAAATAGCGGTCGGCGCCGACGCAGGCGGCGG
The DNA here is from genome assembly GCF_054782395.1 of Streptomyces daliensis. Classification (NCBI taxonomy): domain Bacteria; kingdom Bacillati; phylum Actinomycetota; class Actinomycetes; order Kitasatosporales; family Streptomycetaceae; genus Streptomyces; species Streptomyces daliensis. The sequence goes on along the minus strand of NZ_BAAGSO010000015.1, from coordinate 90,568 downwards.
CGCCGAGCAGCGCCACGTACCCCCAGGCGCCGACGTCCGGCACGGTGCCCGTCACCTCCAGGAGCGGCAGCGCGGCGCCCGCGGCGACGCCCGCCGCGGCACCGGCCCGCAGCACGCGGGCGCCCCTGCGCTTCCACACGCGGTCGACGAGATACCACTCCACGATCCGCAGCGCGCCGTGCTCCACCCACTGGTACAGCTCGTTCAGCCGCCCGTAGGGCTCCTCCCAGTCCCCCTGCGGAAACGCCCGGCCCAGCAGATCCCTGCGCCGCGGATCCCGGCGCCGCAGATCCCCACGCCGCGCGCCGCCCTTCCGGTAAGCACCCTCGGGCTGCATCCCCGGCTGACTCACCCCGCCACTCCCAACAACCCTTGCGACAGGCCGTATCCCGACCACCCGGAAAGTCTGACGTATCCCCCAAACGTCCCTGCACCGCCACACCCCCCTGCTCCCCGCCCCTAACCAGCACCCATCCCCCCACACCACCTCAACCCCCTCACCCGAAAGAGTTCCCGCCGTAGGACGCGACCCGCGTCCCCCGGCCCCCGAGGGAGGGCGGGGAGACGCGGCGCGGAGCGCGGATAGGCTGGGGGGCGTGAGGATCCTGGTCATTGGCGGCGGTGCCCGCGAACACGCCCTGTGCCGCTCTTTTTCGCTCGACCCCGACGTCACAGCGCTCCACTGCGCCCCCGGCAACGCGGGCACAGCGGAGATCGCCACGTCGCACGCCGTCGACGCGCTCGACGGTGCCGCCGTCGCCGGTCTCGCGCAGGAGGTCGCGGCCGACCTCGTCGTCGTCGGCCCGGAGGCCCCGCTCGTCGCGGGCGTCGCCGACGCCGTGCGCGCCCGGGGCATCCCCGTGTTCGGCCCGTCGGCGGAGGCGGCCCAGCTCGAAGGCTCCAAGGCGTTCGCCAAGGACGTCATGGCGGCTGCGGGCGTCCCCACGGCCCGTAGCTACGTGTGCACCGAGCCCGCGCAGATCGACGAGGCCCTCGACGCCTTCGGCCCCCCGTATGTCGTCAAGGACGACGGCCTCGCCGCAGGCAAGGGCGTCGTGGTGACCCCGGACGTCGAGGAGGCCCGCGCACACGCGCTGGCCTGCGAGCGGGTCGTCATCGAGGAGTTCCTGGACGGCCCCGAGGTCTCCCTCTTCGCGGTCACCGACGGCGAGACCGTCGTCCCGCTCCAGCCCGCGCAGGACTTCAAGCGCGCCTACGACGGCGACGAGGGCCCGAACACGGGCGGCATGGGCGCCTACTCCCCGCTGCCCTGGGCCGACCCCAAGCTCGTGGACGAGATCGAGCAGACGGTGCTCCAGCCGACCGTCGACGAGCTGCGCCGCCGCGGCACGCCCTTCTCGGGGCTGCTGTACGCGGGCCTCGCGATCACCTCGCGCGGCGTGCGCGTCATCGAGTTCAACGCGCGCTTCGGCGACCCGGAGACCCAGGCCGTGCTCGCCCGGCTCAAGACGCCGCTGGCGGGGCTGCTGCACGCCGCCGCGACGGGGCAACTGGCGGAGTTCCCGCCGCTGCGCTGGAGCGACGGCGCGGCCGTCACGGTCGTCGTCGCCGCGCACGGCTACCCGGCGGCGCCCCGCACGGGTGACCCGATCGAGGGACTGGCGGAGGTCGCCGAGCAGGACGCGCCCAAGGCGTACGTGCTGCACGCGGGCACCAAGCTGGACGAGCGGGAGCGCGTCGTCAGTGCGGGAGGGCGCGTGCTGTCGGTCACCGCGACCGGCTCGGACCTGGGGAAGGCGCGCGAGCGCGCGTACGCCGCCGTCGGGCGCGTCCGTCTCGACGGCTCGCACCACCGCACGGACATCGCGCGCAAGGCGGCGGAGGACGCGGGGGACGCGGGGGATGCGGCCGGGGACCACTGACCTGGGGCCCCGCCGCCCGCGTCCCGCCGACCCGTCCCGTCGCACCCCCAGCCGCATATGGGGCACCTCTCCCACCCCCCTCACGCGCAATAGCTCTCCCCAAAGCCATTCCATCGGGTGACCGCTCGGCTTTACGGCTGACGGGTGACCGGCCCCCAACTAGGGTTCCGCGCAAGCCGTGTGGAGCGTCCGTCGACTGGCCCCGTGCACATTGCGCTGTCAGTCCCCGGTGCCACAGTGGGGTGAAGCCGGAAAATCCCGGGCCCGGGAAGGCCGGTGCTCCGGGAATGCCGTCTGGGGGTGAGCAAGCTCGTGGTTGGCCAGGAGGCAGGCACGCGGTCCGCGCGTGCACACGCACTCGCGGTGCTGCGCATCCGCAGCACCGTGCTCGGCGTCGCGCTGCTGCCCGCGGCCGTCGCGGTGGTGCTGCTCGTCGGGGGCGCGACGGGACGGATCGGTCCGGACTGGAACGGCGTGCGCTGGGGCGTCAGCGCCTTCGCGCTGCTGGTGCTCCTGCCCGTGCTGTGCGTCTCGGCCGTGGTGTCACGGGCGCGGCCCGCCGTGTCGCCGACGGTTCCGCTGGAGGAGCGCTCGGCCCCCGATCTCTACAACCTGGTGCGGGACCTGGCCGACCGCCTGGACGTGCCCGTCCCCTCCGCGATAGCCCTCACCCCGGACTGCGACAGCTGGCTGGAGGACCGCACCCACCCGGCGCAGCGCGCGGGCTCCGCCTTCCGGTCACGCGGCGCCTCGCGCGCCGCGCCCGTGCTGGTCATCGGCTCGCCCTTCATGTGGTGGATGCGGGTGGCGGAGCTGCGCGCCCTGCTGGCCCCCGTGGTCGCGGGCACGGGCCCCTCGGCGCACCCGGACATAGCCGCCTCGCGCCGTTTCGTGCGGGGTCTCGACGCGGCCGTCGCCGTCGCCGACCGCGCCCGCAAGGGCGCCGAGCCGGCGCCCGCGCCGGACTCCGGTGCGGAATCCGGGGGCGCGGGGGCGCGGCTGGTGCGCGCGCTGGGCCGCGCTGCCTCGCGGCCCGTCCTCCGCTTCGTGGGCCGCGCGGCCAGGATGATGCTGCGCGCCGCGGGCCCGCACGCCGCCGAGATGGAACGCGGCGTCGCAGCGGCTGCCGCCTCCCGCGCGCAGAACGTGGACTACGGCCTGCGGACGGTGGCCCAGGAACAGGTCGGCCTCGCCTACGCGGGCTGGGACAGATTGTTGACGCGCGTCGCGCTCCCCGCCTGGCGCATCGGCCGCTGGCCCGCGCGGCTGGACGCGGGAGTGGTCTCGGCCCTCACCGAGCTGTCCCGCCGGGACCGCCTCGCCGAGGGCTTCGCGAGCAGGCTGGGGGAGCGCCCGGCCTGCGATCTGCTCGAAGAGCCCGGCGCGGTCGACGGCGCGGTCTCCCTTCTCGCGGCGCGACTGTTCATCGGCTCCCCGCCCCCGGAGAGCGGCACGGGCAGGGGAGCGGACGGGCGCGGCCCGCACTGGTCCCCCGTGGACTGGTCCGCGTATCCGGAGGAGGTCGTGGACGTCATCTGGCGTACGGAGGCGTCCCGCCTCTTCGCCGCGCTCGACGAGGTGCCGGACCTGCGCGCCGACCGTTCGGAAGACCCCCGCTCCGGCGAAGCCCGCATGGGGGGCCACCCCGGCGGTTCCGGAAGCTCTGGCGGCCCGGACGACGAGGACCTCCAGGGCCCGACCCTCGCCCGGATCATGGACAGGCTGTCCGGGGGAGGTGGTGCGACGGATGCCCTCGCGGCCCGGATCACCAGAGCCGTGTCCCAGGCGGACCCCGCGGAGACGTCGGGCGGACCGCTCATACCCGGCGCCGGGGACGTCACGGCCTCTCCTCTCGGGCTGCCGCTCCAGCCGCCGCGCAGCGGCCGGGAGCTGATGGCGGACCACATCACGGCGGCCGTGTGCTGCGCCGCCGTGGACACCGCGGGCGCCTCGGCGGGGCTCGACTGGCTGGACGGCCCGGCCCTGCTCGTCGGCGGTGAGCGCAGGGCGGATCTGACGGGCCCTGTGCTCGATCTGGTGGAGGAGGGGAACGCAGGACCGCTGCGCGACTGGCTCGCGGAGGTCGGCGTGCGCCCGGACAAGCCCGTACGGCTCGTCTGAGCCCGCGCAAGGCGCCCTCCGGTGCGCCTCCCCGGGCAACGGCTCTTCACCGGATTCGCGACGAACGGTAACGGTGCGTTCGCTTTATGTGATGTGCTGGGCGTGCGTGGACAGCCGGAGCACGGGCACACGGCGCACGGCCGCTGGCCCCGATCCGTCAGCACACCAGGGCCAGGGCCAAGAGTGACGGCCACGGGCAATGGCCACGCGCAACGGCGACGAAGAACGGCGCGACGGGGTGTGACCAGCCTCGACCGGCAGCGGAGGAGCAGCGCGGGGGACGAGGGAGGGGAGCAGCAATGGGTACGGAGCAGATCCGGCGCTGGGAATCCGGCGCGCTCGCACACGCGGTCACCGATCCCTTCGGGCAGGGCCCGGTGCCCTGGCTCCGGGGCAGCGAGCACTACTTCGAGAACGGCCAGGTCGTTCCCTGGTACGTGGACTCCGTGGACCTCGGCCGGGTGCTCCCGGCCCACCGCATCCGCAGCGGCAGCGGCCCCCGCACCGCCGACGACGTACGGTGCCAGATCAAGGGCTTCGCCTCCCACGACGGCGGCACGGCGCCCGGTGAGTCCATCGACTTCCGGGTCACGGTCAATCCGCCCCAGCCCTTCAGCGTCGACATCTACCGCATCGGGCACTACGGCGGCGAGGGCGCCACCAAGATCACAACCAGCCCGCGCCTCTCCGGCATCGTCCAGCCCGCGCCGCTCACCGCAGAGCGCACCGTCTCCTGTCACCACTGGTGGCTCTCCTGGCGCCTCCAGATCCCGGAGTACTGGTCGACGGGCGCCCATGTCGCCGTCCTCACCACCGCCGACGGCTGCCGCTCCCACGTCGCCTTCACCGTCCGCGACCAGGACCCCGCCGATCTGCTCCTGGTGATGCCCGACGTCACTTGGCAGGCGTACAACCTCTTCCCCGAGGACGGCCGCACGGGCGCCAGCCTCTACCACGCCTGGGATGAGGACGGGCGGCTGCTGGGCGAGTCGGAGGCCGCCGTGACGGTGTCCTTCGACCGCCCGCACGCGGGCGCGGGGCTCCCCCTCCATGTCGGCCACGCCTACGACTTCATCCGCTGGGCCGAGCGTTACGGCTATGACGTCGCGTATGCCGACGCCCGCGATCTGCACGCGGGCCGCGTCGATCCCACCCAGTACCGGGGGCTGGTCTTCCCCGGTCACGACGAGTACTGGACGGTGCCGATGCGCCGTGCCGCCGAGAAGGCCAGGGACAACGGCACCTCGCTGGTCTTCCTCTCCGCCAACACCATGTACTGGCAGGTGGAGCTGGAGGCGCTGTCCAGCGGGGCGCCCGACCGGCTGCTGTCCTGCCGCAAGCGCCGCGGCCCGGGGCGCCCCGCGCTGTGGCGCGAACAGGGCGAGCCGGAGCAGCAGTTGCTGGGCATCCAGTACGCGGGCCAGGTGCCGGAGCCGTATCCGCTCATCGTCCGCAACGCAGGACACTGGATGTGGGAGGCCACCGGGGCGTCCGAGGGTGACGAACTGCCCGACCTCGTCGCGGGCGAGGCCGACCGCTATTTCCCGCGCACCAGCCTGCCCGAGCACACCCACCGCGTGCTGCTCGCGCACTCCCCGTACCGCGACGAGCGCAGGACCCGGCGCCACCAGGAGACGTCCCTCTACCGCGCACGCTCCGGCGCGCTGGTCTTCTCCTCCGGCACTTTCGCCTGGTCGCCGGCGCTGGACCGGCCCGGCTGTGTCGACGCGCGGGTCCAGCGTGCGACGTCCAATCTGCTCGACCGCATCTGCAAACGCGACTGAACGCGACCGAACGCGAGGGAACGCGGCGGGCCGCCCCGGCGGCCGTCCTGCACGAGCACGACGTGAGCACGAAGCGAGCGCGACAATTCCGGCCTTCGCCGCACCCTCCCGGGGGACGCGGGGGACCGTACGGAAGAATCGGGCTCCCGACCAGGTCCGGTTGGACCGTAACCCCCGGAGGACCAGTGTCCGGATTCGTGGAGAAGCCCGACCCCGCACAGGTGCCCGGCCTGGTGCATCTGCACACGGGCAAGGTGCGCGATCTGTACCGGAACGAGACGGGCGACCTCGTGATGGTCGCCAGCGACCGCACGTCCGCGTACGACTGGGTACTGCCCACCGAGATCCCCGACAAGGGCAGGATCCTCACCCAGTTGTCGCTGTGGTGGTTCGAGCAGCTCGCCGACATCGTGCCGAACCACGTGATCAGCACGGACGTCCCCGAGGGCGCCCCCGCCGACTGGGAGGGGCGCACCATGGTGTGCCGTTCGCTGCGGATGATCCCCGTCGAGTGCGTGGCGCGCGGCTATCTGACCGGCTCGGGCCTGAAGGAGTACGAGCGCTCGCGCACCGTCTGCGGCCTCGCGCTCCCCGAGGGGCTGACCGACGGCTCCGAGCTGCCGGGCCCGCTCTTCACCCCGGCGACGAAGGCCGAGGTGGGCGAGCACGACGAGAACGTGTCGTACGAGGAGGTCGCCCGCCAGGTCGGCGCCGACACCGCCGCGCTGCTGCGCCAGGCCACCCTGGCCATCTACCAGCGCGCCCGCGACATCGCGCGCGAGCGCGGCATCATCCTCGCCGACACGAAGTTCGAGTTCGGCTTCGCCGAGGGGAAGGGCGGGTCCGGAGACGGGGCCGCCGAGGGCGAACTGGTGCTGGCCGACGAGGTGCTGACGCCCGACTCGTCCCGTTTCTGGCCCGCCGACCAGTGGCAGCCGGGGCGCCCGCAGCCCTCCTTCGACAAGCAGTTCGTCCGCGACTGGCTGACGAGCCCCGCTTCGGGCTGGGACCACAACGGCGAGCAGCCCCCGCCGCCCCTCCCGCCGGAGATCGTCGAGCAGACCCGCGCCAAGTACGCGGAGGCGTACCGCCTGCTGACCGGCCTCCCCTGGTCCTGAGCGGCACCGCGCACCCGTTCCGTTCCGCGTGGCGCCGACGCCACGCGGAACGGGCCCTGCGGAAACCGCGCGCAGCGCACAGCGCACGAGAGCGCACGGAAAAGGGCCCCGGTCCGAAGACCGGGGCCCTGATTCACTGAGCGGACGACGAGGCTCGAACTCGCGACCTCAACCTTGGCAAGGTTGCGCTCTACCAACTGAGCTACGTCCGCACGTCCACTCGTTTCCGAGCGGTGCGTGCACCAGTATAGCCGGACTCCCGGACGGTCAGAGCCAGCCTCGTCCGCGGGCGATACGGACGGCCGTGTGCCGGTTCTCCGCGCCCAGCTTGGCGGCAGCGGCGGAGAGATAGTTCCGTACGGTGCCCGGCGTCAGCGAGGCGCGCTCCGCGATCTCCGCGACGGGCGCGCCGTCGGCCGCCAGCTCCAGCAGTTCCGCCTCGCGGGCCGTCAGCGGGGAGTCGCCCGCGCTGATCGCGTCGGCCGCCAACTCGGGGTCCACATAGCGGTTTCCGCCGTGCACCGTGCGGATGATCTCCGCGAGCTGCTGCGCCGAGGCGGTCTTCGGTACAAACCCGCGCACCCCGGCGGCCAGCGCCCGCTTCAGATGTCCCGGCCTGCCGTGACTCGTCACGATCATGGACCGGCATCCCGGCAGCAGATCGCGGAGCTGTGTGGCGACCTTCACACCGTCGGCGCCCGGCATCTGGAGGTCCAGCACGGCCACGTCGGGCCGGTGCGCCCGCGCCATGGCGACGGCCTCGGGGCCCGAGGCGGCCTCCGCGACGATCTCCAGATCGTCCTCCAGCGCGAGCAGCGCGGCCAGCGCCCCGCGGATCAAGTGCTCGTCGTCGGCGAGCAGTACGCGGACGACGGTGCGCGCGGCGGGCTCCTCCGCCTCTCCGGTACCTGTGTGCTCGGTCACTGTCCTCCTCCGACGGCTCCGTCGCGCACGGACCGCTGCTCCTGCTGCTCCTGCTGCTGCTCCGTGCCTTCGTTTTCCACGGCCCTGTTTCCGTCCACGTCCCCGGTGCCGATTCCGTCCACGGCGCCGTTCCCGTTCCCGGCGACGGGCTCGTCCACCGGGACCTCGGCGGTCAGCCGGAACGTGCCCGCGCCGGTGCCGTCCTCCTGAGTCTCCACCGTCAGCGTGCCGCCGAGCACGGCGAGGCGTTCGCGCAGCCCGGCCAGCCCATGGCCGCCGGAGTCGCCGGGGGCGCCGGAGCCGCGCGGGAACCCGGGGCGCGGGGCCTCCTTGACCCCGTCGTTCTCCATCACGAGCACCACCCGCGCCCCACCTTCGGCACCGGCACCGGACCCGGGACCCTCCTCGACCCCGACCCGTACCGCGCACCGCGTCGCGTCCGCGTGCCGCAGCACGTTCGTCGCGCCCTCGCGGACCACCCAGCCCAGCGCCGCCTGCACCGGTATGGGCAGCCCGGCCACCACCCCCGTCCCCTCGACCCGGCAGTCGGTGCCCGCGGCCCGCAGGATGCTCCGTGCCCCGGCGAGTTCGGTGGCCAGGCCCGCCTCCCGGTAGCCGCGCACCACGTCGCGTACCTCCGTGTGGGACTCCCGGGCCAGCCGCTGGACCTCGTTCATCTGGTCGACGGCCGCGGACGAACCGCGCTGCGCGAGCTGCACCGCCAGCTCGCTCTTGAGCGCGATGGCCGAGAGGTTGCGCCCCATCACGTCGTGCAGGTCCCGCCCGAAGCGCAGCCGCTCCTCGGCCACGGCCAGCCTCGCCTGTACGTCGCGGGCCTCGTCCAGTTCCCGCATCACCGCGAGGTACCAGGCCGAGCAGCGCCCCGTGAACACCCCGGTCAGCGCGCCGACGGCCAGCAGGACCACGGTGGCCGCCACGAGCGGCGCTTCGGCGCCCGCCATCGCGAGCGCGACGGTGGCGACCACGGTGAACACCCCGAAGACGAGCGCGGAGACCCGCTTGCGCGCCGCCATCCCCAGCGTCATCGCCAGCGGGGCCAGCGCCGCGAACAGGGCCATGCCCGCGCTCGACGGGCCCCGCACCGCGTCCAGCTCGGTCAGCGCCGTCACCAGCCCGAGGATCGCCGTCAGCAGCACGCCCAGCGCCGTCAGATGGAAGCGCGGAAGGGCCGTCCCGGCCGCCCCCGCCCCCGCTGCTCCCGCTGCCCCCGCCGACGTCCCGGCACCGGCGTAACGCTCGATGCACGGCGGCGTGAGCCTGGTCGACACGACGCACTGGACCAGGCCCAGCCCGAAGACGCTCCAGGCCAGCGCCTTCGGCAGGGAATCCGGCGCCGTCCGTGTGACGAGCTGGGTACCGCAGCCGATGAGCATGAACCACGGATAGCCGACGAGCAGCCACCGCGTCGTCACCTCGACCTGCTCGTGCCTGCTGCGCCGCCGCCAGGCGCGGCGCCCGCGCCCGGCGGGTCCCCAGTCACGCATGCCCCGCACCCCTCACACTTCCGGTCCTGACGCCTCGCCCGTACCGCTACCTGCGCGGCTCCCAGCGGAACCACCGTCGCACAGCGAACCCCGCCAGCGCGGTCCACAGCACGGCGACCCCCACGGAGCGCAGCATTCCGGCCCCGTCCAGGCCCCCCGACCAGCCCTCGCGCACCAGCTCCATCAGCGGCGAGACGGGCAGCCAGGCGCACACGTCGGCCACCGTGTCGGGCAGGACGCTCAGCGGCACCAGGACCCCGGAGGCGGCGAAGGAGACCAGCAGCAGCGGCATCGCCGAGAGCTGCGCCGACTCCGTCGTCCGCGTGATGACCGTGGTCGCCGCCGCCATGGCCACCATCATGACCATGCCCAGCAGCACGCCGAGGGCGACGGCGAGCGGGTTCTCCGGCGCATTCATCCCCAGCACGGCCGCACCGCCTGCGAGCAGGAGCACGCACTGCGTCGCGCCGATCAGCACCATGGGCAGCGCGGCCCCGGCGAGTATCTCCCCGTCCCGCAGCTCGCCGGTGCGCAGCCGCTTGAGCACCAGTTCCTCGCGCCGCGTCACGAAGCTGCCGACGAGGGTGGAGTAGACGGCGAAGAGCAGCACGTAGCCGATCCCCGCCGGCAGGAGCACCGTTCCCGCCGAGAGCCCGGTGCCGCCCAGGTCCATGCCGTCCACCGTCGGCTTCATCGCGAAGGTGATCAGTACGGGCAGCGCCAAGGCCGTGAACAGCGCCGACTTGTTGCGTACGAGCAGGATCAGCTCCGCCCTGGCCAGCGCCTTCATACGCGCGACGGTGCCGCCGCCCGCACTGCGCCTCGTCGGCTGCGTCGGCCGCGTCCGTCCCGTCGGATCCGTCGGCCTCGCGTCCACCGTGCTCATACCGTCCCCACCTTGTTCTCGTCCCGGTCCATTTCTCCGGCGTCCTCGTGCGCCGCGCCCGCGGGCGCCCCCGGACCACCGTCCGCGCTGCCCGGGCCGTCCGCGCCGTCCGTGTCCTCCGTCTCGCGCGCGATCTCCAGGAACGCCTCCTCCAGCGAGGCGGCCCGCGCCTGGAGCCCCTCCAGCGCGACGGCCTGCTCGCGCGCCCAGAGCAGCAGCGTGGTCAGCGCCCCCTGGAGGTCACGGGTACGGATCTCCACGCGCTGCCCGTCGACCGCCGCCGGCACGGACAGGGGCAGCCGCTCGTGGCCGACGCCCCGGGGAAGGGTGAAGCGGATCGTGGACGGGCGGGCCGCGACGACCTGTTCGGGCGTGCCCGAGGTCACGATCCGCCCCGCCCGCATGATCGCGAGGCGGTCGGCGAGCTGCTCGGCCTCCTCCAGATAGTGGGTGGTCAGCAGCACGGTCGTCCCCTCGTCCCGCAGCGTGCGCACCAGTTCCCAGGTGGCGCGGCGGCCCTCCGGGTCCATGCCGGTCGTCGGCTCGTCCAGGAAGAGCACCTCGGGCCTGCCCATGAGCGCCAGCGCCAGGTCGAGCCGCCGCCGTTCACCGCCCGAGAGCTGCTTGACGCGCACGTCGGCCCGCCGCCCCGAAAGACCGACCCGCTCCAGCACCTCGCCGACGGGCAGCGCCTCCGTCGTGCACCCCGCCCACATCCGCGCCGTCTCGGCCGCCGTCAGCTCGGAGGGGAAGCCGCCCTCCTGGAGCATCACGCCCGTGCGGGGCCGCACCACGGCGCGGTCCGCCAGCGGGTCGAACCCCAGCACCCGCACCGTCCCCGCGCTCGGCCGTGCCAGCCCCTCCAGCAGTTCGACGGTGGAGGTCTTGCCCGCGCCGTTGGTGCCCAGCAGGGCGAAGATCTCCCCTTCCCGTACGGAGAAGGAGACGTCGCGCACCGCCTCGAAGCCCTGCGCGTAGCGCCGTTTCAGTCCCTCGGTCTCGATCGCGTCCATGGCTCAAGGCTCGCGTGCGGGAGAGGGAACGGGCGGTGCGAGCTGTCACGAGTCCGGATGACGAATGTCATGGGCCTGATGTCATAGGCCCCTGGCTTCTGTCGTAGGCCCACGGCTTCCCCGGTTTCACGCAAATAGGGCCCCGGTCCGAAGACCGGGGCCCTATTTCACTGAGCGGACGACGAGGCTCGAACTCGCGACCTCAACCTTGGCAAGGTTGCGCTCTACCAACTGAGCTACGTCCGCACGCATCCACCCAGCTTTCACTGAGCGGCGCGACCAATACTGTACCTGATCGTTTCGGATCGGAGGTCCAGCGTGAGAGCGGGTGACAGGAATCGCACACTGCGCCTCCCTCTTGGAAAGAGGGCGCTCTACTACTGAGCTACACCCGCGCGCTCCGGGGTTCAGGCCGTTTCCGGCCCGCCCTGCGGCGTGTGCCTGACTCTAGCCGATCAACCGGGGTGGATGGCAAGTCGACTGGTTCCAGGGCCGCCGGGCACTCCGCGGGGTGGCCGCGGGAACCCCCTCCGCGGGCTCAGGAGCCGTTGGGGCGCGAGGCGTTGAAGGCGTCGTAGACCTTCTTGGGGATGCGTCCCCGCGCCGGTACTTCAAAGCCGTTGGACTCCGCCCAGGCGCGCACGGCACGCGGGTCGGGGTCGACGGAGGTGCGGTGGTAGGTCTTGCCCGACTTCGCGCGCTTGCGACCCGCCTCCACAAAGGGGGCCAGCTCTCCACGCAATTTCTTCGCGTTGTCGGTGTTCAGATCGATCTCGTACGACTTCCCGTCGAGTCCGAAGGAAACCGTCTCCGACGCTTCCCCGCCGTCGATGTCGTCGGAGAGTGTCACCACTACGCGCTGCGCCACGGATATCGGTCCTTCCATCAGGATCACGAAAGTGATCACTCCATATTCCCGTGCTGACGTGGGGGGATACAGGTGATCCAGTTGATCGGGATCAGTGCCTTTTCATTTATGCGCCGACGGGCATTGTATGAGGACGCCGCGGATATTTTGGGCCGCGTCTCATCCCGCAATCGGGACCTTACGTTTTTCTTCGCCGTTTTCCCAGTGCCGCGTGTCGCCGATGTAGGGGTACGGGCGATATCAACGCGCGTAGATTCTGTGGGCGGGTACGCTGGCGAACGCGGCGTCCGCCGTACAGGCAGGCAGCACGCGTCAGCGGTCGCAACAGCGGTCAAGCACCACCCACATCACCGGGAGTACCTGTGGCTCGCGTCGTAGTCGACGTCATGCTGAAGCCGGAGATCCTCGATCCGCAGGGGCAGGCGGTGCAGCGTGCACTGCCCCGTCTCGGGTACGAGGGCATCTCCGACGTCCGTCAGGGCAAGCGCTTTGAACTGGAGGTCGACGGCCCCGTCGACGACTCGGCGCTCGCCCGTATCCGGGAATTGGCCGAGTCCTTCCTCGCCAACACCGTGATCGAGGACTTCACCGTCCGCGTCGAGGAGCCCGCCGGGAACGGTGGCGGTACCGCGAAGACCGAGGGAGCCGTGGCGTGACCGCGCGTATCGGCGTCGTCACTTTTCCCGGTTCGCTGGACGATATCGACGCGCGGCGCGCGGTCCGGCTCGCGGGCGCCGAGCCCGTCGAGCTGTGGCACCGCGACAAGGACCTGCACCAGGTCGACGCGGTCGTGCTCCCCGGTGGTTTCTCCTACGGCGACTATCTGCGCTGCGGCGCCATCGCGCGTTTCTCCCCCGTCATGGAGACGCTCGTCGAGCAGGCCAGGGCCGGAATGCCCGTGCTCGGGATCTGCAACGGCTTCCAGGTGCTGTGCGAGTCCCACCTGCTGCCGGGCGCGCTGACGCGCAACGACCACCTGCACTTCATCTGCCGGGACCAGCGCCTGCGCGTGGAGAACGCGGACACCGCGTGGACGGTGGACTACGCGGCGGGCCAGGAGATCACCGTCCCGCTCAAGAACGGCGAGGGCGGCTACGTCGCCGACGAGCGCACCCTCGACGCGCTGGAGGCCGAGGGCCGGGTCGTCTTCCGCTACCTCGGCCGCAACCCCAACGGTTCGCGCCGCGACATCGCCGGTATCACCAACGAGGCCGGGAACGTGGTCGGCCTCATGCCCCACCCCGAGCACGCCGTCGAGGAGCTGACGGGGCCGACGACCGACGGTCTCGGCTTCTTCACCTCGGTACTCAAGAAGCTGGTCAACGCCTGATGACGCCTCGCACGACTCTGGACACCGTCAAGCACGCGGCTGAGACTCCCGAGACCGAACAGCCCTGGGCCGATCTTGGTCTGAAGCAGGACGAGTACGCGCGCATCCGCGAGATCCTCGGCCGCCGCCCGACCGGCGCCGAGCTGGCCATGTACTCGGTGATGTGGTCGGAGCACTGCTCGTACAAGAGCAGCAAGGCGCACCTGAGGCAGTTCGGCGAGAAGGCCCCCGAGACCGACGCGCTGCTCGTCGGCATCGGCGAGAACGCCGGTGTCGTGGACGTCGGCCAGGGCTACGCGGTCACCTTCAAGGTCGAGTCGCACAACCACCCCTCCTACATCGAGCCCTACCAGGGCGCCGCCACCGGCATCGGCGGCATCGTCCGGGACATCCTCGCGATGGGCGCCCGCCCCGTGGCCGTCATGGACCCGCTGCGCTTCGGCGCCGCAGACCACCCCGACACCAAGCGGGTGCTGCCCGGCGTCGTCGCGGGCATCGGCGGCTACGGCAACTGCCTGGGCCTGCCCAACATCGGCGGCGAGGTCGTCTTCGACGACTGCTACCAGGGCAACCCGCTCGTCAACGCCCTGTGCGTCGGCGTGATGAAGCACGAGGACATCCACCTCGCGCAGGCGTCCGGCACCGGCAACAAGGTCATCCTCTACGGCGCCCGCACCGGCGGCGACGGCATCGGCGGCGTCTCCGTCCTGGCGTCGGAAACCTTCGACGCGGAGGGCCCCGCCAAGCGGCCCGCCGTCCAGGTCGGCGACCCCTTCCAGGAGAAGCTGCTCATCGAGTGCACCCTGGAGATCTTCAAGGAGGATCTGGTCGCGGGCATCCAGGACCTCGGCGGCGCGGGCCTGTCCTGCGCCACCAGCGAGCTGGCCTCGGCTGGTTCGGGCGGCATGCGCGTCGAGCTGGACACGGTGCCGCTGCGGGACTCCTCCCTCTCCCCGGAGGAGATCCTGATGAGCGAGTCCCAGGAGCGCATGTGCGCTGTGGTCGAGCCGGACAAGGTGGACCGCTTCCTGGAGATCTGCGAGAAGTGGGACGTCATCGCCACCGTCATCGGCGAGGTGACCGACGGCGAGCAACTGGAGATCTTCTGGCACGGCGAGCAGATCGTCGACGTGCCGCCGCGCACCGTCGCGCACGAGGGCCCCGTCTACCAGCGGCCCTACGCGCGCCCGGCCTGGCAGGACGCGCTCCAGGCCGACGACGCGGCGAAGCTGCCCCGGCCCGCCAGCGGCGATGAACTGCGGGCCGCCGCGCTGGCCCTGGTCTCCTCGCCGAACCAGGCGGCCAAGTCCTGGATCACCGACCAGTACGACCGCTACGTGCTCGGCAACACCGTCCTCGCCCAGCCCGAGGACGGCGGCATGATCCGCGTCGACGACGAGACGGGGCTCGGGGTCGCCGTCTCCACGGACGGCAACGGGCGCTACGCCAAGCTCGACCCCTACACGGGCGCGCAGCTGGCGCTGGCCGAGTCGTACCGCAACGTCGCCGCCACGGGCGCCAAGCCGCTCGCCGTCACGGACTGCCTCAACTTCGGCTCGCCCGAGGACCCGGCGGCCATGTGGCAGTTCGCTGAGGCGTGCCGGGGCCTGGCCGACGCCTGCAAGGAGCTGGGCACCCCGGTCACCGGCGGCAACGTCTCCCTCTACAACCAGACGGGCGACGTGGCCATCCACCCCACCCCGGTGGTCGGCGTGCTGGGCGTCATCGACGACGTCACGCGGCGCACGCCCGTCGCCTTCGCCGAGGAGGGTCAGCTCATCTACCTCCTGGGTGACACCAAGGAGGAGCTGGGCGGCTCCGCCTGGTCGCAGGTGGCGCACGGGCACCTGGGCGGGCTGCCCCCGGCCGTCGATCTGGAGCGGGAGAAGCTGCTCGCCGAGATCCTGATCGCCGCCTCCCGCGACGGCATGGCCGACGCGGCGCACGACCTCAGCGACGGCGGCCTGATCCAGGCGCTCACCGAGTCCTGCCTCAAGGGCGGCAAGGGCGCGCGGATCGTCGTGCCGGACGGCATCGACCCGTTCGTCTTCCTCTTCTCCGAGTCGCAGGGCCGCGCGCTGGTCGCGATCCCGCGCAGCGAGGAGGTCAGGTTCAGCGAGATGTGCGCGGCACGCGGGCTGCCCGCGGCGCGCATCGGCGTCGTGGACGGCGACGAGATCGAGGTCCAGGGGCAGTTCAGCCTGCCGCTGGACGAACTGCGCGAGGCGCACACGCGGACGCTGCCGGAACTGTTCGGCTGACGCTCCGGTCCCGTGCGGGTGCGGGGGCCGGGGAAGGCGGCGCGGTTCGCCTTCCCCGGCCCTTCGCGTGCGGCGGAGGCGTAGTCTCGTGTCACGGCACAGCGCGCATGTGAACGGCCCCGCTCAGCCGGTGGTTTCCCGCGGCCGGGGGCCGTCGAGGGGCCGGGGGGAGCGGCATGGGAGGGGCGAGGCTCAAGGACGTCGCCGAGCGCGCGGGCGTGTCGATCAAGACCGTCTCCAATGTCGTACGCGGCGAGATCCGCGTCGCCGAACCCACCCGGACACGGGTGCTCCGCGCCATCGACGAACTGGACTACCGCCCCAACGCCTCGGCCCGCCACCTGCGTACGGGACGCAGCGGCGTCATCGGCCTCGCCGTACCCGAACTGGTCCAGCCCTACTTCGCCGAGCTGGCCACCGCCGTCATCGAGGCGGCACGCGCGCACGGCGTCGCCGTCCTCGTCGAGGACACGGGAGGCGATCCGGAGGCCGAACTCCGCGTCGCGCGCGGCCTGTCAGACCCCCTCGTCGACGGTGTCCTGATCTCCCCGTCCCGCCTCGACCAGGCGGCCCTCGTCCGTGGCCCGCGCCGCGTGCCCCTGGTCCTGCTCGGCGAGCGGGACTTCGAGGTGCCCGCCGACCACGTCCTCATCGACAACGTCAGCGCGGCCCGGGAGGCGACGGAGCATCTGCTCGCCCGCGGCTGCCGCCGCATCGCGGCGCTCGGCTTCCAGACGAGCGCCACGCGCCACACCACCTCGCAGCAGCGCGCCCGCGGCTATCTGACGGCGCTGCGCGCGGCGGGTCTCGCGTACGACCCTGCCCTCACCCCGCCCGTGCGGGGGTTCGCACGGGCCGAGGGCCAGGCCGTGACGCGCGGCCTGCTCGCGCTGCCGGAGCCGCCCGACGCGGTGTTCTGCTTCTCCGACCTGCTGGCCTCCGGCGCGGTACGTGCCGCCTACGACGCGGGGGTGCGGGTGCCGGGAGAGCTGGCCGTGGTGGGGTTCGACGACATCGAGGAGACGCGGTTCTGCGTGCCCTCGCTCACGACGGTCGCGCCCGACAAGGCCCAGCTCGCCCGCCTCGCCGTCGACGCGCTCCTGACCCGCGTCACGGGCGACCCCGAGGCGCCCCACACCACGATCCACGCCTCCCACCGCCTGATCCCCCGCGAGAGCACGTCGTGAGGCGGCGACGGCGGCGACGGCGACGACGGCGGCGATCGCGGCGACGGCACCGGTGACGGCGGCGGCCTCGGGCCTCGCGGGGCCGGACCGGAGCGGAACATGCCGCGACCGGCCCCCACCGCACCCGGGCGGATACGGGCCGCACGGCGCTAACCTCACCGCATGCCGCCCGCCGAACCGAAACGTACGAAGCCCCGCGTCCACGACCCCGTCAGAGTCCGCAAGGCGCTGACCGCGCAGGTCGAGGCGGTCACGGAGGCCGCCCACGCGCTCAGCGCCGAGCAGCGCGCGCTCCCCTCGGGCCTGCCGGGCTGGGACGTGCACGCGCTGCTCGTCCACATCGCGCTCCAGATCGACGCGCTGCCCCGCGCCCTCGCCCGCCCCGAGGCGGCCTCGTCGGACCTCGCGGGCGCCCGGCCCCTGGACCTGCCCACCTGGGTGCGCACCACCTCCGACTTCGCCCACGACCTGGACGAGGAGACCCGCACCGAGGCGGCCCGTACGGACGACGCGGCGGCCCGTATCGACGAGGCCGTCGCGCAACTGGACCCGGTGCTGGAGTCGGCGGTACGGCCCGACCTCCTCGTCCCGCACCCCGTCGGCGCGATGCGCGTGCTGGACTTCACGGTGACCCGGCTCGTCGAACTCGTCGCCCACAGCGACGACCTCGCCCGCGCCACGGGCGTCCCTGTCACCCTGGACCGGACGGCGCTCGCGACGTCGGTCAGGCTCCTCGCGGACGCGCTCGCCGCGAAGGCGCCGGGCGGCTCGGTGGAGGTGCGGATCCCGCCGTTCGCGGTGACGCAGTGCGTCGAGGGGCCACGGCACACCCGGGGCACCCCGCCCAACGTGGTCGAGACGGACCCCCTCACCTGGCTGCGCCTCGCGACGGGCCGCACATCCTGGTCGGCCGCGCTCGCCGACGGCACGGTCTCGGCCAGCGGCGACCGCGCCGACCTCGGCCCCCAGCTCCCGGTACTGGGCTGAGCGACGGGCTCCGGCACGTCGACGGTCTCCTCGGTGCCCTTGATCCGGAACCGGATCACATCGCCTGGGGCGTGGTCCTCGACTGGAGTACAACTAGGTGTAGAAGGCATGGAGTTGGGCAGGGTCCTGACCCTGCTCCTGATCACAGCCGGAGCAGAGGGGTCCGGTAACCACTACCGCCCTTGGACGACGAGTACGGAGCGGTGAGCAATGAGCATGCCCGGCGGAACCGGCAACACCAGTGGTCGCTACCTCATCCGGGGTGACTACTACGACGAAAATCTCACGGAACGGCAGCTGACCGACACCGTCACGATCGTGTGGGGCTCTGTGGGCCTGGTCTTCGGGGTGTTCATCGGAATGGGGCTGTCGTCGCTCTTCGGGCTGTCGACCGTATTCCGCGCCGTGCTGGTCACTGCGTCAGTCCTCGTCATCGGCGGGAGCACCGCATGGATCGCTCGCCGGATAGCGCGGCGCGGAACGGAGGACAAGCGGGTCGCACAGTTCCACGCGGAGTACGGAAGTGCCGAGAGCGACAGCGCCGACAGCGATACGCAACGGGACGCTGAGCGATGAGCGGCCGTGGCGGCCTGCGCTCCTCGGGTCCGGCTCCGGCACTGCCCCGCATTCTGAGAGGACCCCAAAGAGAAGGGGAGGAACCTCACAGCGAGCCCTGCGGCGACCCCTCTCGCGGGCCTCTCGCGGCCCCCGTGTGCCGCCCGTACGGGGCCCCTCGCGCCCCCGCGCCCGAGGCCCGCGCGGAGGGCGCCGCAGGCGTGCACAGGGCCCTCACCAGGCACGTCACTCCCCGTGGTGACTCCGTCACCACGGATTCGATCCCGTCCCCGATTCGGAGCAGCGCCCCACCTGTCCTAGACTCGATGGCGTGCCACGTGGTGACGGACGACTCAACCACGACCTCCTCCCCGGTGAGAAGGGTCCCCAGGACGCCTGCGGCGTCTTCGGTGTCTGGGCCCCGGGGGAAGAGGTCGCGAAGCTCACGTACTTCGGGCTGTACGCACTGCAACACCGTGGACAAGAGTCCGCGGGCATCGCGGTGAGCAACGGCTCCCAAATTCTCGTCTTCAAGGACATGGGCCTGGTTTCCCAGGTCTTCGACGAGACCTCTCTCGGCTCCCTCAGGGGCCACATCGCGGTCGGTCACGCCCGGTATTCGACGACCGGCGCTTCCGTCTGGGAAAACGCCCAGCCGACCTTCCGCGCGACGGCCCACGGCTCCATCGCCCTGGGCCACAACGGAAACCTGGTCAACACCGTCGAGCTGGCCGAGCTGGTAGCCCAGCAGGCGTCCGTGGGCAACGGACGCGCGACGCAGGTCGCGGCCACCAACGACACCGACCTCGTCACGGCCCTGCTCGCGGGCCAGACCGACGAGGACGACAAGCCCCTCACCGTCGAGGAAGCGGCACCCCGTGTGCTGCCAAAGGTGAAGGGCGCCTTCTCGTTCGTGTTCATGGACGAGCACACCCTCTACGCGGCGCGCGACGCGCAGGGCATCAGGCCCCTGGTCCTCGGGCGCCTGGAGCGTGGCTGGGTCGTGGCGAGCGAGACCTCGGCCCTGGACATCGTCGGCGCCAGCTTCATCCGCGAGATCGAACCGGGCGAACTGGTCGCCATCGACGAGGACGGCCTCCGCTCCACACGCTTCGCTGATGCGAAGCCGAAGGGCTGCGTCTTCGAGTACGTCTATCTCGCCCGCCCCGACACGGACATCGCCGGACGGAACGTCTACCTCTCCCGTGTGGAGATGGGCCGCAAGCTGGCGGCCGAGGCCCCGGCGGACGCCGATCTCGTCATAGCGACTCCCGAGTCCGGCACGCCCGCGGCCGTGGGCTACGCCGAGGCGAGCGGCATTCCGTACGGCAGCGGACTGGTCAAGAACAGCTACGTCGGCCGGACCTTCATCCAGCCGAGCCAGACCATCCGCCAACTGGGCATCCGCCTCAAGCTCAACCCGCTCAAGGAAGTCATCCGCGGGAAGCGCCTGGTCGTCGTCGACGACTCGATCGTGCGCGGCAACACCCAGCGCGCCCTCGTCCGGATGCTCCGCGAGGCGGGCGCCGCCGAGGTGCACGTGCGGATCAGCTCCCCGCCCATCAAGTGGCCGTGCTTCTTCGGCATCGACTTCGCCACCCGCGCCGAGCTGATCGCCAACGGTCTCTCGGTCGAGGAGATCGGCAAGTCCCTGGGCGCCGATTCGCTGGCCTACATCTCCACCGACGGGATGATCGAGGCGACGACGATCGCCAAGCCCAACCTGTGCCGGGCCTGCTTCGACGGGGAGTACCCGATGGAGCTGCCCGACCCGGAGCTGCTGGGCAAGCACCTCCTGGAGGCGGAGACCGAGGGGCAGGCCAAGCCCGACGTCGACGGCGTCGGGACCCTGACCGCCGGCCTCGGCGGATCGGACGCGCTCAAGCGCCCGTAGCGGACCCTCCGCGACGGGCGGCAGCGATATGCGCCGAGCGACGAGCGAACAGCGCTGATCAGCCGATCCGCCGACCGACCGACGACGACCCGACCGACGATGACCTGTCGACGACCTGTTGACCGACCGAACCCCGAAAGGGCTCACTGTCATGCCTGCTGAATCCTCTGAAGGTGCCCCGCACCAGGGCACCGGCGCCAGCTATGCGGAGGCGGGCGTCGACATCGAGGCGGGCGACCGCGCCGTCGATCTGATGAAGGAGTGGGTGCGCAAGGCCCAGCGCCCCGAGTCCGTGGGCTCGCTGGGCGGCTTCGCCGGGCTCTTCGACGCCAGCGTCCTGAAGCGGTACGAGCGCCCGCTGCTCGCCTCCGCGACGGACGGCGTCGGTACCAAGGTCGCCATCGCGCAGAAGATGGACATCCACGACACGATCGGCCACGACCTGGTCGCGATGGTCGTGGACGACCTCGTGGTCTGCGGCGCCGAGCCGCTGTTCATGACCGACTACATCTGCGTCGGCAAGGTCGTCCCCGAGCGGGTCTCGCAGATCGTCAAGGGCATCGCCGAGGGCTGCGTCCTCGCGGGCTGCGCCCTGGTCGGCGGCGAGACGGCCGAGCACCCAGGGCTGCTGGCCCCGGACGAGTACGACGTCGCGGGCGCCGGCACGGGCGTGGTGGAGGCGGACCGCCTGCTGGGCGCGGATCGCATCCGTACGGGGGACGCGGTGATCGCCATGGCGTCCTCGGGGCTTCACTCGAACGGGTACTCGCTGGTGAGGCATGTGCTCTTCGACCGCGCGGGCTGGGCCCTGGACCGGAACGTTCCGGAGTTCGGGCGCACCCTCGGCGAGGAGCTGCTGGAGCCCACCAAGATCTACTCGCTGGACTGCCTGGCCCTGAACCGCACCACCGAGGTGCACGCGTTCTCGCACATCACCGGCGGTGGCCTCGCCAGCAACCTGGCCCGCGTCATCCCGGACGGCCTCCACGCGCGGGTGGACCGCACCACATGGGCGCCGGGCCCTGTCTTCGACGTGGTGGGCACGGCGGGTGACGTCGCCCGCGCCGAGCTGGAGAAGACCCTGAACATGGGCGTCGGCATGATCGCCGTCGTCCCCCCGCAGTCCGTCGAGGCGGCCCTGAGCACCCTGACCGACCGAGGCGTGGACGCCTGGGTCGCGGGAGAGATCGACGAGCGGGGCGAGGGCGCGGAAGCGGTGACCCTCACCGGGGACTATGCGCGCTGAACCCGCTCCCGGAACCGGGCCCGCTCGCGGGACAGCACAGAACCCGGTCCGGCGGATGCCGGACCGGGCTGTGGTGTGTGGACGTCAGGTCAAGCGCGACGTCGATGCGAAGAAGTATCGGAGGACTCGTCCTCGTCCTCTTCCTCATCTTCGTTGTACAGCTCCGCGTACTGTGCGTACGGGTCGTCGTCCAGCTCATCGTCCTCGAACCGCTCACCGTTCGGCGACTGGTTCGACGGCGATGCGCCCAGCTCCTCGGCCAGGCGGGATAGGTCCGTCCCACCGCTGTTGTACTTAAGCTGGCGGGCGACCTTCGTCTGCTTGGCCTTGGCCCGGCCGCGCCCCATGGCTCGACCCCCTCAACGACGGGGCTCGACGGCCCCAGAGTCTTGACACGCGTTCACAATTCAGAGCGGACTCTCGACAGAGAGACCGGTTCCGTAGGGCTTCAACGGTACCTGCTTCCGCGGCCGTACGGTACGTCGCCCGCACGACACGGCTGCCGCCCGACGCGCCCCATGACCATCCCTTTGCTGGTCAGCCGTGATTTTACCTTCCTGCCGCGGATCGACCCGCCGAGGGGTCGTGAGAAGGCTCTCGTCCCGCGATCCGCTGCTCCGCGATGCGGTCGGCGGCGGCCGCCGGGGGCACTCCGTCGGCGTCCGCGCGACGGAAAATCTCCGCCGTCGTGTCGAAGATTTTCCCCGCCTTTGCTTTCGCACGTGCGAAGTCGAAGCCCTGCAACTCGTCGGCGACCTGGATGACGCCGCCCGCGTTGACGACGTAGTCGGGCGCGTAGAGGATCCCGCGGTCGGCGAGGTCCTTCTCCACCCCCGGGTGGGCGAGCTGGTTGTTGGCGGCCCCGCAGACCGCCTTC
This sequence comes from Streptomyces daliensis, assembly GCF_054782395.1. Classification (NCBI taxonomy): domain Bacteria; kingdom Bacillati; phylum Actinomycetota; class Actinomycetes; order Kitasatosporales; family Streptomycetaceae; genus Streptomyces; species Streptomyces daliensis. The sequence continues at coordinate 68,129 of NZ_BAAGSO010000015.1, read as the reverse complement.
GCGGTGAGCGCGGGCACGGTGTCGTCGTCCAGCGCGCCGCCCAGGGCGCACGGCGCGTACATGTCCATGCCCTCGGTGCGGATCAGCGCGGCGGTGTCGGGCGCCACGAGGACCTCGGGGTGCGCGGCCCGCACCCGCGCCACGGACTCGGGCCGCACATCGGTGATCACGACCCGCGCCCCGTCCTCCAGCAGGTGCCCCACGAGCAGGTGCCCGACCTTCCCGACGCCCGCGATGCCGACCGTGCGGCCCCGCAGCGTGGGCGCTCCCCACAGGTGCTGGGCGCTGGCCCGCATGCCCTGGAAGACGCCGTAGGCGGTGAGCACGGACGAGTCGCCCGCGCCGCCGTTCGCGGGCGAACGCCCTGTGGTCCAGCGGCACTCGCGCGAGATGACGTCCATGTCCTGCACGTAGGTACCGACGTCGCACGCGGTCACATAGCGGCCACCGAGCGAGGCCACGGCGCGCCCGTAGGCGAGCAGCAGCTCCTCGCTCTTGGCCTTCTCCGGGTCCCCGATGATCACGGCCTTGCCGCCGCCGTGGTCCAGCCCCGCGAGGGCGTTCTTGTACGTCATGCCCCGCGCGAGGTTGAGCGCGTCGAGGACGGCGGCCTCCTCGGGGCGCTGGTGGTGCTCGACGGCGTCCGCGTAGGGGTGGAAGCGGGTGCCGCCCAGGGCCGGGCCCAGCGCGGTGGAGTGGATGGCGATCACTGCCTTGAGGCCGCTCGCGCGGTCCTGGCACAGCACGACCTGCTCGTGCCCGCCCTGCTCGGAGTGGAACAGGGTCCGCAGAACTCCCGCGTCGGCCGGTCCGTCGACGTCGGCCTGGTGCACTCCTGGTGAGGACTGCCGGGAGAGGGGACGTACATCAGTCACGGTGGTGACTCCTGTGTCGCGTTGGACGCCCTCCTGTGGGTGGGGAGGGCCGGACGACAGCAGCGTACGACCTGCGCGTGACCGCATCGTTGCGGTGCCACGATCGGGGTAGTCAACTGTCCTGCGGGACGCCTTCGCGAGTTCACGCCTCCGTCCGGAGGAGTGTCAGCGAAGCGTCCGCACGGATGGTCCCGCCATCCGGCGTCCGACAGAGGTCCTGGAGGGGAAGCGCGTGGCTCAGCAGGCGGCGGTCATCGTCCCGTACACGGCGTATCTGCGGGTGTACGAGCCACTGGCCGCGTTCCCCGAGCCGGAGCGCTCCCACTGGGTGCGGTACGCCAAGCGGGAGCACTTCCCCACGGCACAGGACGAGCTGCGCAGGGCCCTGTCCGACCTGCTGGCGGTGCCGCCCGTCGCGGTGCCGGTGGCCGAGAGCGCGGACGCCTTCGTCGCGGAGGTGGATGGTGTGACGTGCGTCTGCCCCTGGCGGACCCGGCTGCGGGGCTGGCAGGCGCTCTCGGCGCTCTCCCAGGCCGCGGGGGAGCAGGAGGTGGCGCTGCCGGCGCCCGTGCTGGACGCGGCCGTCCCGCCCGTCGTGCGGCGCGAGGCCGCGGCGGACTACGAGCGCTGGCTGACGCGCAACCCCGACGCGCGGCCCTGGATCCGCACCGCGCTGTGGCATGTGCCCGTGCGCTGGTTCGTTCTCTTCTCCGATGAAGAAAAGGAGTTTGCGAAGCCCGGAACGGGTGAGGAGAGCGGACAGCAGTTCGTACTCCGCTACCGCACTCCCATGGTTCAGGCGAGGCGCCGCCTCGCTCGCGGCCTGAAGGTGCTCCGCGAGGAGCTGGAGGAAGGGCCGCTCGTCGATGGCCTGGTGGACGTGGGCCGGTGGCTGGAGGAATTCCATCCCCGCTCCCTCGTCGAGCTGGACTACGGCGGTCTGGCGCATGCGATCCCCGAGGACCGGCTCGCCGACGACCACTCCGCTGCCGATGTGGCGGAGGGGATCGCGGCGCTCCGCGAGGGGGACGGAGAGCGGGCCGGCGTGGCGTACGAGCGGCTGACGGACCGCTGGCGGGCGGTACGGGAGCTTCAGTTCGCCAACTGAGCCCCCGTTCACTCACCGATCACTCAGGTCACTCAGGACCTTTGTCCCGAACCGGGCCAATGGTTCAAGCGTGATGGATAGCACTTACCAGGGCCTTGCTCTCAGACCTGTCCCTCGTGTCAAAATAGGACAAGGAGCTCGCAGAGGGCTCCTTCCGTTCAACTATGGGCGGATAGATCGGTATTGCGCTCCTTGGTAGGGCTGGTGACATCTGGTCACACTGTGACTGATCGTCACGGTCGCGTGACTGTCCGTTATGGCACGGTCCATCGGCTTCCGCCGAGGTTGAACACCTGAGAGGGCAATTCCATCGGTTTGGCCGACGTGGCTGGACAGATGGTGTAGTTGTAGTGCCGAGGACAAGCCGTTCGTCCTATAACCGACTCGGCTCGCGTGCGCCATTTCGGGCAACGCGGGTCAAGGTGCAGAATTTAGAGGAAAGAACCGTGATGGTTCGGTTCTCCCGAGGAGGCCGCTCATGACCGCTCGCACCCCTGATGCCGAGCCGCTGCTGACCCCGGCTGAGGTTGCCACGATGTTCCGCGTGGACCCGAAGACGGTCACGCGCTGGGCCAAGGCAGGCAAGCTCACGTCCATCCGCACGCTCGGTGGGCACCGCCGCTACCGCGAGGCGGAGGTGCGTGCGCTGCTGGCGGGCATTCCGCAGCAGCGCAGTGAGGCCTGATCAGGCGAAATAACTGGATATCCGGGCGTTTTCGGGGCCCCCACCTCGTCTTTGCGCCCATGTCGCACCATGCGTCAGGTCACTGTCCCCAACAGTGCTTGGTCGTTTGATCGCGCTGGACTCCGCCGGGTCCAGCGCGATCTTTTTATGTCCAGGGGGCCAGGGGGCCAGGGGGCCAGGGGTCCAGGGTGCCGCGCGGGCCCGACTGGGCCTGGCGGAGGGGGACTTGGGGCTTCCCGGCCACCTGGGACGGGGTCTGTGCGAGGTGGTGCCGCGTGGCCTGGAACGGGCAGTGCAATTGCACATATTAAATTGACCGGGTGCGGGGAGCCCATGAGTTCCCTACTCGCCGGGTGGGATTCGGTGACTCCCGTCACAGCGTCGGGGTCTTGTCGCGTATGTCGGCGCTGCTGTAATGGGGATCTTGAGTGGGTCCGTGCTCGCTCCGCGTCCAGCGTGACACCCGGGGCCGGGCCGAGGGGCCTGCTTCGGTCACTTCGTCGGGGGACTTTGGTCCTCGCTCGTGCCGTCGTCCGGCTCCGAGGGCGTGCGGGCCGGGCCCGACTCCATCGCCAGCCGCAGGAGCCGGTGGCATATGGGGCAGTGGCGGGTCACATGGCGGTAGCGCGTCGCAGCCGCCAGATGGGCGCGCAGAAGTGCCCTGGTCTCATGCCGCCCCGGTGTGCTCGCAGCCCTTGTCATCGGCGCTCCACCTCCTTCAGCAGAGGTACCCCCGGGCCGTACGGCCGTCAAGGGAGCGGGGGCGCTGGAGGCGCCGGGGAAGCGGGAGGAGCAGGGAGACCAGAGGGGGAACAGCGGAAGGGCCCGCCCCTCTCGCGGGGGCGGGCCCTTCTCATCTCGTGCGGTCCTGACGGGATTTGAACCCGCGGCCTCCACCTTGACAGGGTGGCGAGCACTCCAAACTGCTCCACAGGACCTTGCTCTGCGCGCTCGGCGCGAGACGAGACTTTACAGCAGGTCAGAGGGCGAAGCGAACTCACGTTGCGCGACGAGGGCGTTACGCGTCCGGGAGCCGCCTCCCGCGCCCGTCACCCACCCTTCCCAGGCTCCTCCCGCGCCTCCTCCGGCCCGGCCTCACGCTCCCGGAGGGGCCGCCGCGTCCACGGCCTTCATGATGCGTTTGTCCGAGACGGGATACGCCGTACCCAGCGCGTGCGCGAAGTAGCTGACCCGCAGTTCCTCGATCATCCAGCGGATGTCCCGCGCCGCCTTGGGCACCGGCCGCCCCCTGGGGAACTGCTCCAGCAGCCACAGGTACTCGTCGCGCATCTCGTGCACCTTCGCCATCCGGGTGCGGTCGCGCTCGGCGTTGGAGGGGAGCTGCTGGAGGCGGCGGTCGGCCGCGACGAGATAGCGCAGCAGGTCCGGCAGCCTGGAGGCCCCGTGCAGGGTCACGAAGCCCGGGCAGATCAGGGCCGTGAGCTGCTCCTTGACGTCCGTGAGGGACGGCAGCAGCACCGGGCTCTTGATGCCGCGCAGCCGCTGCTCGCACGAGTGCCAGGCGGCCAGCACCTCTTGGACCTGCTTCACCGTCCGCAGGGTGGCGTCGACGAGATCGGCCCGTACCGCGTCGAACAGCTTCTGGTGCGACTCCTCGTCCCAGGCGGGTCCGCCGTGTGCCGCGATGAGGCGGTCCGTCGAGGCCGTGACGCAGTCCTCGAAGAGGGCCTGGACGCTGCCGTGCGGGGAGCGGGAGAGGGCGAGCTTCTGCGGGTTGGACAGCTTGGAGGCGGCGAACTTGGCCGGGTCCGACGGGATGTTGAGCAGGATCAGCCTGCGCGTGCCCGGCCACATGGCCTGACGCTGTTCGGCCTCGGTGTCGAAGAGGCGCACGGACACCGAGTCGCCGTCGTCCACCAGCGCCGGATACGCCTTCACGGGGTGGCCGGCGCGGCGCGTCTCGAAGGTGCGCGGGAGGGTGCCCAGGGTCCAGGTGGTCAGGCCGGTGCGCTGCGAGAGCGGGGACGGCGCGGGGCCCGCGCTTCCGTCGCCCTGAGCGCCTTCTGCGGCCTCCTCGGCCCCCGGAGCGCCCGACGGGCCGCCGGGCGCTCCCGCGGCGTCCTGGGCGCCGCCGCGGCCCCGTCCGCCACGCTTCCCGCCCTTGCGGGCCTGCTCCCTCGTGGAGGACTCGAAGGCGCGGGTGATGGCGGCCTGGGTCTGGTCCTTGAGCTTGAGCTGCAACTCCTCCAGGTCCTTGGACTCGGCCAGCTTCTTGCGCCGCTCGTCGACGACCCGGAAGGTGACCCGCAGATGGTCGGGCACCTTGCCGAGGTCGAAGTCCTCGGCGGACACGGGGACGCCGACCATGCGCCTCAGCTCGCGCGCCAGCGTGACCGTCACGGGCTCCTGGAAGGGCGGCGCGCCCTCGCCCGAGGCGGCGGGGAAGGCGGCCAGGAAGCGCTTGGCGAAGTTGGGCGCCGGGACGTAGTGGCGGCGTACGGGCTTGGGCAGGGAGCGGATCAGCTCGGTGACCAGGTCCTCGCGCAGGCCCGGGATCTGCCAGTCGAAGCCCTCGGCCGTGACCTGGTTGAGGACCTGGAGCGGGACGTGGACGGTGACGCCGTCCGCGTCGGCGCCCGGCTCGAACTGGTAAGTGACCTTGAACCGCAGCTCGCCCTGCCACCACACGTCCGGGTAGTCGTCCTTGGAGACCTCGCCGGCCCGCTCGTTGATGAGCATGGACTTCTCGAAGTTGAGCAGGTCCGGGTCCTCGCGGCGCTGCTTCTTCCACCACGCGTCGAAGTGAGCCCCGGAGACGATGTCCTCGGGGACGCGCTGGTCGTAGAAGTCGTAGAGCGTCTCGTCGTCCACGAGGATGTCGCGGCGGCGGGCCCGGTGCTCCAGCTCCTCGACCTCGCCGAGGAGTTTGCGATTGTCATGGAAGAACTGGTGGTGCGTGCGCCAGTCGCCCTCGACCAGCGCGTTGCGGATGAACAGGTCGCGGGAGGTCTCCGGATCGATCCGCCCGTAGTTGACCTTGCGCTGCGCGACGACGGGGACGCCGTAGAGAGTCACCCGCTCGTACGCCATCACGGCCGCCTGCTTCTGCTCCCAGTGCGGCTCGCTGTACGTGCGCTTGATCAGGTGCTCGGCGAGGGGCTCGATCCACTCGGGCTCGACCTTCGCGTTGACGCGGGCCCACAGCCGCGACGTCTCGACCAGCTCGGCCGACATGATCCAGCGGGGGGCCTTCTTGAAGAGGGCCGAGCCTGGGAAGACCGCGAACTTCGTGCCACGGGCGCCCAGATACTCGTTCTTCTCGCCCTCCTTGAGCCCGATGTGCGAGAGCAGCCCCGCCATCAGCGACTGGTGGACGCGGTCCGGGTCAGCGTCCTGCTCGTTCAGGGCGATGCCCATGGTCTTGGCGACCTGGCGCAACTGCGTGTAGATGTCCTGCCATTCGCGTATGCGCAGGTAGTTCAGGAACTCGGACTTGCAGGCGCGGCGGAAGGCCGACGAGGACAGCGCCTTCTGCTGCTCGCGCACATACCGCCACAGGTTCAGCAGCGCGAGGAAGTCGCTCGTCTCGTCCTTGAACCTGGCGTGCTGCTGGTCGGCCTGCTGCTGCTTGTCCGAGGGCCGCTCGCGGGGGTCCTGGATGGACAACGCCGCCGCGATGACCATGACCTCGCGGGCACAGCCGTTGCGGTCGGCCTCCAGGACCATGCGGGCCAGCCGGGGGTCGACGGGGAGCTGCGCGAGCTTCCTGCCCGTCGGCGTCAGGCGGGCCTTGGGGTCCTTCTGCTTGCCGTCGAGCGCGTGCAGCTCCTCCAGCAACTGGACGCCAGCCTTGATGCTGCGGTGCTCCGGGGGGTCGATGAAGGGGAACTTCTCGATGTCGCCGAGCCCGGCGGCGGCCATCTGGAGGATGACGGAGGCGAGGTTCGTACGGAGGATCTCCGCGTCCGTGAACTCGGGGCGCGAGAGGAAGTCCTCCTCCGAGTACAGCCGGACGCAGATGCCGTCCGACGTACGCCCGCAGCGGCCCTTGCGCTGGTTGGCGCTGGCCTGGCTGACGGGCTCGATGGGGAGGCGCTGGACCTTGGTGCGGTGGCTGTAGCGCGAGATGCGGGCCGTGCCCGGATCGATCACGTACTTGATGCCGGGGACCGTCAGCGAGGTCTCGGCCACGTTCGTGGCCAGCACGATGCGGCGGCCCGAATGGCGTTGGAAGACGCGGTGCTGCTCGGCGTGCGAGAGGCGCGCGTACAGGGGCAGGACCTCGGTCCCGGGGAGCTGTTTCTTCTGGAGCGCGTCCGCCGTGTCGCGGATCTCGCGCTCTCCGGAGAGGAACACCAGGATGTCGCCGGGGGCCTCGCGGCGCAGCTCGTCGACGGCGTCGCAGATCGCGGTGACCTGATCGCGGTCGGGGGACTCGCTGTCCTCTTCGAGGAGGGGGCGGTAGCGCACCTCTACGGGATACGTACGGCCCGAAACCTCCACGATCGGGGCATCCCCGAAGTGGCGCGAGAAGCGCTCGGGGTCGATCGTCGCCGAGGTGATGATCACCTTCAGCTCGGGCCGTCTCGGCAGGAGTTGCGCGAGATAGCCGAGCAGGAAGTCGATGTTGAGGCTGCGCTCGTGCGCCTCGTCGATGATGATCGTGTCGTACTGGAGCAGCTCGCGGTCCTGCTGGATCTCGGCGAGCAGGATGCCGTCCGTCATCAGCTTGACCAGGGTGTGCCCCTTGACCTGGTCGGTGAAGCGGACCTTCCAGCCGACGGTCTCGCCCAGCGGCGAGTTCAGCTCGTCGGCGACGCGCTCGGCGACCGTGCGGGCCGCGATGCGGCGCGGCTGGGTGTGGCCGATGACGCCGTGGATGCCACGGCCCAGCTCCATGCAGATCTTGGGGATCTGCGTCGTCTTCCCGGAGCCCGTCTCGCCCGCGACGATCACGACCTGGTGGTCGCGTATCGCCTCCAGGATCTCGTCCTTCTTCTGGCTGACGGGCAGCTGCTCGGGATACGTGATCCGAGGCACGGCCTCGCGCCGCGACTCGACCCGCAGCTCGGACTCGTCCATCGCGGCGGCGATCTCGGACAGCACGGCGGCCCGTGCCTCGGGCTTGCGGATCCTCCGCGCGCCGTCGAGACGGCGGCCCAGCCGCTGCCGGTCGCGCAGCATCAGCTCGGGCAGGCGCTCGCGCAGGGCGCCGGGAGCGCCGGGAGCGCCAGGAGCGTCGGGGGAAGGAGGCGTGGAAGTCGGCATACCTGATCCAGGATCGCACCTCCCCGAATCGACTGGCGAACGAATTGCCCGGCGACGGGGGGACGGGCGGGGTCGTACGGGTGCGCCGCGGGGGTTGCGGGGCGGGGGGTGGGGCGGGCCCGGAGCGGTGCGGGGGCGTCCCCCTGGGCGCGGGGTGGCGGGGTGCCTGGCGGCACGGCCCGGCCTCTTCTGCGTAGGCTGGCCCGAGTCAGCAGCGGACAGCGGCAGCCGTTGGCAGCCAGCGCGAGAGGTTCCGGAGGTTTCGCCGTCATGACCCGCAGCAGCACGCGGAGCCGCTCGACGGCCGTCGTGCTCGTGGGGCTGCTGGTGGCGCTGTGCGCCCTGTTGACGCCGAAGGCGACGGCCACGGGGTCCTCCGGACAGGGCGTGTCCGGTGCGGTCACCTCCGGCTCCGTCACCTCTGGTGCGGTCACCTCTGGCGCCGTCGCATCCGAAACCTCCGGCGCCTCTGGAACCGTCGGAACCGCTGTCCTGGCCGATGGCGGAGACAAGGCGCCCCACGACCCCGGCGCTCCGGGATGCCACCGTTCGCAGGGCGGCGACGGTTCCCTCCCCGCGACCCGTGGCGGCGCTCCGCAGAGCCAGCCGCTGGTGCTCAGCGAGTGCCCGCTGCCCGCGTCGCACAGCGCGCTCGACGCGGCCCACGCCCGCCCGCCCGTGCGCGGGCCCTCTCCGCTGGCGCCGCCCACTCCCGTCGGCCTCTCCGTCCTGCGCGTGTAGAAGCGCCGGGGGGCTCGTGACGCATGCCCGTACGCGGGTCACGTCGCCCTGCCCTCCCCGGATCTGTCAGCCGTCAGCCGTCAGCGCAGCTCAGCGCGGCACTCGGCACGGCTTTCCCACTTCGCTCCGCTTCTCACGCTCAGGAGACCCGTATGTCCAAGTCCTCCTCTCCTTCTCCCTCGTCCTCCTCCCCCTTCCCCTCCCGTACGCCGTCCCGGCCGCCGTCCTCCCGTCCCGGCTCCCGCAAGGGCGTCGTCATCGGTGTGATCGTCGCGGTGGTCGCGCTGCTGGCCGGGTGGCTGTCGCAGTTCGCCGTCCAGGGCGGCGGCGGAGCCTCGGGCAACGGTGGCAACGCCACCGTCGAGTCGGACGACTCCGCCTCCGGTGGCTCGCCCGAGCTGATGGCGCTCGCCAGGCGGGCCGACGGCGACCCGTTGGCGATGGGGAAGAAGGACGCGCCGGTCGTGATGATCGAGTACGCGGACTTCGGCTGCTCCTTCTGCGGCAAGTTCGCCAGGGACACCGAGCCGAAGCTGGTGAAGGAGTACGTCGAGGCGGGCGTGCTGCGCATCGAGTGGCGCAACTTCCCCATCTTCGGCAAGGGCTCCGAAGAGGCGGCGCTCGCGGGCTGGGCCGCGGGCCAGCAGGGCCGCTTCTGGCAGTTCCACGAGGCCGTCTACGCGGACGAGAAGGCCAAGGAGAAGGGGTTCGGCGAGAAGCGGCTGCGGGCCTTCGCGAAGCAGGCGGGCGTGCCCGACCTGGACCGCTTCGACCGCGACCGCGAGAGCAGCGCGGCCCAGAAGGCGCTCGGCCGCGACCAGGAGGAGGGCTACGGGCTCGGCGCCAGCAGCACCCCCGCCTTCCTCGTCAACGGCGAGCCGATCGCCGGAGCCCAGCCCGACGAGGTGTTCACGGACGCGATCGAGCGCGCCGCGAAGGCGGCGAAGAAGAAGGGCACGGACGCGAAGACCGGCGGCGGAAAGGAAGAGGACGACGGCAGCGGCGAGGGCGAGAGCGACAAGGGGAAGGACCAGTGACCGACGTCGGCTACCTCGCCGCCTTCCTCGGCGGCCTGCTCGCCCTGCTCAGCCCGTGCAGCGCCCTGCTGCTCCCGGCCTTCTTCGCGTACTCCATCGACTCGACGGGCAGGCTCGTCGCCCGTACGAGTGTCTTCTACCTCGGCCTCGCCACCACCCTCGTCCCCCTCGGCGCCGCGGGCTCGTACGCCGGACGCCTCTTCTACGGGCACCGCGACACCCTCGTCTCCGTCGGCGGCTGGCTGATTATCGCGCTCGGCGTCCTCCAGATCCTGGGCATGGGCTTCGCGCCGCGGAAGCTGCGGGAGGTCTCGGGCCGTATCAGGCCCACCACGGCCCTCTCCGTCTACGCGCTCGGCGCGGTCTACGGCCTCGCCGGGTTCTGCGCGGGGCCCATCCTCGGCAGCGTGCTGACCGTGGCCGCCGTGAGCGGCAACCCCTTCTACGGGGGACTGCTGCTGGCGGTGTACGCGCTGGGCATGGCGGTGCCCCTGTTCCTGCTCGCGCTGCTGTGGGACCGGCTCGACCTGGGCCGCAGGCGCTGGCTGCGGGGCAGGGAACTGCACGTGGGACGGTTGCGGCTGCACACCACCTCGCTGCTGTCCGGGGGCTTCTTCATCCTGCTCGGCGCCCTGTTCCTGGCCTACGACGGCACGTCGGCGCTGCCGGGGCTGCTCGACGTGGACAGCGCGTTCGCGGCCGAGCGCTGGGCGGAACGCGCGGGGAACGCGGTGCCCGACGCCCTCCTGCTGGCCGGTATCGGGGTGGGCGTGGCGGCGGTGGCGCTCGGCCGCTGGGGCCGGCGGCGACGGAACGGGGCCGCCCGTACGGACCCGTAACCCTCACCTGTCATCCCCCGCCCCCTCATCCGCCATCCGCACCGCTTCCATGAGAAAAGGTGCGAAGCCGCACTTAATGTGACGTTCATGAGCGAGCAGCACCACCCTCCCCACGGAGCACATGGACGCCGGCCCGCCAGGGGCGCCGCATGGCGGACGTTCAAGGACTCGCCGTTCTTCCCCGCGACGGTGCTGGTGCTGATCGTCGCGGCGGCGGCGGGCCTCTTCGCCGGTTCGTACACCTACGCCATGGCCGACCCGACCCCGCACCACATCCCCATGGCCGTGGTCGGCACCGTGGACAGCCAGCGGGAGGCCCGCGCCTTCACCGCCGGGATGGAGAAGGCGCTGGGCTCCTCGCTGGAGGTGCGCCGCTATCCGACGGACGAGAAGGCCGAGCAGGCCGTCGAGGCGCAGGAGGTCTTCACCGTCCTCCGGGTGGAGAAGAAGGGGCGCGTGGAGATGGACATCTCCAGCGCCTCGGGCGCCTCCGTCGCGCAACTGCTGGAGAAGGCCGGCCCGAAGGTGGGCAAGGCCGTGGGCGTGGACGTGACGGTGAAGGACCTCAAACCGCTGGCCAAGGGCGACCCGCGCGGCCTGGCGATCTTCTACATCTCCCTCGCGGCCGTGATCATCGGTTTCGTCGGCGCCATCCAGCTCAGCGTCCACGCCCGCGCCCTCAACCCGCCCGAACGCATCGCCTTCACCGTCGCCTACGCGCTGCTCGGCGGCTTCGTGATCGCCGCGATCGTGGACTGGGGGCTGGACGCGGTACAGCTCCCCTTCGTGCAGTCCTGGCTGATCCTGGCGCTGACGATGTTCACGTCGGGCATGGTTTTCACCATGTTCAACACGCTCTTCGGGCGCTGGGCGATGATCCCCACCTGGGGCCTGATGGTGCTGCTGGGCAACCCCTCGTCGGGCGGCGCGGTCTCCTGGCCCCTGCTCCCCTCGGTCCTGGGCACGATCGGCCGCTGGCTCCCCCCTGGCGCCTCGGTCAACGCCCAGCACACGGCCGTCTACTTCCCCGGCTACCAGCACATCCAGCCCTACCTGGTACTGGCCGCGTGGGCGGTGGTCTCCTGCACCGTCTTCTGGCTCTGGCGCCACCGCCACCCGGGTGGCCGCCCGAAGAACGGGGCCCACGCGGAGGGGTGAGGGGGTGGGGTTGTTGCGGTTGTTTCGAATATTGCGGATACTGCTACTAGCTGGGTAGTGCCGACCGCGATGAAGAGATCTCCCGCACCACCTACCGCACATAGGGGCGCGCTCATGTCCAAGATCGATATCCGCCCGGTGAAGCTCCCGGACGACAAGCAGGAAACCGCGAACCATGCCTTCGTGAGGGTCCGGTCATATCTGGCGGAACACCAGGACGCGTCCCAGATGAAGGTCAACGTTCAGGACGCCGGTGATCGTGAACCCCTGACCCTCCCCCGTGAGGCCGTTGAACTCCTCGCTTCGCTCCTCGCCCACCTCGGCGCGGGCCGGGCCGTGTCCATCGTTCCGTCCGATGCCGAACTCACCACTCAGCAGGCCGCTGACCTGCTCAATGTGTCCCGGCCCTTCCTCATCGGCCTGCTGGACGCAGGAGAGATCGAGTACCGGACCGTTGGCACGCACCGCAGAATCACCGCGTCGTCCCTGCTGGAGTATCAGCGCAAGGACGATCATCGTCGTCGGCTGGTGGCCGACGAACTCACGCAGCTCGGCCAGGAGATGGGACCGATCTAGGGCATGGCCTTCACGTGCAGGCGAAGTGGACGGACCAGATCCTTGACGAGACCTTCCGCAACCTCAAGGAGAACCGGCCCGACACCGAGCCGCACAAGCTGGACCGGACGCGGGAGCTGATGGCGGGCGCGGTTCGGGCGAAAGCGCAGGTCATCGTCACATTCAATCTGAGGGACTTTCCAGCGGGGAAGTTATCGGTGTGGGACGTGCAGGCCGTCCACCCGGACGCGTTCATCGAAGCGCAAGTGGATCTCTCGCCCCAGTTGGTGTTCGTGGTGCTGACGCAGATTGCGGATGCCCGGAAGAGCCCGCCGAACGCCGTGGTCGCAGACGTGATCGCCTCGTTGGAAAGAGAAGGGCTGGTCGGCTCAGCCGCAGCGCTGCGGGCCCTGGCCTGAGTTCCCGTACGTGTGGCCCGGCGCATCGGCGTACCGGGCGGCATCGCGTACGGCTCCGGCACGGCCGTCACGACACAGTGCAGCAAGAAGTCCCGGACGGGATTCCCGTCCGGGGCTGCTCACTGCTCATGCGGTGTGGCTGGGGCCGGGGTCGAACCGGCGACCTTCCGCTTTTCAGGCCGGGACCATGCCTGAGCTGGGCAGGAAGCGGCGGCATCCGTGATCCTGCCGCGTGTGGGGTTGTACGCCGCTGTTGGCGTACGGGGTGGCGTACGGCTTCGGGAGTGGTCAGAGGTTGCGCGCAACATCGTCGGGCGACGTGCGTAGGCGCAATCCCCGGCAATCCCGCAGCGCGCCCGCTTCATGGCCCGCATCCTGGTCCCCGGTACGCCGACGAGGGAGGCAACGGTGGCGCTTGAGTTCCTGGGGACCACGTCGAAGGACGGGGACTGCCCCACGCTGTACCGGGACACGGAGACAGGGAACATCGTCGTCCAGGGCGACCGTCTCACCGACCCTGACCATCTCGCCCAGCTCCGCGACGTCAAGGCGTCCGAGACGTGCGTGATCGTCCCGGCCGAGTTGCTGACGCGCTTCGCGCCGAAGGGGTGACCGTGTGTCCGAGCTGATCGCTGGCCCGGCCATCACCGCTTTCTTCCGCGACGGGTTCGAGGAGACCGCCTGGCGGTGGGAGACGCGTCGCGCCTACGGGGTGCCCCACGAGTCGGAGGACTTCCAGCGGTTCCTGCGGGGAGAGCCGCCCTGCCGGGATCTGGACCGCCCGTGGCTGGTGACGATGCGCGCCCTGCGCGAGGAAGGGAAGCGGGTGGGGCGGGTGCGTGTGCTGGACCAGCCGCCCACCGACTATCAGCGGTGGTTGCTGGAGGACGTGCTCGACAGCGTCGAGGCGGGCGAGGACATCCGCTACCTGCCCCGTGCGGAGGCGGACGGGCTCGGCGTCTCCATGCGGGACTTCTGGCTCTTCGACTCCCGCACGCTCGGGCTCTTCCACTACGACGGTGACATCTCGCTGGGCATGGAGCTGCGTCAGGACCCCGCCGAAGTCGACGCCGCCCGCCGTATCCAGGCGCTGGCCACGGCCCCCGCACAGCCCGCTGCCGAGGTGGTACGGCGGGTACGTTCCTCGATGTGAGCACCGACTTCCAGACCGCCCGCGTCGCGCTCGGCCTGCGGCTGCGCGAGCTGCGCACCGAGGCCGGGCTGAACGGTCGGCAGCTCGCCGCCCGGCTCGGCTGGCAGGCGTCCAAAATCTCCCGACTGGAGAACGGCAAGCAGAACCCCACGGCTGCCGATCTGGACGCCTGGTCAGCGGCCGTCGGACAGCCGGAGCGCGCCACGGAGCTACGGGGGCGTCTGCGGGGACTGGAGACCCTGTACCGCTCGTGGCGCCGGCAGCTCTCGGCCGGACACCGGCCACGGCAGGAAGCGGGCATCACCGAGACACAACGCACACGCCTGACGCGGGGCTTCGAAGCCTGCGTGATCCCCGGCATGTTCCAGACCGCCGACTACGCTCGTAGCGTGCTGAGCCGGTACGCGGCGTTCCGCACCACCCCGCGCGACACCGAGGAAGCGGTCAACGCTCGCATCCGCCGTCAGGATGCCCTGTACGAGCAGGGCCGCGAGTTCCGCGTGCTGGTGTGGGAGGGCGCACTGTACGTGCGGGTCTGCCCCCGCGAGGTACTGGCCGCGCAGCTCGACCGCCGCGTCATGACGGACGCGATTCGCGGCGCGGACTGGCTCGCCCACTGCTCACCCACCCCGGACGCGGTCTTCGCCGCCTGGGCCCGGGACGAACTCGCCCGTATCCCCACCGGCCCCTACTGGGCGGCTGTCGAAGCGGACCTGCTGCGCAGCGTCCGCGCCATGGAACCCCTCTCCCGCGCGGACCTGCTCGGCCCGGTCCTCGCCCACCCGGAGACGGAGCGCGCCTGGTGGCTGGTCCCACCCGACGCCCACTCGCACCTGGCCGACCTCGCCCAGTTGACCGTGCACGAGAAGGGCTGGCCGCTGCTCTGCCCATCGCCAGAGCACGGGACACAGGGCATGTGCTGGCTGGAACGCCCAGACGGCACGGGCAAACTCACCGACCCGGCAGGGCTAGGGGCCGCGTTTGGCCGAGGTGGGCGACTGCCTGCCGAGGTGTGGGGCCGTGCGTGGTCTGCGGAAGGTCTACGCTCACGCGTCGCTGGACGAGAAGCGGCGCGCTCTGGACAAGCTGAGCAGCCAGCTTTCCTGAGCCTTTCCCGACCCACTGATGTCAGGTGGTGATGTCACGCCCAGCAGAAAGGCCCCGAGAGGATCACCTCTCGGGGCCTTTCTTACTGCTCATGCGGTGTGGCTGGGGCCGGGGTCGAACCGGCGACCTTCCGCTTTTCAGGCGGACGCTCGTACCAACTGAGCTACCCAGCCGCAGCGGTCCTGACGGGATTTGAACCCGCGGCCTCCACCTTGACAGGGTGGCGAGCACTCCAAACTGCTCCACAGGACCTTGCGTTGTGCGAGACAAGTCTCGCACAGGATGGTGCGTGCCCCCAACGGGATTCGAACCCGTGCTACCGCCTTGAAAGGGCGGCGTCCTGGGCCACTAGACGATGAGGGCTGATGGCCCACCTGGGCGCTTCCTCTTCGCTCAGTCAGCGCCGTCGGGGACGTGAGAAGCATATGGGATACCGAGGGGGATCGCCAAAACGGTTAACGGGAGCCGCTGGGGGAGGGGGTCGGGGAGGAGCCGGGTTCGACGTCTTCGGGGAGGTGGCGGGAGACCTCGGCCGTCGAGAGGCCCAGGCCGCCCAGGGTGATCTCGTCCCACGCCTGGAGCCTGTCCTTGTCGCGGTCCAGGTAGAGGACGGACGCCTCGACCTGCTGCGGCTCGTCGCCCTCCACCGCGCGCAGTCCGCCGCCGCCGGTGGTGCCCTGGACCATCAGCCGGGTGCCCTGGGCCAGTACCTTGTTGTCGCGCTGGTGGGTGTGGCCCGCCAGGGCGAGGGGGACCAGGCCGTCGGCCTGTTCGGCGAGCACGGGGTTGTGGCCGACGGCGATGTCGACGGGCGTGCCCGCTGCCTTCTGGGCGCGCAGGCCGACCGCGAGGGCCTTGCCCGCCTTCTCCTCCGACGGGTCGCCCTCGGGCACCACCGAGCGGTCCGGGGTGAACTGCGGATCGCCCCAGCCCGCGAGGCGCAGCCCGGCGACGTCGACCGGGACGCCGTTGTCGAGGACGTGGACCTCGTTGGCGTCGCCGCCCTTCTCGCGGGCGCGGCGGCTGTCGTCGGCCAGCTTCTCGACGGCCTTCTGGGTGGTGGCCGAGTCGTGGTTGCCGCGCACCCAGACGTACGGCGCGCCCAGGTCGGGGATCGGCTCCAGGAAGCCGTTCTCGGCCGCCGTGCCGTGGTCCATGGTGTCGCCGGAGTCGATGATCACGTCGATCTCGTACTGGTCCACCAGCGACTCGATGATGCGCCAGGCGGCCGGGTTCAGATGGATGTCCGAGACGTGCAGGACGCGGGTGGTGGTCGGGTCGGGCTGGTACGTGGGGAGGGTGGAGGTCGTCTCGTAGAGCTTGGAGACGTTGGTGACCAGGCGGGCCAGCTCCTGCTGGTAGACGTCGAAGTCGGTGACGATGCTGCGCGCGTTGCCGACGACGGACGGTGCGCTCGCCAGCAGCCCGGAGAACTTCGGCTCCAGGACGGACTTCGGGTTCCACGTCGCCAGCGCCGTACCGCCGGAGACCGCGAGCAGCGTCAGCGCGAGTCCGCCCGCGGCGAGGGCGCGGCGCGGGCGGCGGTAGACGGCGAGGCCGAGGGCCGTGGCCCCCAGGACGACGGCGACGGCGGAGCGCAGCGCGAGCCCGAGGGTGCCGGAGCGCACGTCGGAGGCGATCTCCTCCTGGAGGCCCTCTATCCGCTCCGGGTGGTCCACGAGGGCGGTGGCGCGCTCCTGGTCGAGCTGGTCGACGTCGACGTCGAGCCGGATGGGCGCGTAGTGGCTGCGCAGCTCCAGCGCGCCGAGCGGCGAGACGTTGATCTTGGTGCCCCCGGTGAGGGAGGGGCGCAGGGTCATGGTGGTGTCCATGGGGCCCACGGGCGTG
Source organism: Streptomyces daliensis (assembly GCF_054782395.1). NCBI lineage: Bacteria > Bacillati > Actinomycetota > Actinomycetes > Kitasatosporales > Streptomycetaceae > Streptomyces > Streptomyces daliensis. Next base: position 51,375 of record NZ_BAAGSO010000015.1, on the reverse strand, counting down.
CGGACGTTGCCGACGATCAGCAGCCCGAGCCAGGCGCCCAGCAGCACGACGGCGACGAGGCCCAGCGAGCGCCAGTACGGGTGCGGGGTGTGGGCCAGTTGGGCGGTGGGCGCGATGTGGTGGGAGCGGTAGCGGCGGAGCAGTGGGTCGGCGAGCCGCCGCGAGCGGAGCGCGGCGGTCACGACGGGCGCGGCGGCGGCCTTGGCGGCGGCAGCGACGGCAGTGGCGGTGCGGCGCAGGTGGCGCGGGGTGCGAGGGCGTCGTGCGCGGAGGCGACGGGGGCGGCGAGGGTGGCGAGGGTGGCGAGGGTGGCGAGGGTGGAGCGGATTGCCCGGCTTGTTGTCTTCGCTGGCTTCGCTGGCCATGTGGCCCCGTATGCCCTTGGGGCGGTGCGACTATGCGCCGTGGCCGCACCGCCGCGGCTCTCCGGAGGCGGCGGTACGGGGTGCCCATGCGCGAGCGGGGTGCGGTGGCCGACAATGGCCGGGTGCAGGAGATGACGCGCGAGGAGTTCGAGGAACTGGTGGCGCAGGCGCTCGACCGGATTCCGCCCGAGCTGACGAGGCTCATGGACAACGTCGCGGTGTTCGTCGAGGACGAGCCCCCGGCCGAGGACCCCGAGCTGCTCGGCCTCTACGAGGGGACCCCGCTCACCGAGCGGGGCGAGTGGTACGCCGGTGTGCTGCCGGACCGGATCACGGTGTACCGCGGGCCGACCATGCGCATGGTCGAGGCCGAGGGAGGCGATCACGAGCTGGTGGTGGCCGAGGTCGAGGTGACCGTGGTCCACGAGATCGCCCACCACTTCGGCATCGACGACGAACGGCTGCACGCGCTGGGGTACGGGTGAGCTCGCGGGACGGCGGGGGCGGACGGGACGGTGGGAGCTGGCGGTACGCCCATGGCGCGGCGCGTGACGGGGAGGCGCTCGCCGAGGCCGGGGAGGCGGTGGACGCCGACGTCGATCTGCACGTCCCCGCCCACCGCGCCGAGACCGCCAGGGGCCGCGTCTGGCCCGTGCTCGGTGTCATCGCGGCGGGCGGCGCGCTGGGCGCCGTCGCGCGCTACGCGGTGTCGCTGGCCCTCCCCGCAGGCGCGGGCGGCTTCCCGTGGGGGGTCTTTCTGGTCAACGTCGTGGGCTGCGCCCTCATCGGGGTGCTGATGGTGCTGGTGAGCGAGCGCGCCCGTGACGCGCGTACGCATCCGCTGGTCAGGCCGTTCCTCGGGGTGGGGGTGCTGGGCGGCTTCACGACGTTCTCGACGTACGCGGTCGACGCGGCCCGCCTGCTGGAGCGCGGCCCGCTGGCGGAGGGCCCCGCGCGGGCCGGGACGGCGCTCGCGTATCTGGCCGGGACGCTGGTGGCCGCGCTGGTCGCGGTGTGGCTGGCCGCCGTGGTCACGCGCGCCGCGCTGGACCGGCGCGAAGGCCGTCGCGGAGCGCCCCCTCCCGACGCGCCGCAGGGGCGTACGGAGCAGCGCGCCGCGAAGGGGGCGGCGGCACGGTGACCTGGCTGCTCATCGTCGTGGGGGGCGCGCTCGGCGCCCCGCTCCGCTACCTCGCCGACCGCGCCGTGCAGACGCGCCACGACTCCGTCTTCCCCTGGGGCACGTTCGCCGTCAACGCGGCGGGCAGCCTGGTGCTGGGCGGGCTGACGGGCGCGGCGAGCGTGGGCGCCGCCGGGTCGGGGACGATGGCGCTGCTGGGCACGGGGCTGTGCGGCGCGCTGACCACGTACTCGACCTTCTCGTACGAGACACTGCGGCTCGCCGAGCGCGGCTGGCGGTTCCTCGCGCTGGCGAACGCGGTCGCCTCCGTCCTCGTCGGACTGGGCGCGGTCTTCCTCGGGCTGACCCTCGCGCGTGACCTGTTGGGGTGACGGGGAGTTGGGCACTGCGCCCACTCGGCCGAACGCCCGCGCCTGGAGGTCCCCCATCGTGCGCCGTTTCCGTCCTGCCCCCGCCGTCTCTGCCACCACCGCCGTGCTCAAGGCGACGGCGGGCGCCCTGATACTCGCGAGCGTGAGCGGCTGCATGACCGTCCACGGCTCCGGCGGGCACGGGCAGGACGGTACGGCGCCCGGCGGGCGCGGGGGAGGCACGAGCAGCGCGGGGGAGCCCGCGCCCGACGGCGGGGTCGCCGAGACCGGGCACGAGCGGTTCGACGACGGAGAGGGCGGGACGCGAGGCAAAGGCGGCAAGCGCGGCAAGGGCCGCTCGGGCAAGGGGCGAGGCAAGGGCGAGCGCGACGGCTCGGGCAAGGACGGGGAAGCGCGTGACGGCTCGGGCTCACGGGGCGGCGCGGACGCGGGGACCCGGCCCTCCTCCGAGGTCCCACCCCGCGCCACCTACCCCAACAGGCCGCCGAACTCCGGCACTTCCGGCACCTCAGGCGGCGGGTCCGGCTCCGGCTCCGGCTCCGGCTCCGGCTCCGGTTCCGGCTCTGGCGGCGGCTCGCCGACGGCCACGCCGACACGCGCGCCCGAGCCCCCGAGCCCGACCCCCACGCGTACGGACGACCCGCAGCGCCCGGACTCCGGCGACAGGGCGGGCGGCGGCGGTTCCTCCTCCCCGGCCTGACGGGAGGGTCGTCGGAGACATGCGGAGGCGGCAGCGACGGCGGGGGACGCGAGGGGCGGTGGAGGGCGCGGAGATCGTCATTTGCGCCTTGTGCCGTGGGGTGCGTATGCTGGTAGATCGTTTGATCCCATTTGCCCGGCGCCCACATCAGAGCGCGCCGTATGGCGCGTTTCCTGCCTGACCGTGGCTGACCGCATTGAGGCGGTCGTTTGCGAATTCACGGAGTCTGGGCACGTGCCGATGACTCCGAGAGGTTCGTTTTTCGCATGTCTGTTGCCACCCCCGACGCCGTCCTGCCCGAGGACGAGGAGACCGTCACCTTCGGTGATCTGGGTCTCCCCGAGCAGGTCGTACGCAAGCTCGCCCAGAACGGCGTCACCACCCCCTTCCCCATCCAGGCCGCGACGATCCCGGACGCGCTGGCGGGCAAGGACATCCTCGGCCGCGGCCGTACCGGCTCCGGCAAGACCCTCTCCTTCGGTCTGCCGCTGCTGGAGCGCCTGACCAAGGGCCGTACGGAGCGCAAGCGCCCCCGCGGTGTCATCCTCACCCCCACCCGCGAGCTGGCGATGCAGGTCTCCGACGCGCTCCAGCCGTACGGTGACGTGCTCAACCTCAAGCTCAAGGTCGTCTGCGGCGGCACGTCGATGGGCAACCAGATGTCGGCGCTGGAGCGCGGCGTCGACATCCTCGTCGCTACCCCGGGCCGCCTGCGCGACCTGATCAACCGCGGCGCCTGCTCCCTCGACGACGTCGAGGTCGCCATCCTCGACGAGGCCGACCAGATGGCCGACCTCGGCTTCATGCCCGAGGTCACCGAGCTGCTGGACCTGGTGCCCAAGGGCGGCCAGCGGATGCTCTTCTCCGCGACGATGGAGAAGGAGATCGACACCCTGGTCAAGCGCTACCTGACCGAGCCGGTCGTCCACGAGGTCGACGCGGCACAGGGCGCCGTCACGACGATGACCCACCACGTGCTCGTCGTGAAGCCGCGCGACAAGGCCCCGGTGACCGCGGCCATCGCCGCGCGCAAGGGCCGCACGATCATCTTCGTCCGCACCCAGCTCGGCGCCGACCGCATCGCGGAGCAGCTGCGCGAGTCGGGCGTCCGCGCCGACGCGCTGCACGGCGGCATGACCCAGGGCGCGCGCACCCGCACCCTCGCCGACTTCAAGGAGGGCAAGGTCAACGCCCTCGTCGCGACGGACGTCGCCGCGCGCGGCATCCACGTCGACGGCATCGACCTCGTCCTGAACGTCGACCCGGCCGGGGACCACAAGGACTATTTGCACCGCTCGGGCCGTACAGCGCGCGCGGGCCAGTCCGGCACCGTCGTCTCGCTCGCGCTGCCGCACCAGCGCCGCCAGATCTTCCGGCTGATGGAGGACGCGGGCGTCGACGCCTCGCGCCACCTCATCGGCCGCGGCGACGTCTTCGACGAGGACGTGGCCCGCATCACCGGCGCCCGCTCGCTCACCGAGGTGCAGGCCGAGTCGGCCGCCAACTCGGCCAAGCAGGCGGAGCGCGAGGCGCTTCAGCTCACGCGTCAGCTGGAGCGTGCGCAGAAGCGCGCGACGGAACTGCGCGAGGAGTCGGAGCGCCTGACGGCGCGCGCGGCGCGCGAGCGAGGCGACGACCCCGAGACCGCCGTGGCCGAGGCCCAGGCGGCCCTGGCCGCCGAGGTCGAGGCGGAGGCCGAGGAGGAGCTGCGCCGCGAGCAGCGCAGGGAAGAGCGCGAGCGGCGCGAGGCGCAGCGCGGCGACCGCGGTGACCGTGGTGAGCGCGGCGGCGACCGCGGCGACCGTCGCGGCGACCGCCCGTCCTACAACCGCGACCGCGGCGGTGACCGTGGCGACCGCGGCGGGTACCGCCGTGACGACCGTCGCGACGGTGACCGTGGCGGCGACCGCGGCGGCTTCCGCCGTGACGACCGCCCGTCGTACAACCGCGACCGCCGTGACGGCGAGCGCGGCGGCGACCGCGGCGGGTTCCGTCGCGACGACCGCCCGTCGTACAACCGCGACCGCCGCGACAACAACCGCTCGCACGAGCAGCGCCGCCCGTCGGGCCGCCACGACGACCACCGTGGCGGCGAGCACCGCGGTAGCGGACGCCCCCTCGAGCGCCGCACGGACAAGCCGCGCTGGAAGCGCAACGGCTGACACCCGTCCTCGAAGGTGAATGCCTTCGAGATGCGGCAGACCAGCGGGCTATGCTGCTGGGGCGGGCCGTTAGCTCAATTGGCAGAGCAGTGGACTTTTAATCCATTGGTTGTGGGTTCGAGTCCCACACGGCCTACCTGTCCGGCCCCAGCTCAGAGCACTTCTGGGCTGGGGCCGCAGTCGTTTCACCGGCCCCAGTGATCGTTTGCTGGCCCCTGCTGGCCCGAAAACCGGCCGATCATGCTGGTGTGCTTCGCCCCTCATACACAAGACAGCCCCCGCCAGCGTTCGCTGGCGGGGGCTGCTGGCGACCGGGCCAGGGTCTGGGGAACCGGCCACCGTGCCCGTCCTGGCCCCCTGTGAAGGGGCTACGTCGGCGTCAGGGCTATCGGAGCAAGGGCGCGTGCGGCTCGGCTGGACCATGGCCTTACCCAGGAAGTGCTGGCAGATCGGGAGATGGGGCACACCAGCGTGTATCTCGACACGCTTCTCCTGCTGGCTGATGCACTGGACATGCCTCTCTCCGATCTCGTACGGGAGAAGTAGGGCCCGGCCATCCGCACCGGGGGCTCGGGCTCGGGCGGCCGGGCTGTCCCGGCGTGGGCACTCGCTCGGGGGTTGCGAGCGCCGCCGCACCCCCGCCAGGCCATCGGCCCCGCCCCTGGACTGCTGCCGACGGTTCCCCAAGGGGCGGGCGTCTCAGGGGGTCGGGTTTGGGCTGGGTGCGACGGTGGTGAGTTGGAGGGTGCGTCCGCCGACGAGGGGTGCGGTGAGGATGACGGTGCGTCCGTCGTGTTGCAGAGCCTTGCCGATGCGGGTGTGGCGGGCGTGCCACCAGTGCCGGGGCGCGAGGAGAGTGGACAGGCAGTCCTGGGCGCTGCCGTCTACGGTGATGCGTTCGCCTTTTTCGCGGAGGCGTAGAGGGTGGCAGGCGTGGGCTGTGAGGAGGGTGGCGAGGTTGCCTTCCATGATCTCGATGACCTGCCCTCGCGGCATGGGGCGTGGGTAGCTGGTGAGGAACGCGGGCCCTTGCGGGAGTTCGTACAGGAGGCGTACGGCGCGGTCCTGGATGCGGCGCATCACGAAGCGCGCCTGCTGGCCTTCGAGCACGGCGACGGGGAACCCGGAGGTGGTGGCCCAGCCGTGGGGGTCGTAGAAGACGTCTTCGGGGTCGGCGGGGATGAGGACGGTGTGGTCGCGGGGCACGGGGCTGCTCCTGGGGTTCAGCGGGTGGCGGTGGCGTAGAGAAGGACGAGGATCATTGCGAGCAGGACGGTGACGTAGGCGATCTGCTCGGCCCGGCCTGGCGGGCACAGCGGGCAGGCGAGGACGGGCTGTTCCGGGCTGTGCCACTGGACGATGCGCCCTTCTGCGGTCCAGCAACCGCACCGGCCACAGACCCCCGGCATCCCGGTCACCGCCGCCTCCCGGAGGGCCGTGGCACGAGCTGGGGAGGAGTCTGCGGCCGGAAGACGAGCACGGGCCCGGGGCCGATGATGTGGCTGCCGCCCTCGGTGAACAGCACGTGGCGGCGGTCGCCGCTCATCCTGCGCATGTCGCGGACGGTGCGGTCAGCGCTGCCGATGACGAGAACGTCGCCCACGCGGACGGTGCGCGCGGTGGCCTCGATCGGTGCGAGGACGATTCCGTGGTGCCGGATCAGTGCGGGGCCGTTCATGACGGGTTCACCACCCGCAAGGTGGGCGGGGTCTGCGGAGGCGTCGGCGCGTGCTCGGGTTCGACGTCCTGCTCCGGGTCGGCCTCGGTGGTCTCGTCGTCGGTGCGGCGTTTGCCCGCGCCGGAGAGGACGGCGATGGCGCGCACCAGCTCCTCGCCCGTCACGGCGATGCGGTCCAGCGCGGGCCCGACGTACTTGCGGTGTCGGGCGCACAGCCACAGCGGCCGGTAGTAGGGGCTGGATCGGGCGGTGACGTGTTCGCGTACGGCCCCATCGTGCACCGGGTCCTCGACGTCGCATTCGTGCTCGGGTTCAGTCACCGTGCCGCCTCCGTGTCCGTGCTCGCGGCGCGGGCCTCGACCGCGACTTCACCGAAGGCAGAAACTTCGTGATCGCAGGCTCGCCCTGGCGTCCGTCGTTCCACCGGCGGGCTGTTGGGGACGCGTTCCACCGGCTCGTGTCGGCGTACGAGGGTGAAGCGGCGAGGTCGTCGGTGGCGAGCCATCACGTACCCGCTTCGTCCATCACGTCCGCCCACACGGTCTTGCCGCTTGCGTGCACATCCGCGCCCCAGCCAACGGCGAGGGCGGCGACCAAGAGCAGCCCTCTGCCCCTCGTCTCCTCATCATTCGGCCACTGCGGCACGGGTCGGACGCGGGACTGGTCCGTCACGCGGATGCGCACGCGGAACGGCGAGGGCCGCTCGACGCTGAAGGCCAGGTAGCGGCCGGAGCCGTGCTGCACCGCGTTCGCGACCAGCTCGGTGGCGACCAAAGTGGACTCGTTCAGGAGTGCTTCGAGGCGCCATACGCGTAGCGCCGTGGCCACCAGTCCGCGGGCGAGGCCCGCGGACTCCGGCACGGACGGAAACGTCTGGCTGTATCCGGGCGCGCCGATCGATGTCGCTCTTGCCGCAGTCATGGTCACGGGTCATCCCTCCGGGGATCGGTCGCTCGACCAGAGCGGCCTCCCCTCACACAGGGGGTGGTCGCGGGAGCCGGTCCGGCTTTCAGGACTCCAGCCAACCGCCCGAGATCGCTGCGGACCACGGCATCTGTGCGGCAGTCTTGATGCACCTCTGATGCATGGGGTGCCGCAGCGGGTAGGGCCCCAGTCAGGCGGGGAGGGGAGGGAGCACCATGCGGTTGTCCGAGCGGCGTAAAGCCATGGGCTACAGTCAGGAGAAATTCGCCCATGCGCTCGGCGTCGACCGCACAACGGTCGGCCGCTGGGAACGCGGTGAGACCACGCCCGAATGCGTCCACCGTCTGAAGATGGCCGAACTCCTGCGCCTGGACATCACCGAGCTCGGCCGCATGCTGGATCCACCACCAGCAGTCCACCACCACGCGCAGCCAGCACAGCCCCTACCCCGTCCCGTTCACGGCCCAGGTGAATCCGACGAAATGATCCGACGCAAGTTTCTGCGCCTGCTCACGGTGACCGGAGCCCTGACCGCCCTGGGACCCGAGGCAGCCGACGACATAGCGGAAGCCGTCGAGCGCGGCTCGGCGGACGACTACCGCCGGATGAACGACCACCTCTGGCAGGTCTACCAACTGGCCCGCTCCAAGCGCTCTGTCCACGGCGTCGTCCAGGACCAGCTCGACGCGCTCGCAGACGCCCTGAAGACAGGCTCATCAAGCCGGGCTGCCGCGATGTGCGAAGCCGCCGGAGACCTCTTCCAGCTCTCCGGCGAGCTGGCCTTCGACAGCAACCGCTACACGGACGCCGCCGCGGCCTACTCCGTGGCCGCGTCCGCCAGCGACAGCGCGCACGCCTTCGACCTGTGGGCCTGCGCGCTCGTCCGACACGCCTACGTGGACATGTCCGAGAGGCAGTTCACGGAAGCCACCGAGACCTTGGACGTCGCCCGCACCATCGCCACGCGCGGCGATCCCGCCCTGTCCACCCGCTACTGGGTCGCCTCCGTCCAGGCCGAGGCACACGCGAACCTCGGCGACCTGAACGCTTGCCAGCGCGCCCTCGACGAGGCCCAGAAGGTCACCGACCTCCCCGGCCCCGTCCACAACGGCGGATGGCTCCGCTTCGACGGCTCCCGCCTCCCCGAAGAGCGTGGAGCCCGCTTCGTCCAACTCGGGCGACTCGACCTCGCAGAGAAGGCCCTCAAGAGCGCCCTCGACTCCACCGCCTTGGCCAAGGGAACCTCCTACCGCCGCCGAGGTTCCGTCCTGGTCGACCTCGCACTGATCGGCGCCAAACGCCACGATGCGGAACAGGCCGTCACCCACGGCCGCGAGGCACTCCAGCTCGCGCGCCAATCCGGCTCGGGCTACGTCGCCCGTAGACTCCAGACGCTACGGGACGATCTGCGCTCCTACGGCCACGATCGCCGCGTAGCCGAACTGGCCGCCGACATCGGCAGCCTGCACGCGACGTGAGGAGAGGGGTAGGCATGACGGACACCGAGGGCGCCCGCCTGTTCCGGGAGACCTGGATCGCGGGAGTCAACAAGCACTACCCGGGCGACCCCAAAGCCAGCTACGTCACGCCCTGGGAAGACACCCCCGACTGGGAGCGCGAAGCCGCCGGCGCCGTCTACGAGCAAGTGCGCCACTTCCTCGACCTGAGCGACGGCAACGCCAAACACCTCACCCGCGAACAGAAGGGGCGCTTCGTCGCCACCTGCTGGACGGCCCAGATGTACAAGCACTTCGGAGACCCGAAGCCCGCCTACGTCGCCGACTGGCCCGACCTCCCGGACTGGCAGAAGGAAACCGACTCCGACATCTTCGAAGCCATCGAGGCGGCGCTTCCGTAGAAGTCGCCTGGTATCAGCGGTCAATCTGCGGAGACGCGGGAATGGCTGCGCCTGCGGTGCGTCCGGTGCCGCAGTCGAGCTTGAGGTTCCGGGGGTGGGGAGCCTGGCTCTGGCACCGAGCGATGTGCTGTGACGTGGCTCCCTCACCAACAGGTGCCATCAGCAGTAGTCGCCCTCGTACTCGCTCAGGTCTACGGAGACCTCCTTGAGCTTGCCGTTTGTGCTGAGCATCCCGTAGATGTAACGACGCCCGTCGGCCCCGGCCTTACGGGCGTCGCGAATGAACTCTTCCAGCTCATCCAGAGTGAGATCCTTCTCCGCCCCGCTGTACTTCATGAACGCCATGGCCGTGATCCTGCCCCGCCGCCAACGGAATCGGGAGGTGTGAGGCGTAATCGGCAACTGTCGAGCCCCTCTAACCCCATGACCGTGCAGGTCAGAGCGCCTACCGCAGGGCGCGGTCAAGGAGAGGCCCCAGTCTGCTCCGGCGCGGTGCGGACGGCGGGATAGACGGGCGGGCGAGGCTTCCGAGCAGCGGGGCGCGGACTCTACCCGTCAGGTGGCGGTGGGGATTTCGAGGAGGATGGCGTCTTCGATGCGTGAGCGATGCGTGAGCGGACGCGCCGTCACCCGTCCGGACCGCGCGTCAGCGGTCACCTTTCGCACCACTCCTGACCTGGTGCGGAAGGATCTCGCGGATGTACCCGTCACCGGTCGGCATGCTCTGATCAGGACTTTTAATCCATTGGTTGTGGGTTCGAGTCCCACACGGCCTACGCCAAACCCCAGGTCAGACGATGTCTGACCTGGGGTTTTCCTGTGCGGCGGCGACCCGGGACGACCCGGCCGCCGCGCCCCGCTCCCCGGGGCGGGTGTTCAGGCGGCGTGGGGGCCGGGGGCGGCGCTGCCTTCGTACTGGTTGAGGTTGGAGACGAGTTCGGTGAGGCCGGGGTCGGCGTCGTAGCGGCGTTGGTGCAGGGCGGCGATCTTGTCGCCGGACGCGGGGTCGGGGTCGTCGGTGACGTCGAAGGAGACGAACTTGTCGACCAGCGGCAGTCCGATCTCGTCGGTGCGGCGGTGTGCGGGGTGGATGAGGTACTCCCAGTAGCCCTCCAGGTCGGCTATCTGGAAGGTGGCGCCCCACTCGTACTCGCCGCCGTGGTCGCGGCCGACGAGGAAGGAGCGTACGGAGGGGATGACCTCGCCCTGGTTGCGCAGGCTGGCGAGGGCGTCTTCGAGCTGTTCCGGCGTCGTGCCGGGCTTGATGGTGAAGCGGAGGCAGTGGTGGATCATCAGAGTGCTCCCTTTCCGGAGTCTTCGGAGTTCATTGCTGTGATGGATGTGGTCGGTGTGTGACAGGACCCGGCGCGGACACGCCGGGCATGCCGGACACGCAGGGCTTGGCGGGCCAGACCGGCTGCAAGGGCGACCAGGGCCGCCCCGGCCGTCATCGCCCCTCCCGTCCACGTGAACGCGGCCGAGAGGCCGGTTTCGTGGACGAGGGGCTGGAGGGCCAGCGGCGAGAGGAACTGCCCGAGGAAGATCCCCGTGACGAGCCCGCTGAGGACGCGTCCACGCCGCCCGTCGGGGGCGAGTTCGCTCAGGCGCAGGTTGAGGTTGGGCACGACGAGCCCGACACCCGTACCGCCGACGAGCATCCCGGCCAGGACGTGGCCGACCGTGCCGGCCGTCCCGACCAGCAGCCAGCCGGTGCCCAGCAGCGCGATGCTGACGGCGGTGATCGCGGTGCTGGCCAGCCGCCGCCGCAGGTAAGGGAAGGCCAGCGCGCCGAACGCCCCGGACAGCGTGCTCCCGGCGACCACAGCGCCGACGACGCCGGGGCCGCTGCCGAAATCCCGTAGCAGGAACGGCAGTTGGGTGGGCCCCATGGAGAACGCGAGCGTCGCGACGAGCGCCAGCAGGTACACACCGGCGATGCGGCCCGCGACGCCACGCTGCGGGGGCCGCCCCCGCAGCCGCCCCCGCGGCGCGGGCTCCCCGGCGCCGGAACCCGTGCCGCGCCTGCCCCGCTGCCCCTCCCGCAGGACGGCGAACGCCAGGACGGCGACGGCGGCCGAAACGGCGTACAGCCAGAACGGTGCACGCCAGCCGACCCCGGCCAGGACCCCGCCCAGCGGCAGGAAGACGACCCCGCCCAGGCTCGCGAACGCCTGCTGCAACCCGAGGAACGAGGCCCGTCGCGCCCCCTCGAACCAGTCGGTGACGGTCGCGCTGACCGCCGTCATGATCCCGCCCACCGCGACGCCGAGCAGCGCCCGCGTCGCGAGCAGCACGTACAGGTCGGTGGCGAAGAAACCCGCCGTGCCGCTGACGGCGTACAGCGCGAGGCCGGACACCAGCAGCGAACGCCGCCCGACACGGTCGGCGATCAGCCCGGACACCGGCGCGCTGACGGCGATGGCGAGCGAGGTGATGGTCAGTACGAAGCGGACGAGGAGCCCTCCGCCGGGTGCTTCGGCGAACTCCTCGCTCATCGCGGGCAGTCCGGGGGCGATGATCGCCGCGGCCATGAGGGTCAGCGTGGCCGAGGCCAGTACGGCGGCGCGGGCCGCGCGGGTGGGTGGCGCCTGCCGCGCCGGGGCGGGCTGTGCCGCGGTGGTGAGGGTCATGGTCACCCTTCCAGTGCCTATGTGTGGTTGACCACTCACTCTCGTGGCCGAAAAAAGGGCCGCGGAGAGCGCGGCGCGACGGTCCGTGGCGGTGCGGTGCGTGGGGTCACCCCCTTTCTGCGGTGGTCGGCTCCGGGGCGCTCAGGGGTGGCGAAGTCCCTCGGACAGGGTCCGGGCCCAGGGGGTGTCCAGTTCGTGGGCGCCGAGGGCGACCACGAGGTGGCAGAGCATGCCTACGGCGAAGAACCGCTGAACCTCCGCCTCCGGTGCGCCGGAGATTCCCCGCACGTACTCGACCAGGCGCGCGTAGCCGGTGCGTACCGCCTCGCGGACGGCGGGTTCGGAGGCCGCCGCGCACTGCGCGTGGAGCTGGAGCAGCAGCAGGTCGCGGTCCGAGATGAGCTGGGCGTACGCGTTGCCCATCGCGTCCAGGACTTCTTGCGCGGAACTTCCCTGCGCGGCGGCGGCTCCGTCGCCCAGGCTCTCGCGGATCCGCGTGAAGCAGTGCTCCACCACCGCTACGAACAGTGCTTCCTTGTCGGGGAAGAGGCGGTAGACGTACGCCTGTGAGATGCCGGCCCGCTGGGCCACGTCCGTGGTCCTCGTGCCGAAGTAGCCGCGGTCCGCGAACGCGCTGACCGCGGTCCGCAGGACTGTCCTGCGTCGTTCATCGGCGGTCGAGAGCTGTCGGTGCGGGGTCGGCTTCGGCATGTGAGTAATAAACCACTCACAGATGGGGCTGTCAACCGCGCCGCCCCGCACCGTGCCGTGTCAGTCGTGTTCTGGGGCTGTTTCGGTGCGGGCTGTTTCGGTGCGGGCTGTTCTGGTGCTGGTGAGGGTCCACATGGCCAGGAGGTCGAGTGCCTCTCGGGAGGCCGAGCCGGGTTCCGCGGTGTAGACGAAGAGGGTGGTGTCGGGGTCTCCGGGCAGGGTCAGCGTCTCGTACTGCACTGTCAGTTCCCCCACCAGGGCGTGGCGGAGGCGTTTGGAGCCGTGGGTGCGCTGGTGGACCCGGTGCTCCTCCCACCAGCGGTCGAATTCCGGGCTCTTCTCGCGCAGCTCCGCGATGAGGTCGTTGATGGCCCGGTCCTCCGCGTCCCGTCCGGCCTCCAGGCGCAGGCTCTCCACGGCGGCCCGTGCCTGCTGCTCCCAGTCGAGGAACAGGGAGCGGGGTTCGTCGCCGAGGAACATCCAGCGTGCGTAGTTGCGGTGCCGGACCGGCAGCTGGTCGAAGTCGGTGAACAGTGCCGTGGCCATGCGGGTGGCCGCCAGGACGTCGCTGCGGCGGCCGAGGACCAGGACGGGTTCGCCGTCGAACGTGTCGAGGAGCTGGCGCAGGCCGGGGCGGAGTCTTTGCACGTCGCGGCTGCGGCTGCGGCTGGGGTGCCGTGACGGTGTGGCCGTCACCCCGAGGAGGGTGTGCAGGTAGGTGCGGCCCGCCTCGTCGAGGTTCAGGGCGCGGCAGAGTGCGTCCACGACACCGGGCGACGGGGCGATGGGGCGCCCTTGTTCGAGCCGGGCGTAGTAGTCGCTGGAGACGCCCGCCAGGCGGGCGACCTCCTCGCGGCGCAGGCCCGGAACGCGCCGCGTGCGGCTGTCCGGCGGAAGACCGGCCTGCTCGGGATCCACCTGGCCGCGCGCCTTGCGCAGAAAGTTTCCCAGCTCACGGTTGTTCTCAGCCATACCGAACAGCATCGCGGACGCACGCGAATCCCGCCTGGCCCTCTCAGTCCTAGTCCGCCCGGTCCGCTGCCGCACAGGGCCCGCTACGCACCTCCGCGGGGACCGGCGGCGGGCCAGGCTGGATGTACGTCCCCGGAGCCCCGCCTCCGGCGCCGGACCGGCCGAAGACATGATCGCCGCGCTGCGCTGACACACCACCCGGCGCACCCCGGAAAGCCCAGGAAGCCCAGGAAGCCCTGAACGCCCAGAAAGAAGAGTTCCATGAAGACGAGCACGCCGGACGACGTCATCGGCCGTGTGGAGAAGGGGCTGCTCATCGCCGGGCGGTGGCGGCCCGCGACGGCGGACGCCACGTTCGCGGAGCACGACCCGGCCACGGGCCGGACGCTGTGCGAGGTGGCCGACGCCACGCCTGCCGACGGGGTGGCCGCCCTCGACGCCGCACACGCGGCCCAGCCCGGCTGGGCGGCGGTTCCTCCCCGCCGCCGGGCCGGGATCCTGCGCCGTGCCCACGACCTCCTGCTGGAGCGCATCGAGGAATTCGCGCTGCTGATCACCGCGGAGATGGGCAAGTCACTGGCCGAGTCCCGCGCCGAGGTCCGCTACGGCGCCGACTACCTGCGCTGGTTCGGTGAGGAAGCGGTGCGGATCGACGGCACCTGGAAGGTCAGCGAGGACGGCACGGCCCGCGTCCTGGTCACCCGCCAGCCGGTGGGCCCCTGCGTGCTGATCACCCCGTGGAACGTGCCGCTGGCGATGCCGGCCCGCAAGATCGGGCCTGCCGTGGCAGCCGGCTGCACCATGGTCGTCAAGCCTGCGCCGCAGACACCGCTCACGACGGCGGCGCTCGCCGGTGTGCTCGCCGAGGCCGGACTGCCCGACGGCGTGCTCAACGTCGTCCCCACCACCCGGGCCGCCGAGGTCACCGAACCCTTCCTCCGGGACGGCAGGCTGCGCAAACTGTCCTTCACCGGATCCACCTCCGTCGGACGCCTCCTCCTCGCGCAGGCCGCCGGCACCGTGCTGCGCACCTCGATGGAACTGGGCGGCAACGCGCCGTTCCTCGTGTGCGAGGACGCCGACCTCGATGCCGCCGTCGACGGCGCGATGACCGCCAAGCTGCGCAACATCGGAGAGGCGTGCATCGCCGCCAACCGCTTCCACGTCCACGCCGGTGTCGCCGAGGAGTTCACCCGGAGGCTGACCGCACGCATGGAGGCGCTCACCCTCGGCCCCGGCACCGACCCGGCCACCGACCTCGGGCCGCTGATCGACGAGCGCCAGCGCCGCCGCGTCGCCGACCTGGTCGACGAGACGGTCGCCGCCGGTGCCCGCGTACGGACGGGAGCGGTGCTGCCGGGCGGCCCCGGCTACTTCTATCCCCCCACCGTCCTCACCGGGGTCCCCGCCGGTGCGCGGATCACCCGCGAGGAGATCTTCGGCCCGGTCGCGGCGATCCAGACCTTCACCACCGAGGACGAGGCGCTCCGCGCGGCCAACGACACCGAATTCGGCCTCGTCGGCTATCTCTACACCCAGGACGTGCACCGGGCCCTGCGCATGAGCGAGCGGCTGGAGACCGGCATGGTCGGCCTCAACCGCGGCTACGTGTCCGATCCCAGCGCCCCCTTCGGCGGCATGAAGCAGTCCGGCATCGGCCGGGAAGGCGGCAACACCGGCATCGACGAGTACCTGGAGCAGAAGTACCTCGCCATCGACATGACGCCCGCCACGCGGGGGACCGGCGTCGTCGTCGAGGACCGCGCGGAACAGGAGCACAGCCGATGAGCAGCACCGTCTTCGACTCCGCGCTGTTCCGCGACATGTTCGGCACGTCCCGGATGCGCACCGTCTTCAGCGACGGCACGTACCTGGAGACGCTGACCCGCGTCGAGGTGGCACTGGCGCGGGCACAGGCCCGCGTCGGGGTCGTCCGGTGTGGTGGCGAGCGCTTCGGTGTCGAGGTTCTCCATCATGCTGGTCACGACGGATGCGGGTTCGATCACGCTGACCGCGATCCCGAAGCGGGCCGCCACCGGCGCGAGGGACTGCATCAGGCCCTCGACGGCGAACTTCGAGGCGCAGTACGCGTCCAGGAACGGCTCTCCGACGACCCCTCCGTTGCTCGTGACGGTGACGATCCGCCCGGCGCCGGATTCCCGCATCGTCGGCAGCACATGCCGCGTGAGCGCGGCGACGCCCAGGTAGTTGACGTCGAGCTGCTTCCGCAGAGCGGCGTCGCTCAGTTGCTCCAGCGTGCCGAAGGTGGCGCTGTCGGCGTTGTTGACGAGAACGTCGATCTTCCCGAACTCGGCCGTCACCTCGTCCAGGCAGGCACGGACCCCGTCGTGGTCCGTGACGTCCAGGGTCCGCACCGTCAGATCCACGTCCTGACGTGCGGCTTCGGCGCGCAGCGCGGCAGACCTGCCGGTGTCCCGCATCGTCGCCACGACGTGCAGTCCCTTGTGCGCCAAGCCGAGTGCGGTGTGCAGGCCGATCCCGCTCGACGTCCCCGTGACCACCGCGACTTCTCTGTCCGTCATGTCGGATCACTTCCTCAGCTTGTCCGGTCGAGCACCGGGCACAGGCGCTCGTAGTCGGTGACGGGTGCCATATGGCCGGCGTCCTGGACCGTCAGGAGCCGGGCCCCGCGCCGCAGCGCTGTCTCCGCCGCGTCGGCGAAGAAGGGAGACGCTTCGCACCGTATGTAGGTCTCCGGTGGGTGAGGGCGCTGGGCCGGGGGGTCCGGCAGGGGCTCCTCGTGGGTGGCGCGGGCCATGGGCCGGGCCAGGGAGGTCACCCACTCCAGGTCCGTCGCCGCGAGCCCCATCGTCTCGAAGCCGAAGGGCGGGATCAGCCATGCATCCCGCTCCGGCCGCAGCGTGGCGGCGGCGTCGCACGCGTCGCGCAGGACGGGCTGGAGGTCGAAGGCGGACTGGCCGGGCTCGGGGAAGAACGCGTCCAGATACACGAGTTGCCGGATGTGCCGTGGCCGCTCGTTCCCGGCACCGGCGATGACCATGCCTCCGTAGCTGTGGCCCACGAGGACCACGTCGGTGAGGTGGTGTCCGTCGATCAGCGCGACGATCTCGGCGATGTGCGTGCGCAGTCCGACGCCGGGTCCGGCCGGGGCGAGCGAGGGGCACAGGACGGTGTGGCCGGACGCGCGCAGCCGGGGGGCGACCCGGTCCCACGCCCAGCCTCCGAGCCAGGAACCGTGCACGAGGACGAAGGTGGCCATCACGCCTCCGCCTCCGCATCCGCCTCCGCATCCGCCTCCGCATCCGCCTCCGCCTCGGCTTTGGCCGCCCAGGAGGAGCGGATGCCCCGCAGAACCCACTTCAGGCGGTCGTCGGGGATCAGGAACCCGCCGACTCCGGACGAGAACAGCACGTCGTACACGCGCTGGGACACCTCGCTGAGCCGCTCTCCGAGGTCCTCGTCGTCCTCCGGTCTCGCGGGGAGCAGGATGACGATGGTGTCGTCCCGCTGTTCCACCGCTTCGACGGCGAAGTCCTCGCCCGGGCTGTGGCCCGACTCCTCGCACAGCACTGCTTTCGGGTCGGCGACGAGCCTTTCCCGGTAGTCGCTGTCGTTGACGAGCCGGAGTGTGTGGACGGTGCCCGCGTCATGCTTCATGGTCGCTCCGCTCCGCGTCGGTGCCGGTGCCGGTGCCAGGGCCGGTCCGGGCCTCGTGGAAACTCCGGCGCATGGCCAGCAGTCCGGTCTTGAGCCGTTCGGGCAGCATCCAGACGAAGTTGTCCCCGCTGCGCCACAGGTCCATCAGGTTCACGGGCTCATGGCGGTCGGGCTCGTCCGGCCGCTTCGCGGGCGGGACGACGTAGTACAGCGTGTCGCGTCTCTGTAGCCTGACCTGCACCTTGACCCCTGGGGGCATGTGCACGCCCATCGACGCCAGGGCGTTCAGGGGCTCGCGCTCCAGCCGCTCGGCGAAGCCCGGGTCCTCCCAGGCGCGGCGGGTGAGCGCCGCTTCGAGATCCTGGTCCTCGCTCCGGGCGGGTGCCTCGCGCCCTCTCGTGGGGAGCGCGGCGACCACCTCGACCTCCAGCAGGTATGGCGGTGCGAAGAGTGAGGACACGCCCACCAGCGTGCTCGCAGGTGCTTCCGACACACCGGCCCGCAGCGGTCCGAAGATCGCGGGCAGCAGCTCCGGGGTGTAGTCGACGACGTAGACGGTCTCTCTGACGATGTCGTTCCGGGTGGCGCCGACCGCGGCGAGTGCGGCGTCGAGGTTGCGGGCGATCTGTGCCGCCTGGGCCTCGTGGTCGCCGGGCCCCACGACCTGTCCTTCCGCGTCCCAGGCGACCTGCCCGGAGAGATGCGCGAGTCGTGATCCGCCGACGGTGACGACCTGGGTGATTTGGTCGGACGGGTGGTGCACGGACGGTGGATTGACGCGGTTCACGGGCATCACCCGCTCCTACGGGTCCGGCCCGCCCCCACGACGATCACATCGGTGTCCATGGTGAGGTCCTCCTCTAATTAATGAACAGCGTTCAGTAATTACTATACTGGGCCCCATGAACTCTCCGTCAAGCCCGGCCAGGGGCCGTCCCGCGCGGCTCGACCAGGCCCGCACCGTCAAGACCGCGCTCGACCTGCTGAACGAGTCCGGTCTCGACGCACTGACCATGCGCAGGCTCGCCGACGCGGTGGGCGCCCAGGCGGGAGCGCTGTACCGCTACTTCGCGACCAAGCAGGACCTGCTCACCGCGATGGCCGAGCGCATGATCGAAGGCGTCGGGGCCGCCGCCGGGCCGACGGGGAACGGAGCCGGGCCGACGGGGGACGGCGACTGGAGCGAGAGGGTGGCACGCGTGGCCCGCGCGCTGCGTGCGGCCCTGCTCGCCCATCGCGACGGCGCACGCGTCTACGCCGGTACGCACGCGACCGGCCCGAACACCCTGGGCTTCGCCGACAGCCTCGTCGGCGTACTGCGGGAGGCGGGCTTCGACGACGGCGAAGCGGCGCGGGCGCTCTACGCGGTGGTCAACTTCACCGTCGGCCACACGCTGGAGGAGCAGGCCGCCCTCCAGCCGGAGAGCGAAGGACCCCCCGCCGACGCGGGGGGTCTCCACGACGCGGTGGTGGCAGGGGCCTATCCGCACCTCTCCGCCACCCTGCCGGTGCTCACCAGCACGGACTTCACGGCGCACTTCGAGTTCGGGCTGCGGCTGCTCCTGGACGGGCTGCGCGCCGTGCGGCAGTGAGCCCACGGGTGGCTGCTCGCGGGGCGTGGACCCCAGGGGGGCCAGCGACTCGCGCCGGGCTCGGCAAGGGCACCGTCCTCCGCAGCTTCGGCACCCGCGCGGGCATCTTCCGGGCGCTGCTCGACGCGGACGAGCGGCGCTCCCAGGAGCAGGTGAAGTCAGGGCCCCCGCCGCTGGGGCCAGGCGCAGGCCCTCACGGACCGGCGGGGCGGGTCTCGCGGAGGAGGTGGTTGATCGTCGGGGCGATGTCCTCAAGGCCGCGCACGAAGTCCACCTGGCCCGTCTCGATCGCGGCCTTCGGCATGCCGTGGAACTCGGCCGTCTCGGGGTCCTGCACGATGACGGTGCCGCCCCGCCCTCTGACCGCCGTCACGCCCCGCGCCCCGTCGCTGTCAGCGCCCGTGAGCACGCAGGCGATGATCCGGCCCCCGTACGCCCGCCCGGCCGACTCGAAGAGCGGGTCGGCGGCCGGACGGGCGAAGTTGACCGGGCGCTCGTCGGTGAGCTCCAGCACCCCGTCCGGGCATACGCACAGGTGGTGGTCGGGCGGGGCGATGTAGACGGTCCCGGCCCGCGGGCGCTCGCGGTCCTCGGCGAGCCGGATGGTCAGCGAGGTCGAGCGGGACAGGACGGAGACGATGCGCGTCTCGCGTGAGCGGCGCAGGTGCTGGGCCACCAGCACGGGCACCGGCAGTTCCGGGTCCAGCCCGCCCAGGAGGGTCCCCAGACCCTGGACGCCTCCGGCGGAGGAGCCGACCAGCACGGTGTCGTAGCGGTCATGAGAGTTGTTGGCAGGCGTGGTATCCACAAACGCAGCCTAATGCGGCACCGTTGCCAACAGCCTGGACGGGAGCGGTCGACGGGGAGCGGCACCACGGCGCGGTGCGCCATCCCCCGGGCTCCGTCCCCGGAACCGGTGGTTTCGGCTCCTCTTCATCGGCGTCGTCGGGCCGAGGGCCCGATATGCTCAAGGGGTGACGGCTGACCGGAACGTCCCGGAGCGCTACAGCGTCGTCGCCGTCGCGTCGTCCGCGGGCGGTATCCAGGGGCTGAGCGCGCTGCTCGGTGCGCTGGGCGCCGGTTTCCCCGTGCCGGTGCTCGTGGTCCAGCACCTCGACCCGCGGCACCGGACCGTACTCGCCGAAGTGCTCGCCCGCCGCACGGAGCTGCGCGTGAAGCTCGCGGAGGCCGAGGAGCACGTCCGGCCCGGCACCGTCTATGTAGCTCCTCCCGACCGGCACCTCCTCATCGACACCGACGGGGTGCTGAGCCTGTCCCACGCGGAGATGGTGCACTTCGTCCGCCCCTCCGCCGACCTGCTCTTCGAGTCCGTCGCCGCCGCCTATGGGCCGGGGGTGCTGGCCTGCGTCCTCACCGGGTCCGGCAAGGACGGCGCCATGGGGGTGGAGGCGGTCAAGACGCGCGGTGGCACCGTGATCTCCCAGGATCCGGCGACGGCGGAATTCTCCGGTATGCCGCGGTCGGCGGTGGACACGGGAGCGGTGGACTTCGTGCTACCTCTTGAGGAGATCGCCGCGGTCGTACGCGGACTTGTCGAGCCCGAGAGGCAATGATGGGCGAATCGCAGGACGCCGGGGAGACCGAGGCGCTGGAAGAACTGCTCGGGTTCATCCGGGAGGCCCGCGGCTTCGACTTCACTGGCTACAAGCGCTCCTCCCTGGCCCGGCGCATCCGTAAGCGGATGTCGGACGTCGGCATCCGTACGTACAGGGACTACCAGGACCTCCTCGAAACCAACGCGGAGGAGTTCAGCGCGCTCTTCAACACCATCCTGATCAACGTCACCTCCTTCTTCCGTGACGCGGAGGCATGGGCCTTCCTCCAAGGCGAGATCCTGCCCGAGCTGCTCTCGGGCCTCACCCCGGACGAGGAGATCAGGGTGTGGAGCGCGGGCTGCTCCAGCGGTGAGGAGGCGTACTCGCTGGCCATCATGTTCGCGGAGGCGCTCGGGCTCCATGAGTGTCTGCGCCGCGTCAAGATCTACGCCACCGACATGGACGAGGAGGCGCTGCGCGAGGCCCGGACGGGGCTCTACACGCCGAAGTCCCTGGAAGGGCTTCCCTCCGACCTGCGCGAGGCGTACTTCGAGCAGAACGGCGCGCAGTTCAGCTTCCGCCCCGACCTGCGCCGACGGGTCATCTTCGGGCGGCACGACATCACCCGTGACGCCCCGATCTCCCGGCTCGACCTCCTCGTCTGCCGCAACACGCTGATGTACTTCAACGTCGAGGCCCAGACACAGATCATCGACCGGTTCCACTTCGCGCTGCGCCCGAGCGGCTTCCTCTTCCTCGGCAAGGCGGAGATGCTGCTGAACGACGCGGAGCGGTTCGAGGTCGTGAACATGCGCCAGCGCCTGTTCCGGCGCCGGGCAGGGGAAGCGACGCCGCCCTACCAGCCCACCCCGCTGAAGATCAGGGCCAGTTCGGGCGTCGAGCTGAACTCGTTCGCGCGCTCGCGCCAGTTGCGCGATCTGGTCCTCGACTCCGCGCCGGCCCCGTCGATCGCCCTCGACGCCGACGGGGCCGTGGCGGTGATCAACAGCCAGGCGAGGGCCCAGTTCGGGCTGACCACCAGCGACATCGGCCGCCCCTTCCAGGACCTGGAGATCTCCTACCGGCCGGTCGAGCTGCGCTCCCTCATCGACCAGTCCACGCACGAGCGCCGGGCCCTGCGGGTCAACCGGGTCGAGCGCAGGGTGGGCGAGGACGTGCAGTTCTTCGACATTCTCATCCAGCCGCTCGCCGGGCCCAGCGGTCTGCACGTCGCCACCACGATCGCCTTCACCGACGTGACCGTCGTCACACAGCTCAAGTCCGAGCTGAAGACCGTCCGGGAGGATCTGGAGACCGCGTACGAAGAGCTCCAGTCGACCAACGAGGAACTGGAGACGACGAACGAGGAACTCCAGTCCAGCATCGAGGAGCTGGAGACGACGAACGAGGAACTCCAGTCGACCAACGAGGAGCTGGAGACCACCAACGAGGAACTCCAGTCGGGCAACGAGGAACTGGAGACGATGAACGAGGAGATGCGCATCCGCACCGAGGAGCTGGACGAGGCCCGGGGCTTCCTGGAAGCCGTCCTCACCAGCATCGCGGCGGGAGTGGTGGTCCTGGACGGGAACCTGAAGGTCAAGAGCTGGAACCGGGGAGCCGTCGATCTGTGGGGGCTGCGCGCCGACGAGGTACTGGAGCAGCCCTTCTTCGAACTGGACTTCGGGCTGCCCACCCACAAGCTTCTCGCCGTGGCACAGGAGTGCCTGGAGACCCGTGAACGATCAGCTCCCGTCACCGTCGAGGCCCTGAGCCGCATCGGGCGGCCCATCATCTGCGATGTGTTCTGCTCCCCGTTCGGCGGGCGCGACGGCGGCATCGTCCTGATGATGGAGGAGGGGCGAAGCGGCTCCCCCGGCTGAGCGGTGCGGCGTACGCTGAGTGGCATGAACCCGCAGGGGCGTGAGACGGACGCCGACCTGGCGATGGCGGCCCAGCGGCGCGCCGCCCTGGCACGTGAGCGTGCCGAGCGCGCGGAGGCGACAGCGCGGAAGCACGAGCGGCTGGCGCGCGAGTCCGGGCAGCGGTTCCACGAGCAGTTGGCGCTGACACACCGTCGAACGGCCGCCTGCCACCGGGCCTCCGCCCGGCTCCAGGAGAGCTTCGCGCTGCGGGCGGCGGCCTGGACGAAGGGGCAGGGGGACCGGCCGCGGTTCATGGCCGTGGTCGCGGAGGCGTGCGACACGGACAGTGCGGCGATGACGCTGCTGGACGCGGAGCGCAATCAGCTCGCGGTCGCCGTGTCCGACGAGCGCTCCCGCGCAGCGCAGGATCTTGAGTACGTGCTCGGCGAGGGGCCGGGCCAGGAGGCGGCGGCGGAACTGCGCCAGGTCCGCGCTTCGGGGCGCGAGGTCGTGGAGCGCTGGCCCGAGTACGGCACGTCGCTCGCCTCGCTGGGCATCGCCACCGTGACCGCGGTGCCGCTGCGGACGGCGGAGTCCTGCATCGGGGCGCTGACGGTCTTCGACCCCCGGCCGGTCCCCGGCGGCTCCCCCGATCTGTCCGAGATCGCTGAAGCCCTCACCCGCATCGTGCTCCTCGAACCCGACGCCGACCCCGGCCTCTACGGCGGCACCGACATCCGGGCCACCGTCCAGCAGGCGGCCGGGATGCTCTCCGCGCGGCTCGGCTGTTCCATCGCTGACGCGTTGACGCTGATCAAGGCTCGTGCGTTCACGGAGGACGTATCCGTCGAGACTGTCGCCCGGCGGATCGTGGACGGTGATCTGACATTCCGCTGACGAGAGGGCACCCATGACGCCCGAACTGCGGCTGGCCGATGCCTTCGTGGCCTTGGCCGGTGATATGGCCGAAGGTCCGCCGGACGTGGCCGAGACCCTGTCGGTCCTGGCACACCGAGCGCCGGGACTGCTCGACGCCACCGCGGCGTCCGTGCTGTTCAGCCCAGATGGGCCGGACAGGACAGGCGACGAGGGGGCGGGGGCGGGGACGGCACCGCAGGTGGCGGGCTCCGATCCGGAGGTGACGCGCCTGGAGCGCGATGCCCTCGGCTGGCGCGAGGGGCCCGGCCACGACTGTCGCCGGGAGCGGGCGCGAGCGCCAGAGCCGGGGCGGCGCGCGAGGGACGGACGGGGCGCGCGGATCGCGCAGTCCGCGCTCGACGAAGGGCCCGTCATGCGGCGCTGGCCGCGGTACGCGCGCCGGGCCCTGGACCTGGGCTACGCGCGGGTGGCGGCCGTGCCCCTGGTCACGCGTACGGGCGCGGGCGGAGCGCTCGTCCTCCTGTCCGGCTCGCGGGAGGGCTTCTCCGGGGACACGCTCGCGCTCGGTCAGTCGTTGGCGGACTTCACCTCCGTCCTTCTGGAGCGCGTCCGTGAGGCCGAGAGCGGCAGGCTGCTGACCAGCCAGTTGGAGCACGCTCTGACCAGCCGCGTCCTCATCGAACAGGCCAAGGGCGTGCTCGCGACGATGCGGGCCGTGCCGCTCGGCGAAGCCTTCGAGCTGCTGCGCAAGCACGCGCGCTCGCGGCAGCGGCCGATGAGGGATGTGGCCCGCGAAATCGTCGAGGGGCACGCGGTCCCCGGCCTCACCGGCCCCGGTACCGGTACCGGTACCGGACGGTGACGTCGCACGCTGGCTGCCTGGGCTGACCGGGCTGACCTGGCGCGGGGCCCGCTCAGTACGTGGCCGTCGGCTCGGGTGTCCCGGGCGGCCCGGGTGAGTCGGCTGACGGGAGGCGGCGGAGGACCACGACGACCATGTCGTCGCCGATCGTCGGCGCCCACCGGGCCACGTCATCCTGGAGGAACGTGACGATCTCGGCCGGGACGGTGCCCCGCCCCTCGAAGCAGCCGGACCCGCCGGACCCGCCGGGCTCGTCGGCGGGGCGGCAGAAGTGGTCGTTCAGCCGTTGCCGCAGCGGATAGAACGCGCCGTCACGGCCGCGTGCCTCGGTCACCCCGTCGGAGTACGCCACCAGCATGTCGCCGACGGGCATGGGGAACCCCTCGGCGCGCTCCGTCCCCTCGGACAGGTCGCCGAGTCCCAGGGGCAGCCCTGGGGTGGCGGTCAGCGGGGTCGCGCCGTCGGGGGCGAGGCGCAGCAGGGGCGGGTGGCCGCGGTCGAGTACCCGGACCTCCTCCGCGTCCCCGGGGAACTCCATCAGCACGGCGGTGGCGAACAGCTCGTCGTCCGGGCCCGTGTCCTGCGGCAGCGCGCCGTCCCCCGGCGGTCCCGCGCCGCCGGGCGGCGTCGCGTCCTCGCGGTCCAGCGCCATCGCCATCTCGATACGGCCTGCGACCTCGGCCAGATCCTCGCAGGTCACGGCCGCCTCGCGGAAGGAGGCCATGATCGTGGCGACGGTGCCCGTCGCGCCGATGCCCTTGCCGCGTACGTCGCCGACGAGCACGCGTACGCCGTACGGGGTCTGCCTGACGCTGTAGAGGTCGCCGCCGATCAGGGCCTCGTCGTCGGCTGCCCGGTAGAAGCCCGCCACGCGGACGGGCCCGATCCGCTCGGGCAGGGGCCGCAGCAGCGCGAGCTGCGCCGCCTGGGCCACCGCGCGGACCTGGGTGAGTTGGCGCACCGTCCGCTCGCGCGCCACGGACAGCAGCGTGACGAGCCCCGCGACGACGAGCAGGGTGACGAGGGAGCCCACGATGTGCGGGTCGTAGGCGGAGCCCTGGCTGATGTCGAGCGCGGCGAGTACCAGCACGCACAGGGCGCCCATCGCTGCGGTGCCGAGGGGGCGGTAGAGGAGCGCGGCCAGCAGGACGGCGGCGCTGAGCAGCGAGCCGAAGAAGTACTTCGGGGGCGCCGCCTCCTCCAGGGTCACGGCCAGCACGATCAGCACGGGCGGCAGCAGCCCGAACCAGGCGGGCGGCCACTTCGGGGCGCGGAGGTGCACGACGGCTCTGCCGGTTCCCACGCGCGCCGCTCCCTTCCGTCCCCCTCGCCGTCCGCTGCCTCCAGTGGAACGTGCCGGGGCGCCGGGCGCTCACGGAGTGCGGCGATCGTGTGGCGGCGCCCTCGGCCGTCGCCCCGGCCGTCGCCCCGGCCGGGGGCCGCCAGAGGGGGAGCGATTGGAGCAGGTCAAGTGGCCGAGCGCGCCATGAAGGGTCAGATTGGGACGGTGGCGGACCAGAGATCGGGCAGGGGCAGGGGCAGGTTCCGGGGCGGCGGCAGCCGACGGACGACCGTGCCCGCGGAGCCTCCAGCCGACGGACGCTGCGTCCCTTTCCTCCTGCTGCCCCTCCTGATGCTCGCCCTCGGCATCCTCCTGAACGTCACCACCTTCTCCGAGATCACGGGCGCCCCCTTCTTCGCCGCCGCGCCCCTGGTGACAGCCCCCTTCTGCACCCGCGGGGTGACCGTCGGCACGGGGCTCATAGCCACCGCCCTCTTCGCGGCGCTGCTTCTGCTGGACGGCCCGTCGGACCTGCTCGACGACTCGATGCGCACCCTCACCGTCGCCACCGTCTCCGCGCTCGCCGTCTTCATCAGCGGCATCGTGCGCCGCAGCGGCGCGGCCCTGGACTCCGCGCGGATCATCGCCGAGGCGGCCCAGCGCGCGGTGCTGCCGCTGCCGCCCCCGCGCATCGGACGGCTGGAGTTCGCGGCGCGCTACAAGGCCGCGCAGACCGGCGCCCGTATCGGCGGGGACCTCTACGCGGTCCAGGAGACCCCGCACGGGACCCGGATGCTCGTCGGGGACGTGCGGGGGAAGGGGCTCGGGGCCGTGGAGGCGGTCGTCATCGTCATCGGCGCGTTCCGTGAGGCGGCCGAGCAGGAGGACACGCTGGAGGCGGTCGCGGGCCGCCTGGAGGGCGCGCTGCGGCGCGAGGGGGACCGCAGGAGGGGGCTCGACCAGTACGAGGGGTTCACGACGGCCGTCCTCGTCGAGGTACCGGCCGAGGACCCGGGCGTGCTCCGCGTCGTGAACCGCGGCCACCCGGCGCCGCTGCTGCTGAAGTCCGACGGGTTCCCCAGCTACATCGAGCCCAGGGTCCCCGCGCTGCCGCTGGGGATGCCCGAGCTGGGCGAGTGGCCCGACCGCGCTGACGAGGTGCCCTTCCCGCCCGGCGCGCATCTCCTGCTCTACACGGACGGCCTGTCCGAGGCGCGGGGCGAGGGGAGCGGCGTCTTCTACGAGCCCTCGCGCCGCCTGGCCGGGTGCGCCTTCGACGGTCCTGACGGGCTGCTGGACGCGCTGGTCGCGGACGTGGAGGCGTACACGGGCGGACGGATCACGGACGACATGGCGCTGCTGGTGGCGCGGCGCAGGGGGAGGTTGTGAAGACGGGGAGGGGGAGCTGTGGAGCGGTTCAAGACAGCTTTCCGGCCTGATGTTTCGTCACTCTCCGCGATCCGGCGCCCCAATTCGGGTAATTCCTGCCCCTGATTGCCCCCGTCTGCCCGGAAAAGTGCAGGGCAACGGCGACTACGAATTCGCCGGAACAGCTTGGAATTCGGCCCGCGACTCTATTAACGTTCGATAACGCAGCGCGGTCGTCACAGCCGTCACGAGAGTCGGCACCGTGCGCCGTCGCCGAATCCTGTACGTGCGTCAACGCGAGTCACCACTCGACGCGAAGCGCACCGAGGGAACCGGGGAACCACCACTTCTCGGCCGTCGTCAGCCGGCGGCGAGGGGGGTCTCTCACCGGTCGGCCCACACCGGGGCCGCCCTCCGAGGGATGGGGTGAATCGGACTCTCCCGCCCATGTCCCATGTGCGGGCGCTTCCGTAGGAGACCTTCCTGCTCCGAACCCGTCAGCTAACCCGGTAGGCGAGAAGGAAGGAAAGGAGTGCGCCCCCCGTGGCGTCCAAGAGGCATGCCCCCGAGGCCTCGTACGAGCCGTCCTTCGGCGGTTCACCGTCGTACGGCGCGTCCTACGACAGCCGGCCGCCCCACGGCGGCGACCACTTCGGCCACGGCCACGGCTTCGGCCAGGGCCACGGCACACCCGGCTACGGCCACGGCACATTCGACGCGTACGGCAACTACGACGCGCTGGGCCGTCCCGACGCGCTCGCCCCGGCGGGTGCCGCCCATGTCCCGGCCGGTGCGCGGAACTTCGACACGCAGACCATCGACGCTACGCAGACGTTCGAGGCCCCGTCCTTCGAGGCCCCGGCCTTCGACACCCAGGCGGTGCCCGTCCCGGACGTCTACGGTCCCGCGCGTGACGGTGGCGACGAGGACGGCGACGACGCGTTCGACGAGTGGAACCCCACCGAGGACTCCGTCCGTCCCGTCCGCGGCCGGCACCGCGTGGGCAAGCAGCGCGGCGGCGGCATGGCCCGCAGCGGCGCGGTGCTCGGCGTCGGCATGATCGCCGCCGTCGGCGCGGGCGGCATGGCCACCGCCAAGGACAAGGACCCGGCCGCGATATCCATGCCGGACCTCGCCTCCGCTGCTGACTCCGTGCAGGACCTCCCCGGCGTCGGCGGCCTCCTCGCGGGCGGCGCGGACGACGCGGAGGCCGTCGCCGCCGTCCAGGCGCCCCTGAGCCAGGCGGGCCTGTCCGAGGAGGACGCCGCCGCTGGCCGTACGGACGCGGGCGAGGCACTGCGCGCCCGCATCCTCGCGCAGGCCGAGTCCCAGCAGGCCGAGGCGGACGCGGCGGCGCGCGAGGCCGCCTCCCAGGCCGCCGCGGCCAAGGCGGCGACGGCAGCCGCCAAGGAGGCCAAGGAAGAGCGCGAGGAAGAGGCCGAGGCCAAGAAGAAGGCCGAGGAGGAGAAGCGCCGCAAGGCGGAGGCGGCCCGCCTCGCCAAGCTCGACAAGAGCTACACGCTCCCGGTCTCCTCGTACCAGCTCTCCGCGGGCTTCGGCTCCTCCGGCGGCATGTGGCAGAACGACCACACGGGCCAGGACTTCGCGTCCCCCACCGGCACCCCGGTCAAGGCCATCCACACGGGCACCATCAAGGAAGCGGGCTGGGCCGGTTCGTACGGCTACCGCATCGTGCTGGAGCTGGACGACGGCACCGAGCTGTGGTTCTGCCACCTGTCCTCGATGACGAAGTCGGCCGGTGACAAGGTCAGCACCGGCGACGTCATCGGCCGCGTCGGCTCCACAGGCAACTCCTCGGGACCGCACCTGCACGTCGAGGTCCGGCCCGGCGGCGGTGACCCGGTCGATCCGCTGGCGTGGCTGCGGGGCAAGGGCCTCAGCGTCTGACGGGGTTCCGCTGACGCGGCTCTGCTGACGCGGGTTCGCTGACGCGGTTCCGTCGGCCCGGGTCCGGGTTGGGAGCCCGGACCCGTGGTACCCGGTCGCCTCGGGCGGGTGGCGCACCACACGGCACCTCGCGCACTCGGGTCGCCCCCGCCCACTCACGACCACGCCGCCGCCTCGCACCGCCGAGGCGGGCGCACGCACCACTCGCCCCTGGCCCCCGTGGCCCTCGGCACAGCACGAGGAGGGGACGAGGCGGCGGCGAACGGGGCCCTTCGGCCGGTCCCTCCGGCCGGGCCCCAGCCCAGGACCCGGCGGCTCTGGTGGACCACCCCCCGACACCAGGGCCGTCGGCCTGCGCTTCCGTCCCGGCAGAGTTACCGTCCACGTATGGCTGACACACACAACTCGGACAACTCGGCGACCAGCGCGAACCCGGGCGGGAACCTGGGCGGGACAGCGAGCGGGACGGCCATGGCAGACCTGACCCGCGAGCGCCGCCCCCTCGGCGGGCTCTCCGTCTCACCGCTCTGCCTCGGCGGCAACGTCTTCGGCTGGACGGCCGACGAACCCGGCTCCTTCGCCGTGCTCGACGCCTACACCGCGCACGGCGGCAACTTCATCGACACCGCCGACGTCTACTCGGCCTGGGTCGAGGGCAACTCGGGCGGCGAGTCCGAGACCGTACTCGGCAACTGGCTGGCCGAGCGCGGCAGCCGCGTCCGCGACGGGATCGTCCTCGCCACGAAGGTCGGCGCCCACCCCGAGTACACGGGCCTCGCGGCGCGCACGGTCAAGAGCGCGGTGGAGGAGTCGCTGCGCCGTCTCCGTACCGACCACATCGACCTCCTCTACACGCACTACGACGACGAGAGCGTCGAGGTCTCCGAGATCATCACGGCGCTGGACGACCTCGTCCGCTCCGGCAAGGTCCGCGAGATCGCCGCGTCCAACATCACGCCGGCCAGGCTGGACGCGTCGCTCGCCTTCAGCGAGGAGTTCGGCCTCGCCCGTTACGTGGGACTCCAGCCGCACTACAACCTCGTCTCGCGGGAGACGTACGAGGGCGAACTCCAGGACGTCGCCGCCCGCTACGGCCTCGGCGTCATGCCCTACTACTCCCTCGCCTCCGGTTTCCTCACCGGCAAGTACCGGCCCGGCGCCGCGCCCGAGAGCGCCCGCGCCGCATCCGCTTCCCAGCACCTGGCGACGGAGCGCGGCCAGCGGGTGCTGCGGGCCCTGGACGAGGTCGCCCAGGCCCGTCACGTCTCACCGGCGACCGTAGCGCTGGCCTGGCTGCTGGCCCGCCCGACGGTCACGGCGCCCGTCGCCAGCGCGCGCACGCCCGAGCAGCTTCCGGCGCTGATGGCGGTGGCCGAGGTGACGTTGACGGAGGACGAGGTGGCGCGGCTGACGGAGGCGTCGGCGTAATCGGTGTGACGGTTCGCGGTCAGCGGAGCGGCTGCCCGTACGCGTGCTCGACGGGGATGCGGACGACCTGCCGCCCCTCGGCGAGCTGCGCGGCGCGGAACTCCTCCCAGTCCGGGTGCTCGCCCTGGACGTCCTTGTAGAGGCGCACCAGTTCCTCTGCGACGGGGTCGTACGGGTCGGCGACGACGGGTGTGACCTCCGCCGTGCCCTCGGCCACCGTCCAGGCCCACCCGTCGTCGCTGGTGACGTGGAAGCTCGCGCGTGGGTCGCGGACGAGGTTGCGGGACTTGGCGCGGGTGGACGTGACGGAGACGCGGATGACGCGGTCGTCGGGGTCGTAGGCGTAGAGCACGTTCGACAACTGCGGCCGTCCGTCGCGCTTCAGCGTGACCAGCACGCCGAGCTTGCGCTCCTTGAGGAGGGCGAGCAGGGCCTCGTCGGCCATGGTGGGCTTCCTTTCGCTGGGGGACCTGGGGATGTGCCTACCCTGCCACCGCGTACCCGCTGAACCGGGTTTCCCGAAGCAGCCAGCCCTCTTCTTCGAAGACGGCGGTGCCCGCGGCGCACCGTCGCGGGTCGGCGGCGGCCCGCGCGACCCAGCTCTCGGGGTCGGGTCCCAGCAGGTCACGCAGGGGTGCGGACTCACGCAGCAGCGCGCGCAGCACGTCCGGCTGCGGGGCCGGGGCGCGGAGCGTGCCGTCGGGGTGGGCGAGGAGGCCGCGCGTGTTGAAGTAGAGGTACGCGCCCTCCAGCCGCCAGCCGTTCGGCAGCACCATGGGGAATCCGTCCCCTGGCAGGAGAGCGCGGCCGTAGTTGGGGAACTCCGTCGCGTCGACGGCCGCGAGCTGTGCCTCGTCCAGCCAGCTCACGACGAGGGTGGTGTCTCGTGCGTCCGACGCGTAGGGCGAAGCGGAGACGTAACCGGCGCGGCTGATGTGCGCCGACAGCCCGACACCGATGCCGCTGATCTTCACGGGCACCATGGGCACGGCCCGCGAGAGCCCGCCCGCGCGCTGGAGCTTGTAACTGACCTGCGCGGGGCTCGCGTTGGACCCGACGGCGATGACGGGGTAACGCTCGCGTGTGGGCGCGTCCCCCAGATCCTCCAGCACCTGGTCGAGTGCCCTCTCCTGTAGGGACCCGCCGGACGCGACGGGCCAGGCCCCCACCCGCTCACCGGTCACCCGCAGCGGCAACACGTCCCGCCCACTGAGCAACACCGGCTCCCTGACAGGGCGTCCCGGATACGTGAGGGGCTGCAACGCGGGCACGTCATGAAGCCCGAGGGCTTCGAGGGAACGGTCACTCATGCACGCGAGTATGCGCCGGACAGGGCCCTCAGAGAACGAACGCCCCGCCCTTGACCCCCGCTATGAACCGGTTCCAGCTCGGTGCGGGGAAGGTGAGTACGGGGCCTTGGGGGGCGGCTTTGCTGTCCCGTACGGGGACGACACCGGGGTGGGCGTGCTGTGCGTCCGAGACCTCGACGCAGTGACCGCCGTCGCCGTTGCTGTGGGTGCTCTTACGCCACTGCGCGTTTCCGGGCAGGTCCACGGCTACCTCCAGGCAGTTGCCGCCGCTTCCGTTGCTGTGGGTGCTCTTGCGCCAAGAGGCAGCGCCGGGGAAATCGCGGCCGATCTCCAGACAGTCTCCGCCGCTGCCGTTGCTGTAGCTGCTCTTGAACCATGTTGCAGCGCTCAGGTCAATGCTGCTGCTCGTCATCTCGGTAGTCCTCTGCTGCGGCCTCGATCAGGGTCAGAGACGCCTCTGGCGACAGTGCGGCGGCCCTGAGCAGATCGTAGGAGTCTTTGTACTCCCTCACGAGCATCGGATCATCGATGAGCTGACCTGTGTGCATCGACTCGGTGTAGGCGATGGGCGGGGCATCTGCAAAGGTCATGAGCTTGGCCGGGCTCGTCATGAAGGGGTGCGCCCCCGCGTTCAGCGGAAAGACCTGCAAGACGACGCGGTAGCTCCGTGCCATGTGCGCGATGTGCTGAAGCTGCTCGGCCATGGTCATGGGCTCGGCGAGCGGGCTCTTCAGCACCAGCTCATGCAGAATGACCCAGAACTTCGGGGTCTTGGGGTCCTCGAAGATGCGTGAGCGTTCCAGCCGGGCCTGTACCTTCGCGTCGACCTCTTCCGGCAGCGAGAGGGGGTGCGTTTTACGCACGACGGCTCCCGCATACGCGCCGGTCTGGAGCAGACCGGGGACAAGCACGGGCGCCCACTCCTCAATGGTCGCGGCGCGCGTCTCCATCTCCACCACGTCGGCGAAGTAGTCCGCGTGGCCACCCTTGCGAGCCTTCTTCACGTCCTCGCACCGTCGCTCGAAGAACCCGTCCGTACCGAGACGTCGATCGGCGTACTGGGCGAAGTCCAGGGGCATGCGCCGTTCGCCCATCTCGATCTGGCTGAGGTAGGCGACGCTGTAGAAGCAGCCCTCGGCGAACTGCGCGAGGGTGAGCCCCGCGGCCTCCCGCTTCCAGCGCAACTCCGCACCGTAGAACGCGGGCACGCTCGCCGCGGCGTCGGGATCTTTACGTGGTGGCATGGTTGTCCCCTTCCTCTTCAGCGGCCTCGGCCGCTGAACCAGAACCCCTATGACGCTACGCCTCAAACGTCGACGCTGTGAGTGCTTCATCACACAGAGCAACAGTCGGCACGGCGGAGAGGACGAGGCGCATGGGGACACGGGAGAAGCGGGACCTGGCGTCGGCCAGGGACGAGGCGGATTCGGCGACGGAAGAACTCCGCGAGGCGCTGGCGGGTCACGCGATCACGCTGCCGTCGCTGCAAACGGACCCCGTGACGTACGCGGGCGATCACCGGCACCCGCTCGTCTCCCTCGGGCGCTGCAACGTCGAGACGGCGCGGAAGCTGGCCGCTGTGCTGCGTACCGCCTGGTCCGAAGGCGGGGCCCGGTGAACGGCTGCGACTCCCACACCGTGCGGGCGGCCCTGACGGTTCCGTTGCTGGCGGAACCGTGCGCGGTGCGGACGGTGCGTCGACGGGTGCGGGAGCATGTGCGGCTCTGGGGCCTCCCGGGGCTCGCCGACACGGCGGAGCTGTGTGTGAGCGAACTGGTCACGAACGCGATCCGCCATGTCGGAGAGGGCACGCCCGTGACACTGCACGTGACGTGGGACGCCGAGCGCACCCGCATCGCCCTCACCGACCCCGCTCCCCACGCCCTCCCGGCCCCCCTCCACCCCCACGCCGACGACGAGTCCGGCCGCGGCCTGGCCCTGATCGAGGCACTGGCGCTGCGGTGGGGGGTGAACGTGGAGGGAGCGGAGGGGAAGACGGTCTGGTGCGAGGTGGGGGCGACTAGTTGACCTCGACAGCCCTGTCCAGGGCTGCTTTCAGTACCGCGCCGGCATCGTGGGGCGAGTCGTATTCGACGATCAGTCCCAGCGCCATCCGCATCACCTCCTTGTCCGGCTGCTGCCGACCGAAGATGTGGAGGAACGTCTCAGCCAGCTCCGTCTGGTCTTCCGCACGAAGGAGGATAAGGGCCGCCGCGCTCTCGGCCGCGGTGAGAGCCTCTGTTGCCTCGCGCATGGCCGCGAGAGCGGCGTCGGGCAAACCCTGGGCAAGGAGCTCTGCCGCCCTGTCGGCGAACTGCTGTGCCGACGGCACTCCGGAAGCATTCACCTGCCGGTCCCCCGCTGTGCGGGGGACCGGCAGGTGAGCTGGTGAACCATCCTTGTCGGCAACGGCCCCGATGCTGGCTTCGTAAGCCTGACGCAGTTCGTTCTTGAAGCGGGGTTCTGCGAGCACTGCTGCGTCGAAGAGTTTCCGCAGCTCGGCCAGGGTGATACCTACATTCCCGCCCTCGCACGCTTCCTCCGCTGCCTTGAAGAGCCGCTCAGGGAAGACGCCCCAGTTGCCGCTCCGTTCACGGAGGTGCCGGGTCACGGTGCTTGGGTGCACGTAGAGCTTCGCCGCGACGGCCGTAAGGGACTCTCCGGCCAAGAGGGCAATCGCGCGCAGCGCGGTCAGGAACTCACGTTCTGCCGGGCCGGCTTCTTCCCGGATGGGTCGGATAACCCATCTTTTGGTCACGTTAGTCCCCCCTCGTGGCCCATGTTTCTGTGGAAGCTTCCACCTCTATCAGTCGCCACATGTAAAAGACCACGGATTCGCGTTGCGATTTTTGGTGCAACGTAATGCGTTGCAGACTCTCACGCAACGTTGAATTCGGGTAGACGTGGCTGCTGTTTTCGTGCTGAATTGGTCCGGTCGTCGAGCGCGATAAAATTCGGTGAGTCACATGGTGAGTGCGCTGTGTGACGCTGATCGGAGGATCGGATGACAGCAGTCCCTTCATGGCGGGAAAAAGGAAAGCGCGGAAGCATGATCAGATGTGCGCTGTGGCTGGTTACGGAGGTGGGAGAAGGGAAGATCTTCACGAAGACCCAGCTCCGCGAGGCGTTTCCTGAGGTAGCGCAGATCGACCGGAGGATGCGCGACCTCAGGTCACATGGCTGGGAGATTCACACGAGCCGCGAAGATCCTGCTCTGAAGCAGGAAGAGCAGCGGTATGTGAAGAAGGGGCTTGAGGTATGGCTGCCGGGCCAGGCGAAGCCGAAGCCGAAGGCCAGTCTCACGGCGACACAGCGGAGTTCGACGTTCCGTACTGACGGTCACCTCTGCCGGTCCTGCGGTGTCAGCGCCGGTGAGCCGTACGGTGACGGTGGTTCGGACGCGCAGCTCGACATCGCCCGGCGTCCGGTCAAGATGGCCGACGGCACTGTAGAGATCCAGTTGGTAACGGAGTGCAATAGGTGCCGTGTTGGCCGCCGCGGGGACGTTGAGGACCTCGGGGAACTGCTGGAGGCGGTGCGGGCGCTCACTTCTCTTGAGCGGAAGGTCCTTGGAGGCTGGATCAAGTCGGGGAGGCGGACCCAGAGCCCGCTGGAGAAGCTGTGGGGGACCTATCGTTCGCTTCCTGAGGAGTCCCGTACGGCGTTCGCCGAGGAAGTGGCGAGGGAGCAGAAGGCGGAGGACGCTGAGTGAGCATGCTTGAAGGTATTCCCGCACCGCCGAATGCAGAGCAGTTCAGTGAACTGGTCAAGTTGCGGCTCGAAGAGGTGAGCAAGTCCAGCGGTCCCCGGGAGAGCGTTACGGTTGACCGTAATGGCACCCCGTTGCACGTAGAGGTTATTGAAGTCCCTCTTGTGGATCTCTACTTCAACCCCAATACGCACAGGATCCGGGCTCAGTGCAGTCACGACCCTGAACAGGAAAGAGAGCTTAAGCAATTCCCCTGGGGGAAAGATGGGCAATCCTACCTGTTTCACCTTCTCCAGGCGGACCCGGCAAACCCGACTAAGCGAGATCCTGACTTTGATGTGCTGAAGGACGACCTTCGGAAGCACGGGCAGAACGATCCGGGACTGATCACGCATCAGGGAATCCTGGTGAACGGCAACACCCGAGCTGCTGCCCTCCGGGAACTGGGCATCCAGTCGATGAGGGTGGGAGTCCTGCCGTCTTCCTTCACCTGGGCTGATGTAAGCGCTGTGGAGCTGGCGCTTCAGTTGCGCAAGGACCACCGTCGCGACTACTCGTATATCAACCGTTTGCTGGCCATGGAGGAACAGGCCGGCCTGGGGCGGGTTCCCGACGCGATTGCCAAGGATTTCCGAATCCAAGTCAAGACGTACGAGATGGAACGCTGGATTCTTCAGGTGATCCGCGACCAGATCGCGCGGAGCGCGTCCGCTGATGCCTCGCTGCGCCTGGTCGACTTCGAGGACGCGCAGGAAAAGCTGAAGGAGCTTGGACGCGACTTCATGAATCTCGCGGCGGTCGACCCTGACCAGGCGGAGATCCTTAAGGAGAATAGAATCGCGGCGATTATGCTGAAGTTTTCCAAGACGGATGTGCGTAACATCAAGGAAGGGTTCCTTGATAGCTACCTCTCGGACGTCCTGCCCGACGGGATCGCTCCAGAGATTACAGAAAATCATGAGAGTGAGGTAGTGATTCCAGGTCTGGGAGCCGCTGCCCCCAGCGCTTCCCCGGGGGTCACCGTAGCTCAGGAAATCAGCCGGAATGTCTCGCGTGTGATGGCATGTATCTCGTCCTCAGGTGTGAACGAGGAGGAGAAGGAGAAAGCTGAAGCGGTTCGGGTTGAAGTCAGGGACGCGTTCGACAAGGCGATCGACCGCGCCGGCCGTGACTTCCGCCTGCGCCAGCGCAAGCAGATGGCACCAGCACGGCTTATGGACGCGTGTGCCGCGATCGACCTGTGTGTGGACGAACTGGTCAAGGCGCGTGGTTCGCGGAGTCTGGACGAAGCGGCCTTCGACGAAGCCGTCGTGAAGCTGCGCGAGAGCATGCAGCAACTGGCACGGCAGGCGGGACGGGGCAAGCAGTATCCGGGCGAGGGTGTGTCCTGGCTCCTTGAAGCCGCGGCGGCGGAAGGTTCCTGATGGCGGAGCACGGGTCCATCACTCTCCGTCTCGCTTTCGACGTGAGCCGTACCAGGGCCGAGTTGAGAGCGAGTGAGGAGCGCCGTGCCGACCTCGTGGGGCTGGCCGCCCGTTTCCGTACGGGCGGCCAGCTTGGCCCCACCACGCTGCACGTCGACATAGAGGATCTGCTGACCAATCTCCATGCGATCAGCACCTGGCCTGATCACCAGGGCGTGGAGTGGGCGCCGGAACTGCGTGAGCTGGTTCTGTCCAGCATGCGTGACGCGGAGACGGTCAAGAAGCAACTGGATGCTCCCGATGCCCTCACAGCGGATCTGGAATCTGAGGACGTTATCTCCCGGCTGGGGCCAGACTGGATCGCTCCGCTTACGAGCTTCCAGAAGCGGGACATCGCCAAGTTGCTGACGTTGCAGCACGGGGCGAGCTTCAGTGTCCCGGGTGCCGGCAAGACCCGCGTGGCGCTCGGTGTGTACTCGGCGATGAAGACGGCTGGCAGTGTTCGGCGGCTGATGGTCGTGAGTCCCAAGTCGGCCTATGAGTCCTGGAACTACGAAACGGGCGCGTGCTTCGCCTCTCCAATGAGGACCACGCTCGTGGAGGCGGGGCGTGACCAGTGGGCGGAAGTCCTGATCGTCAACTACGAGCGGCTCGACAAGTCGCTTGCCTTCCTGGCCGCATGGCTGCGAGAAGCTCCGTCAATGATCATCCTGGACGAGGCGCACCGGATGAAGCTCGGGGCGAGGGGGAAATACGGGGCCGCCTGTATGGCTCTCGGGCCTCTTGCCCGCAGGCGGCTGATCCTTACCGGCACCCCCGCGCCTAACGGCGCGAAGGACCTGGAGAACCTGCTCGGATTCGTCTGGCCTGGTTACGGTCAGCGGACGGTGACTCAAGCAGTCGCCGGCGGTGACCTCGCCCACGCCAGTGCTGTCCTGCGTCCGCTGTTCACCCGTACGACCAAGCAGGAACTCGGCCTGCCTCCGGTAACCGCCCGCGTGACACGTGTTCCGCTTACTCCTCTCCACGACGAGATCTACCAGGCGCTCGCGGGGGACATGTCGGCGCGGGCTGAGGTATCGGCGGGCGACTTCGCCGCACTGGGCAAGTCGGCGCTGCGTCTGCTGATGGCAGCGACGAACCCCTCGCTGCTGCTGGAAGGCAGCAGCAAGTACGAGCCGGTCGAGTACCGGCTTCCGCCTCTGGACGCTCCCCCCGGAGGCTCTCTGTACGAGTTGCTGAAGAACCTGTCCGACTACGAGCTGTCGCCCAAATACGCGGAAGCGGCCTCGATCGTCGCAGCCAATGCCGAGCGAGGCCGCAAGACCCTCGTGTGGACGACGTTCGTACGGAGCCTGACGTCACTGGCGAAGCTGCTGGAAGGCTTCGGCCCCGCGGTCGTGCACGGCGGTACGCCGGACCGAGAAGAGGAACTGCGCCGCTTCCGCAAGGATCCGGACTGCATGGTCCTCATCTCCAATCCCGCCACCCTCGGAGAGGGGATCAGTCTCCACCAGGTATGCCACGACGCGGTGTACGTAGATCGTGATTTCTTGGCCGGCCGGTACCTTCAGAGTCTGGACCGGATCCACCGGCTTGGCCTGGCGGCCGATGTGGAGACGCGCGTGACGGTTCTCGCCGCCGAACAGACCATCGATGAGGTCGTCGAGGTACGGCTTCAGGACAAGCTGGACTTCATGTCGCGAGTCCTGGACGACCCCTCCGTGCAGCAGCTGGCTGATCTCCAGGAGGCTCCGTCGATCGTCGGCGGTCTCGACACCGCAGACATCCGTGCAGTGCTCAAGCACATTGGACGGCAGGAGGGGGAGGGGTAGCGCGGACCGCTTGGGGACCCTGCCTGAGGTGGGGCGCCGGCGTACTGGAAGACTTGTGTGGCTGTGTGGAGTTGCGTCAGAGCGCTGAGATGTCGGCGTGACGGTTGCATCTCTGCGAAACTTGAGCATCTGCTTTGAGTCACACCTGAAGGAGCCGCGCCGATGGGAGCAAGCAGCCATGACGAGGGCCAGACACTGACCTCCATCGAGATCTGTGCGGGGGCAGGCGGTCAGGCAATCGGGCTGCACGGTGCGGGCTTCCGGCACTTGGCCCTAGTCGAGTACGACAAGTACGCGCATGCGACTCTTGAGGCGAATTTTTCTTCTGCCGGTGAGTGGGGGGAATGCGAGGTTCTCCGGGAGGATCTCATTGATGAATTCGATCCTCGTCGGCCAATGAAAATGCTAGGCGGCAGTGAACTCCAGCCGGGTGAGCTGAGCCTCTTGTCGGGCGGTGTTCCGTGCCCCCCATTCTCTGTGGCGGGAAAGCAGCTTGGCGGGGACGATGAACGTGACCTCTTCCCTCGCATGCTGCAGCTTGTCGAGATTCTAGACCCTCAGGCGATCATGATTGAGAACGTCCGGGGCATCATGGATTCTAAGTTCGATGAATACTGTGAATCGATCATCGATGACCTGAGGGATGCGGGCTACTGGTTCTGCGGCTGGCACCTCTTGGAGGCGCACGACTTCGGAGTCCCTCAGTTGCGGCCGCGGTCTGTTCTTGTGGCGATTAAGGATGAGCGGCGCAAGAAAGCCGGTCTAGGGATGGATGAATTCCCTTGGCCGGTAGGTGTGGTGGATCCCCGGGTGACGGTGTTCCAAATCCTTGAGAAGTCGATGAGGCAGCGGCGTGACGCTCTTTCCAGGAGGTTCCCCGAGCGCAAGGGTGAGTTCCGAGCCGCTTATAAGAAGTGGCGCGAAAAGGCCAAGGACCGGCTCGACGTCGCTCCTACACTCGTAGGCGGTTCCAGGAAGCATGGGGGCGCTGACCTCGGCCCTTCGAGAGCGAAAGCGGCGTGGGCCGCACTCGGAGTGAATGCCATGGGCGTCGCGGACGAGACCGCCGACAGTAAGGACCCGGTCAGGGACTTTCTCCGGCCTGAGGGTCCGATGCTCACGGTTCAGCAGGCGGCGGCTATCCAGAGCTTTCCGGAAGGCTGGAAGTTCGCCGGTGGGAAGACTGCTCGCTACCGTCAGGTTGGCAATGCCTTCCCGCCCCCCGTGGCCAACGCTGTGGGAAGGGCTATCGCGTCTGTGCTTCAGCCGGAGAAGAGGGGAGAGTTGCTGAAGGGGCTGACGATCCGGCATCTCGGGGCTCGTCGTGGTAAGCGCGAGTATCTTCAGCCTGAGCTTGGTGAATTCTCCGTGGTACCAGCCCGTACCGAAGCGTCAGTCACCCCGGCGCCGCCGGACCTCAGCCGCGACCTTGTCAGCGCAGACGTCTGAGGGTTCGTGTTCCCAGAAGCGGAGTACCAGCCAACCCGCTTCTTTGAGCTGCTGATCGGTGTCGCGGTCCCGGGCTACATTGCGCGTGACTTTGTCTGACCAGTAGCCAGAATTCGTCTTTGGGGCTACGTAGTGGGTCGGGCAACCGTGCCAATAACAGCCGTCAATAAAGACAGCGACTTTCGCGGGGCGGAAGACAAGGTCTGCCGTCCTTCGGAGATCTGGCAGCGGACGGGCGCTGACTCGGTATCGCAGACCCTGGGCGTGCAGCAGGCTCCGGAGGAGCCGTTCAGGTTTTGTGTCTCTGCTCCGGATCGCCTGCATGTTGCGCCGTCTGGAGGGAGATGAAGCCCAGGAGCCCTCTGGGGGGTTCCAAGGAGTCTCGTTCTGCCCGCTCTGTTCCGTTGGCATGTCGTTCCTCGTACTGCTGAGGCTTGGGGCGGTGCAGCATAGTCGCCGCAAGGGGCACTGAGGCGGGAGCTGGCCTGAACATGGCCACCGTGCTCCCTGCCCGACGGGCAACGAGACTGCCGACTGCCGGACAGCCGTCACCCGTTCCCGGAGAAGAGCAGCAGCGTCACGATCACGACCGTCGCCACCACGAAGGTCCCGCCCAGCGCCGTGAACCCCCAGCGGAAGCCCTGGCCGTAACCGTCGATGATCCAGCGGCACTGCTCGACCGTATCCGGCCAGGTGGGGCGGGGTCGGAGTGGGACGACGTCAGGTCGCGGGGCGTACGCGCGCGAACGTCAGGCCCCGCACGCTCCCGGTTTCCGGCCGCGCCAGTCCGCCGGTCATGCCGTCGAGGAGGACGACCTGGCCGCCGTTGTTGTGCGCGTAGACCAGGTGGCCGCTCGCCTCGGTGCCGCCGATCTCGCGGCGTATCCACACCACGCCCCGCGTGCCCGGGCCCGGCTCGCGCGTCGCCGCGACGATCTCGTCCCAGCTCGCGCAGCGCAGTTGCTCGGCGCCGGGGAAGTAGCGGCGCAGCAGCAGTCGCCACCAGCCGGGTGCCTCGTGCGCGGGCGACCAGGGCAGGGGCGTGGAGGGCGCGCCGTTGATCGCCGAGTCGACGGCGACCGCGCAGCCGCGCGCGTTCAGCAGCCGCGACTGGGCCTCGGCCGTGCGCGGCGAGGGCGCCTCGGGGAAGCGCGCGATGTCGCCCAGCGGGTCGTGCGAGGCCGGGTGGAAGGGCGTGCTGCCGTCCTTCGGCACGACCACGGAGGCCGCCAGCATCGGGGTCGCCGGATAGCCGGGCTGCGGGGTGGCCCGGCACGCGAACAGCCAGGTGTGGGTGTCCTCGGCGACGGAGTGCGGTACGGCGAGTTCGACGAGACCGCTGTAGGTCGTACGGAGCCAGTCGCGGGCCGCGCGCGAGGCGGGGGCGTCGGGGTCGGGACCCGGGCCCGGACTGGATATGGAGCTGCCGCCGCTGGCTGCCGTACCCGGGGCGTGGGGGCCATGGGGGTCGAGGCGCTGGATCATCGCGTGCCGTTCGTCAGGTGCCGGACGCCACGGGTGCCGGACCCGCGGAACCAGCCGGTCCGGCCAGCCGCGCGTTCAGCTCCGCCACCGACAGATGCGACGGCGGGAAGTACGGCGGCTCGGCCCCGTCCTTGGGCACGATGACGACCCGCGTGAACGGCGCCCGCGTCATGTCGCCCGTGTCCAGATGCTCCTGCGAATCGAACCTGACCGCCCAGGCCACCGCGTGCTCCTTGGTCAGCTCGGGCTGGAGGACGATCGTGTACTGGCCGTCGGTCAACGTCCGGTCCAGGAAAGCGCGGGCCTCCGCGAGGGCGTCTTCGTGAGAAAGCATCGGATTCCAGGGGGGAGTCGGGTTCCAGAAGGGGGGCGGTTCCCGTGAGCGTAGGCGGAATGCTGGCACCCCGGATTCCCGGACGCAAGCCTGCGAACGTGCTGGTGAAGAGGCTGCTGAGGGGTGGTGAAAAGGGTGTGGCGGAGGGACGGGCCCAAGCCGTGAGCGTCAGTACCCGCCCCACTGCGGCGGAATGTGCGGCCTGGTCATGGCCAGGGCCGCGTTCGTCGTCGCGGGGGCCGACAGGGCGCGGCGGTGCCACAAGTGGTGGAGGAGTTCCTGTTCGCGGGCGGGGAAGTCGGGGGCCGGGGTGCCCTGGTTGGCGCGGGCGCGCAGGAGCGCGAGCGAGGTCGCGTAGTGCTGGTACTCCGCGACGGTGCGGGCCGCCGCGGCCCCGTGCGTACGGCGCGCGTGCGCACGCGCCATGGAGCGGGCCCGCATCGAGGAGAGCGACCACGGCTCGGGCGGCGCGAACCACCCGGCCGCCGCGTAGGCGGGCAGCGTCTCGCGCACCGTACGGAGCGTGCTCTGCCGCGACCAGACCGCCAGCCAGGTCAGCGCGGCGAACACCGGGATCATGAAGAGCGCGTAGACGCCGATGAAGGTGACGTCGGTCAGCGTCGCCGAACCGTTCCAGATCGAGTGCAGGAGCGCGGCGGTCAGCAGGCCGAGGAGGGGTATCCCGGCGCGCAGCACGCGACGGCCGCCTCCACTCCCGCCCTGGTTCGGGGGGAGCGAGGCGAGTATGCCGAAGCCGATGCCCGTCAGCGCCGTGAACAGCGGGTGCGCGAAGGGCGCGAGGATGATCCGTACGAAGAAGGTCGTCGCCGTCGCCGACTCGTGCAGCGCGCTCGGCGCCAGCAGCCGGTCCTCGCCGAAGGCGGTACCGAGGTAGAGGACGTTCTCGGTGAAGGCGAAGCCCGTGGCCGTGATCCCCGCGACGGCGAGGCCGGACACGACACCGGAGAAGTGGCGGCGGCGGAAGACGAAGAGCAGGAACAGCGCCGCGCCCTTGGCGCACTCCTCGATGACGGGCGCGACGACCGTCGAGCCGAGAGTGTCGGCCTGACGCGCGGAGTCCGCGGCGACGGAGGCGGCGAGCCAGTCCGTCGCCACGCTGTTGGCCAGCAGCGCGACGAGGGTCGCGGCGCAGGCCCCCCACGCGAAGGCGAAGGCGTGGTCGCGCCACGGCGTCGGCTCGACCCCGTCCATCCAGCGGAACGCGGCGATGAGCAGCGGCACGGGCAGTACGGCCAGGCCGAGACCGACGAGCAGTCCGAGGGTGCCCGTCTGCTCGCGCACGAGGCCGAAGATCGTCAGCCCGCTGAGGACGAGCAGCGCGACGAGCGCGAGCGCGTACAGGGTCCGGCTGTGCCGGTGCCACCAGGAGGGCGGTGCGGCGGGCGCGGGGTAGCGCCAGTCCGCTGGCGAGGCGGGCATCGCGGGGAAGTGCGGCTGCCCGCCGTCCGCGGGCGCGGTGTGGGGCGGTGCCGCGTGGTGGGGCTGCGACGCGTGGGGCGGCGACGCGTGGGGCGGCGACGCGGCTCCGTACGGGGACGTGGCGGGCGGCCCGGGTGCGTACGGCGGGGGCGCGGATATGTGCCTGGGTACGGGTTCCGTTTGCGGTTCCGCTTGTGGCCACGACCACGCGGCGTACGGGGGCGCGCCCCGCCCGTTCACGGCCGTGTACCCCGCACCCGTCACCGGCCCGGTGGGCGTCTCCCGCGCGTCTCTTGCCTCGTCGTGCACCCGACGACACTAACGAGAGCGGGCGCTCCGTGGGGTCAGCGTCGGCGGAACAGCAGGTCGTACACCCGGTGGCCCTTGTCCAGGCCCTGCCCCTCGAACCGGGTCAGCGGGCGCGACGGCGGGCGCGGCGCGAAGCCGCCGTCGGGCCGGGTGTTCTCGTAGCCGGGGTGCGCGGTGAGAACCTCCAGCATCTGTTCCGCGTACGGCTCCCAGTCGGTCGCGCAGTGGACGAGGGCGCCCGGCGCCAGCGGCCCCGCTGCCAGGTCCAGGAACTCGGGCTGGACGAGCCGGCGCTTGTGGTGCCGCTTCTTGGGCCAGGGGTCGGGGAAGTAGACACGGAGCCCGGAGAGGGAGCCGGGCGCCAGCATCTCGCGCAGCAGGATGATGGCGTCGCCGTTGCCGACCCGCACGTTGCGCAGGCCGTTCCGCTCGGCGAGACGCAGCAGATTGCCCTGCCCCGGGGTGTGGACGTCGACGGCGAGGATGCCCGTGTCCGGGTCCTCGGCGGCCATCCGGGCCGTCGCCTCGCCCATGCCGAAGCCGATCTCCAGCACGACGGGCAGCTCGGGGTCGGAGAAGAGCGCGCCGAGGTCGACGTGGCCGAGCCCGTCGATGTCGAAGCCCCACTCCGGCCACAGGCGCAGCAGCGCGTCACGCTGGCCCGCCGTGACACGGCTGCGCCGGGGCTGGAAGCTGCGGATGCGGCGCTCGTGGTGCGAACCGGCCGGATCGGCGGCGGGGCCCTGCCCCGGCGGGAACATCCCCACGGTCACCCGCTCCACCCGCTCCTCCCGCTCCTCCCGGTCCACCCGCGTGGCGCCCTGGGGTGGTGCGGTGCCCTCGCCGGACGGTGCGGTCGGGGTGTCGTCCTCGTCCGGTGCGGGGTCGGAGCCGGAGCCGGAAACGTGCTGGTCAGGCTGGTGGGCGGAGGCGTCGGGCTCGGCGGCCCCCGCCTCGGCGGCTGGATGCGGGAAGTTCTCGGACACAGTGCCGTCGATTTTACGGACGTCCGCGCCCCGGCCGCCGACCGCCACCGCGCCGCGCCGCGCAGCACCCCGGCACGTCACCGCGCCGCGCAGCGCCCCGTCACCTCGCCAGCGCCCCCAGCGCGCGCTCAGCGACCTCGCGGCCGATGGGAAGCGAGGCCGTCGCGGCCGGAGAGGGCGCGTTCAGGACGTGGACCGTGTGCGGGGCCTCGGTGATCAGGAAGTCGTCGACGAGCGTGCCGTCGCGCAGCACCGCCTGGGCACGGACCCCGGCGGGCGACCGTATGAGATCGGCGCCGGTCACCTCGGGCAGCAGCCTGCGCACCGCCGTCGTGAAGGCACGCTTCGAGAGGGAGCGGCGCAGCTCGCCAGCGCCATAGCGCCAGTGGCGGCGGGCTATCCGCCAGGCGCCCGGATACGCCAGCACCGTGCCCAGCTCGGCGGGGCGCAGCGTGCGCCAGTCGTACCCCTCACGGGCCAGCGCCGGGACCGCGTTCGGGCCGATGTGGACGCCGCCGCCGACCCCGCGCGTGAGGTGGACGCCGAGGAAGGGGAACGCGGGATCGGGCACGGGATAGACGAGCCCGCGGACGAGGTGCTCGCGGGCCGGGTCCAGCTCGAAATACTCGCCGCGGAAGGGCACGACGCGCGCGGGCGGATCGTCCCCCGCGAGCCGCGCGACCGCGTCGCAGTGCAGCCCCGCG
Source organism: Streptomyces daliensis (assembly GCF_054782395.1). Lineage (NCBI taxonomy): Bacteria > Bacillati > Actinomycetota > Actinomycetes > Kitasatosporales > Streptomycetaceae > Streptomyces > Streptomyces daliensis. Next base: position 6,499 of record NZ_BAAGSO010000015.1, on the reverse strand, counting down.
CAGTTGACCATGGCGCGGGCCCGCAGCACGGAGCCGTCCGACGTCCGGACGGCGACACCCCGCCCCGGACGGCGGTCCACGGCGGCCAGCTCCGCGCCGTACCGCACCTCGGCGCCCGCGTCCTCGGCGAGCCGCGCGAGCTGGGCGGCCACGGCGCCGAAATCGCAGATGCCCGTCGTGCCGACGTGGATGGCGGCGAGGCCACGCACATGGGGCTCGCGCTCCGCGATCTGCGCGGGGCCCAGCTCGCGGACCGGGATGCCGTTCTGTCTGCCGCGCTGGATCAGGGAGTGCAGCCGGGGCAGCTCCGCGCGCTCCGTCGCGACGATCAGCTTGCCGGTGACCTCGTGCGGGATGCCGTGCTCGGCGCAGAACTTGACCATCTCGGCAGCGCCGCGCACGGCGAAGCGCGCCTTGAGGGAACCCGGGCGGTAATAGATCCCGCTGTGGATCACTCCGCTGTTCCGCCCGGTCTGGTGGCGTGCAGGACCGGGCTCCTTCTCCAGGACCGTCACGCGCGTGCCGGGCGCGGCACGGGTGAGCGCGTGGGCTGTGGAGAGGCCGACGATGCCGCCGCCGATCACCAGCACGTCGCAGTCGTAGGGTGCGGGCGCCGTGGACTTCGCCGAGGACTTCATGGACACGTGCTCCATCATGAACCCGGGCACTGACAATCGGCTGCGGTCTTGATCACGTAGGACCCGGTCACGTCAGACACGCACCCCGGCCTGCGCTTCCGTCTCGGCCACCGCTCCCGCCACTCCCGTTCCCTCCGCCTCTCTCAAGATCATGTTCTCCCCCGTTGTCTCACGGCCCACTCCGGCCGCCCACCACGGGGTCACCCCTCACGCGGGCGCCACCAGGAGCGGGACCGGGTCACGCGGGCGCCACCAGGAGCGGCCGGGCTCGCTCGCGCAGTTCGGCGACGCGGGGCTCGTCCCCGTACGGCTCCAGCCGGTGCAGCAGATCCCGTACGTACTCTGTCGTACGCGCGGAGCTGATGCGCCCCGCGACCTCTACGGCACGGGTCCCGGCGGCGCAGGCCGCGTCGAGGTTGCCCGACTCCAGTTCCGCGACCGCCGAGACGACGAGCCGCAGCCCGTGCGAGCGCACGAACTCCTCCGTCGGCTTCGACAGCGCCTTCTCCGTGAAACGGCGCACCTGGCGCGGTGCCTTGAGATCGCGGTAGCACTCGGCCGCGTCGGCGGCGAGCCGGTCGTAGGAGTAGAAGTCGAGCCACGACGGATCGCCGTCGCCCGCGCGCGCCCGCTCGAGCCAGCTCTCGGCCGAGGAGAGGGAGGCGCCGCACGCGTGCGAGTCGTTGGCCTTGGCGTGCGCGCGGGCCTCCACCAGGCGGAAGAAGCTCATGGTGCGGGCCGTGGCCAGCCCTCGGTTGCGCTCCAGGGCCGCCTGGGCGAGATCGACGCCCTCGTCGGCAAAGCCACGGTAGGTGGCCTGGAGGGACATCGAGGCCAGTACGTACCCGCCCAGGGGGACGTCGGCGGCGGCGCGCGCCAGCCGCAGGGCCTGGATGTAGTACCGCTGGGCCGCCTCCTGCTGGCCGGTGTCGAAGGCCATCCAGCCCGCGAGCCGGGTGAGTTCGGAGGTGGCGCCGAAGAGGGAGCGGCCCACGTCGTCCGTGTAGGAGCCGAGCAGCAGCGGCGCCGCGTCCACGCGCAGGCACTCGGGCACCATCGACGAACGCCAGTCCCCGCCGCCGTACTTGGAGTCCCAGCGGCGCGCCTCGTCCGCCGCCTCGCGCAGCTTCGCCACATCGCTGTGTCCCACGCGCAGGGCCGCGCCGCCGTCGCCGTCCTTGCCGCCGTCCGCTCCGGAGCCGCCCGTCATCCCCATCCCGGCGGCGAGCGCCGCCGCTGTCTCCGGATCGCGCGCTACGGAGCTGTCGGCCGGGGTTATGAGCCAGCGCGAGGCGGGCGTCGCGTACGCGCTGACGGCGAAGGAGCCGGCCAGCGACTGCCATATGCCACCGCCCCCGCGCCGCCCCGCGTGCAGATCGAGACGGTACAGATCCGTGGCCGACTTGACGGCCGCGCCGACGTCCCTGGGGAAGGCCAGGCCGACCTCGGGCGCCGGATCGGCGTCCGCCAGACCGATCTCGTGCAGCGGGACGGGGCGGCCCAGCTTGCTGGCGATGGCCGCCGCGATCAGATGGGGCGCGGCGCCCTGGGGCACCATGCCCTTGGAGACCCAGCGGGCGACCGACGTCTTGTCGTAGCGGAGGGTCAGGCCGCGTTGGGCCCCCAGGTCATTGACCCTGCGGGCGAGTCCGGCGTTGCTGATTCCTGCGAGCGCGAGAACAGTGCCGAGCTTCTCATTCGGCCCGCGTGACTCCCTGGACATGCGCACCCCTGACACACACCGACGGCAGCCCCTCGCCGTTCGGCTCGGGGCACCTTCCCCCCTCGCGGTTGGCGAGAGGCCCCTTCACGCCGCCGTGACGCGAAGGCACTGGGAACCCAGCGTAGTTCGCCGCATCCCGACCGTTAAGAGGCATCATCCCGGATGGCGAGATCTATGTCCGTACGCGTGTACGTGCACCAGTCACGTGCCAACTCCCCGATGGCTCCCGGGAGTCGTCCGGAACCGAGTGCCCGGCGATCGCGCGTGTGCCCCTTGCCGGATCCGTGGTGAGTTCTACCCAACAGGCCGCGCGGCATGGCCGATTCGCCGTCCTGGATCTTCCCCGTTGTCCGCCCGGGGGCGGGGCGCGAAAGGAGCGCGGGCGGGTCGGCGGAGGGGTGCGACGGGGCGCGACGGGCCCGCGCGAGGGCGTGCCACGGGGGTACGGGAGCGTGCGCGGCGCGGCTCTGCGGGGAGGGCGACGGCCGGTCAGCGGCCCCGTCGCCGGCGGTTTCCGCGCGGCGCGACGATGGTGCGGCGACGGTCGGCTGCGGTCCCGTACGGGAGACGGGGACGGGCCGTAAGCGGAGCCGTACGGGGACAGCGCGCGCGCTCGTGCACCGGGCGTACCGGGGCCGGACGCACGGGACCGCCGCCGTGCTCCCGTCCCCGCACGCTGGGCGCCGTCGCGGTCGTCCGTGTCCGGACCGTGCTCCGGGTGTGTGGCTGTGCGCCTGCCCATGCGCCTGTGCGCAGGGGTAGCGGCGCGCTTCCATGAGGGACGCGTGGGTCGGCCCACTGCTCGGAACAGTGGGCTGGGGGACACCGCCGTCTCATTCCCCGCGGACGGCGGTTCGGTCCGGGAGGCGAGGGCGCCTCCCGGGCTGACAACGCGGCCCTTCCGCGGCCCTCCTACGGAAGACCCGCGGGAGACCCGTGGCGGACGGGCCCTGGTCCGGGCCTGCGGCCCGGGTTCCGCGCGAAACGTTTCCCCGGTGCGTGTCCCGCACTTTCTTGCGTCCCCGGCACGGCCCCTTCCGAACCCCGCCGCCCATTTTTTTCCTCCATGTCCGACGGCCGTCGTGTGCCCATCGCGTGCCTGCCGCGCGCCCGTCGGGTGGTCGACGGGGTCCGCCGTGTGCCCGCCACATGCCCGTCGGGCCCGCTTCGGGTTTCCGTCGAATCCCCGTCGAACCGACGTGAATCCCCTCCCGGATCCACGCGGAATCTGTACTTCCGTACCGCCTGTCCCGCCCCTCCCGGGACCGGCCCGTCCGGCTCCGTTTCCACCGCCGCGGGGGCCGTTGACCGCTCGCCCAACTCCGTCGCGCATTCAGATATTTGGCCGAATGACATCGGTCAGCCGCGGAGTGCCGCACGCGGGAGCCACGGGTATATGCGGAACGGAGTGGGCGCAAACCGCGCCATATCGCGGCGCCGTGCGAGAAGCCGCACGCCCCTTTTGCGCCTCTCACGCGCTGCTCTCGTGGCAACATTGGCCGCAACGGCAGCTAGCAGCAGCACCATTCAGGTAGCGGAGGCGGGCGGCGATGCGATGGTTGGTGGGATGGGGCAGCGCCGCCTCGAAGGGTGCACCGGCCGGCGCCGGCACCGTACACCCCGTGGGCGCGCAGCTTCTGTGGGGCGACCCCGACCCGCTGTGGGCGGTCGGTGACTGGCGGCCCGACGAGATCCGCGTCATCGAGGCCGACGAGGGCAGCCGCCTGGCCGTGCTCGGCTGCTGCGGCGCCAGCGACGAGGAACTGCGCGTGGGCCTGTTCGCGGCCCGAGGCGGCGCGTTCCGCCATCTGACCGCCTGGCCCGGCAGCTACACTGCCGTGGCCTGCGTCGGCCGCCGCATCACCATCGCCGCCGACCTCGCGGGCGTGCGCCCCGTCTTCCACACCCCCTGGGCGGGCGGCACCGCCTACGCCACCGCCGCGCTCCCCCTCGCCGACCTCATCGAGGCACAGCTCGACGTCGGCCACCTCGCCTCCCTCCTCGCCTGCCCTGACGCGCCGGAGGCGCTCGGCGACGGCACCCCGTACCAGGGCGTGCGCCGCGTGCCCCCCGGGCACGCGCTCATCCTCCGCGAGGGCGGCAGCCGCGAGATCGCCAGCTACGAGCCCGCCGTCTCCCTCATCGCCGGTTCCCCGGCGCCCGTCGACCCGGACGCCGCCGTCGAGGGGGTGCGGGACGCGCTCGTCGAGGCCGTACGGGCCAGGCTGGCCGCTCCGCGCCACGCCGCCGAGCACGACTTCAGCCACCTCGACCCGGGGCCCGTACCCGGCATGGGCCCGGCCGAACGGCGCGCCGCACGGGGCGGACCCGCGCCCGGCATCGGCGCCGACCTCTCCGGAGGGCCCGCTTCCGGAACCCTCGCGCTGCTCGCGGCCGGGCTCCCCGGCATGCCGGGGATGATGCCCGGCACGCTGCTCGGGCCGGGCGGCTCCGAAGCGGGCGAACGGCTCCTCGCCGTCACCTTCAACGACCTCGCCACCGTCTCGCCCACGGCCGCGCCCGAACTCGAACGAGCGCGCAGCATCGCCGAGAACCCGCGGCTGCACCACGTCGTCGTCGCGGCGGGCGAAGAGGCGCTGCCCTACGCGGGACTCGACAACGTTCCCCTCACGGACGAGCCGGGGCCCTCCCTCGTCACCGCCGAGAGACACCGGCACCGGCTCGCCGCGGGCAGCGCCGACCACCTCGTCGGACTCGGCGCCCGCCAGGTCCTCGACGCCCACCCCGCGCGCCTCGCCGACCTCCTCCTCGACCGCCGCCGACGCCATCTGCTGCGCCCCGTCGCCGCGCTGGCCAGAGCCGACGGAGTGCCGGCGGGCCGCTCCGTGCTCGTGCCGTGGACGGTGTACCGCGCGGCGCGCAGACTCGCCCGCACGCCGTACCGGGACGGGATCGAGGAGACGGCCGGACGGATGCGGGACGGGGGCTTCGGGGAGAACGGCGCGGGTGGTTCCGGCGGTTCCGGCGGTGCGGGCGCGGGGCGGGGGCAGGGGAAAGGTTCCGGCGGGGGTTCCGGCGGGGGGCCGGGGAGTAACGGTGACGGCCGCTCGGAGCGCGTCAACGGACATGGTTCGGGTTCCGGTTCGGGTTCGGGGGGCGCCGCGTACGGTGCGGCCTGGCTCGGCGGCTACGACGAAGAAGGCGCCGTCGGCGCCTCCGTCGCCGCGCTGACCTGGTGCCGGCCCGGGCCCGCGGCACGCTGGCTGACCGGGGAGGCGCTCGCCGAGGTCTCCCTGCGACTGGAGGCGACGGCGCACGCGCGGCCCTCCGTCGAACGGCCGGGGGAGCGACGGGCCCGCGCCGCGCTGGCCCGCCAGGCGGCGGACCACCGGGTCTTCGAGCAGGCCGTCGAGATCCGCAACCAGCGGCTGCACGCGCCCTTCTACGACAACCAGGTCGTCCGCGCCTGCCGCCGCCTGCCCGAGGCGCTGCGGGTCAAGCCGGGGGCGCGGGCCGCGGTGCTGCGTGCGGTGCTCAAGGGGGCGGGCGTGCATGAGCTGCCGCCCGGGTGGGGGGCGCCCTCGCACGCCTCGCAGGTCGCGTCCGCGCGGGCCGGGCTGCGGGTCGCGGTGGGCGAACTGGTGCAGCTCTTCGACGCGCCGTTGCTCGCCGACGCGGGGCTTGTGGAGGCGCGCGTCGTACGCAAGGCGCTCCGCGCGGCCTCGGAGGGGGAGCCCTTGCCCCTGGACGGGCTCGCGGATCTCGTGTCCACGGAGCTGTGGCTGCGGCGGTTGCTGGCGCGACGCGGCACGTGCTGGACGGGCACGGCGGCGCCGAAACAGCGCGCCGTCGCGGGCGGCGTCACGCCGACGCCTCGGCCGGCGCTTTGACGGGCTCTGCGCTTTGCTGTTCGTCGGGGGTGTTGCGCGGGACGGTTGGCCGGTGTGGTGGGTGCCGTAGGGTCCCGCGCTGATTTTTGTGCGGCTTCACGGGGGCGCTGCGTGTGGCTTGGCGCCGTGTTCGGGTGCCTGGCCGGTGGCTGCGGCGCGGCGTGTGGTTGTGGTGCGTCGCGGCTGGCGCCGCGTGGTTCTTGGTTTGTGCCGGTGGTCGTGTGGGGTTGGTGTGTGGTGGGGGTCGGTGCCGCGGTGGGGTGTCTCCTCGGGCGGCGACAAGTGCG
>NZ_BAAGSO010000014.1:0-599 GCF_054782395.1 Streptomyces daliensis | reverse complement strand
CGCACGGAGTGGGACGAGAGCAACCGGCTGCCCCTGACCGTGACGGACCCGCTGGGGAACGTGACCCGTTACGCGTATGACGAGGAGGGGCGTCGCACCGGCGTCGAGCAGCCGGATGGGGCGGTGACGGAGGCGGTCTACGACGGGTGGGGTCTGCCGGTCCGGGTGCGGGGGCCGGGGGGTGGGGTGTGGCGGTACACGTATGACGCGCGGGGTGCCCGTACCTCCACCACCGATCCTTCGGGTGCCACCTCCCGTTACGCGTACGACGGTGCGGGCCACCTGTCGGCGATCACGGATCCGCTGGGTGGCGTCACGACGGTGATCACGAACGCGGCGGGTCTGCCCATGGAGATGGCCGACCCGCTGGGGGCGGTCACACGGGTCCGGCGTGGGCCGCATGGGCGGATCACGGCGCTGACCGACCCTTTGGGGAACACCACGCGTCAGGGCTGGACGATCGAGGGCAAGCCCGCGTGGCGGGAGCATCCGGACGGGGCGCGGGAGGAGTGGAAGTGGGACTGCGAGGGCAACCTCGTCACCCACACCGACCCGGCCGGACACACCACGGCCTACAGCCACACCCACTTCGACATGCC
>NZ_BAAGSO010000013.1:34818-49708 GCF_054782395.1 Streptomyces daliensis | reverse complement strand
ACCTCCCGTGGTCCTTCCTCACCCACACCCGACTGACAATCCATCCCTAACCACCACAGAACTAACGAAAAACTCAGTAGGAGCTGTTTTGGGTTCGGATCATGTGGTTGTGGTGAGGAGCTTCAGCCACATGCTCGATCCTCGGAGGTGGAGTCCGGCCTCGTAGCTCTCGGGGGTCTTGTCATAGCGGGTGGCCAGGCCGCGCCAGGTCTTGATCTTCTGGAAGCAGCGGCGGAAGCAGTACCCGTCCATTTCCGGGCTGAGTGTGCTGTCGGGGTCTGCGCTGTAGATCTCGGGCCGGTCGCTGATCAGCAGAATGCCGCGGAACCCGGCGCCGTTGTTCCCGATGCCCTCACCGACCTCCTCCGAACTCTGCGCGAGCTCGACGTCCCGCCAGGTGAAGGGCGTGCCGCCGTTGGCGACAGGCGTCGGTCCGACGAGTGGACCGGGCACGGTCTCATCGGCGTGAGGGGCGCCGTCGGACGCTTCAGCAACGGTTGGTCCTCACCAACTCGTCGTGGGGGGGGACCGCGTCACTACGTAGTCGTGTTCTCCCGTTTTTGGAGTGCGGCGTCAGCGAACGGCGAGGTGGTGGAAGAGGGTGCCGGGGAGGGAATCTTTCCTCGTTGCCGGAGGTCTGTGATGCAGGCGTCGGCTACGGACTCCCCTGTGGGTGGCGGTGCGATGTCGAGGTCGGCGAAGCGCTGGAAGGTGTGGTGGTTGGAGCTGGGCACGGGCGTGTAGTGGTCCTCGGTGAGGAAGAGGCCCTCAGGGGTTCGCCTGCTGAGCAGCGGCAGCAGCGGGGTCAGGGCATTGCTGTGGTGTTGTGCGATGTCGTCGTGCAGTGCGGCGACCCACTTTCCGTAGGGCAGGACATCGAGGGGGTAGCCGTGGTGGGCGAGGCGTTCGATGAGCTGCGACCAGCGGTAGCTGCCGGGGAGGGTGATGTTGTAGGTCTCGCCTGGCCGACGGGCGTTGAGGGCGAGTGCGCGGAGGGCTGTGGTGGCGAAGTCGACGGGCGCGAACATCAGGTTGTAGTCGAGGGCTGCGGTGCGGCCCATCTGGATGCAGCCGATGATGTCGCGGTAGAGGAAGGTGTTGGTGTCCCCGCTTGTGTGGCCGGTGTGGCCGGTGACGGAGCCGAGACGGTGAATCGTGACGGGCACGCCGACTGCGGCGGCACTCTTTGCGAGGTGCTCCGCGTGGAGTTTGGTGCAGGCGTAGCCGTTGAGGAGACGGTCGAGCGGACCGGTGGCGGACTGTTCGGTGATTCCCTGAGGAGTGTCGTGTCCGCGGGGCCAGTAGACGCTCATGGTCGAGATGTGGTGCAGCCAGGACAACCGCCCGGCTGCGGCCAGTCCGATGAGCGTCCGAGTGCCGTCGATGTTGGTGCCGCGCAGCACACTTGCGGGGGCGACCTGGTCCACGAGGGCCGCGGCGTGGAAGATGTGGTCCACGCCATGGGCGAGGTTTTGGAAGTCCTCCTCGTTCAGGCCGAGTCGGCGAGTGGCAAGGTCTCCCGGCAGGAATTCCACCCGGTCGGGTGCGAGGTCGTCCGGCAGGTGCCGACGGGACAGGTTGTCGCGTACGCGGGCTTCGGCGCAGTGCCGGTCGCTGGCGCGGACCAGACAGATGATGCGGGCGGTAGTGGAGCGCTGGAGTTCGGCGAGCAAGTGGACGCCGACGTATCCGGTCGCCCCGGTCAGCAGGATGCGCTGTGGGGGCCCGGTCGGTGGCGGAGGGTCACTCACCTGGAGACCGGTCAGGTCATGCTGTTCGACGGCCGGTTCCTCGGCGGCAAAAGAGTCGACGTCACAGCCCGCCCTGGTCCACTGCGCCAGGTGGTGCAGTCGCCGCGGTGTGGAGGCCACGTACAGGGTGTGGCTCGGCAGGTGGAGGCCGAGTTGTTCGGAGACGCGGGCTGCGGCGGTCACCGCGGTGAGAGAGTGACCGCCGGCGAGGAAGAAGTCGTCGTCGGCACTCAGACTCTGCAGGCCGAGTAGGTCGGCCAGACAGGCGGCCACCGGGTCGCCTGCTGACGCGTGATCAGTAGACGCGAGCTGGCGCCAGGAGTCGGGGGCGGTCAGGGCGTCGCGGTCGACCTTTCCGTTCGGTGTGCGTGGCAGCCGGTCGAGAAAGGTGAAGTGGGAGGGGATCATGGCCGGGGGCAGAGTGGATGCGAGGTGCTCCCGCAGGCCGGCGGTATCCAGTGTGCTGTCGGGGCTTGCCACCAGGTGAGCGACCAGGCGCCGGTCGTCGGGGCCGTGTTCCCACACGGTGACGGCGGAATCGACAACTTCGGGTGCGTGAGCAGGGCTTTACGGACTTCTTCGGGTTCGACCCGGTTCCCTCGGATCTTGACCTGATCGTCCACTCGCCCGACGAACATCAGCTCCTGCCCGGAGATTTCGCGGACCAGGTCTCCGGTGCGATAACGGCGGGAACATTCCTGCCCGGCCGACGCGCGGTGCGAGAAGCGGTCGGCCGTCAGGTCTGGATCCACGTACCCGGGGACCACGTTGGCGCCGCCGAGATGCAGTTCGCCTACCTCGCCCGAGTGTACCGGGTCTCCCTTTTCGTCCAGGACGTCGGCCATGATGCCCCGGACCGGTCGGCCGATGGGGGCGACGGCGTGTTGCGAGGTTTCCCGCGCGTCGACGACGTGCAGGGTGGCACAGATCGACGCCTCGGTGGGTCCGTAGCCGTTGAGGATGCGCAGACCGGGAAGGGCTGTGGTGAGATCGGTCAGTAAGTCCGCGGCAATCGGTTCGACGCCGACGAGGAGCCGGGTGAGCGCGAGCCGGGGCTCGGCGTCGCGAGCCTGGGCTCGTTCCAGCAGCGCGGGCAGCATGAAGCCCGGAACATAAGCTCCGCGGACGGATTGGGCGGCCAGCCACCTGGTGTAGGCGTCGGCGTCCGCGCGCAGTGCGGGATCAGGGATGAGGAGTTCGCAGCCCTGCAGCAGCGCCGAGAAGCACTCATAGATCGACACGTCGAAGGACGGGTTGCACCACCAGGCGCAGCGGTCAGCGGGACGGAGTTCGGCTTTGTCCTGGATGTCGTCCAGGACGTTGAGAACACCGCGGTTGATGCCTCGCACCCCTTTCGGGCGGCCGGTCGATCCGGAGGTGAACAGAACGTAGGCGACATCGTCCAGCGAGGTGCGTGATGTGGGGGTCGCGTTGCTGCGACATCGCTCCCGGCAGACGGAAGCCAACTCAGCTTCGGGCAGCCCGACGGCGCGGGCGTTCCAGCCCTGTGGACCGGTGAGGAGCAAAGCGGCAGCCGCATCGTCCACCATGGCCGCGCGTCGGGCCGGGGGCAGTTGGGGATCGAGAGGCAGCCAGGTACAGCCGGCCTGTAGGACGCCGAGCACTCCGGCCAGGAAGTCGGCGGAGGGTGGGGCGCACAGCCCCACGACACCACCGGGTGCCACGTCGTGGGCCAGGACGATGTCGCACACCGCTTGCGCACGCTGGGCGAGTTCGCCGTAGGACACAACCCGGTCGCCTCGTACAGCGGCAAGAGACGGGTTCTTGGCCGCGCGGTGAAGGAAACGGCCGGAGAGAGATGCGGGGGGATGCATGGATCTCCTACGGAATATAGGTGAACTGTCGTGAGGCCGTCGGCGCGAACGGCGCCTGGAAGGCACATCGGCGAAGTACCGGCCGCGTCACGAGGCGCGGAGGCCGGCCGGCTCGTCGAGGCTCCGCCAGACGTCGGGGCGAAGCCCGGGACGCACGTGACAGCGGAAAGTAATCACCCTAAAACGTTACGTACGAAGTTGGGAGAGGCGCAGAAGTCAGTGTGGAGCGCAGACTCCTTCCCGACCACGTGCTGGCGCACGCCAGATCACCGCACCCACCCGCCCACTACCCCGTTCTTGCGCGCACGGGCAGCAGACGCCCATTCATCCAAGATCTTCGGACCGCACAGCTTTGACCAGCGACAACCAGGGCGTTTCTGATGGCTCTTGGCCGGTGTCGCGGAGCCATCAGAAAGGACCTAGCCGTGGGTGCGGATGCGCTGTTCACCGTCGGGGGTGACGGTCACCTCGTAGTCCGGAAGGCGAGGCCACCCGTACTCGCGCCATGGCCCTGCCTCGCGTTGTGAGGTGAGTTTCATGAAGGACAGGTCCGTGATCAGCGCGCCGCGTGCGCCGCCCTCCCCGTCCGGTCGCAGCCACATGAGGGCGTCTCGGTTCATGGGCGTGGCGATCGGGGTGATGATGAGCCCGCCCGCCTTGACCTGCCGCAGCCACGCGGCCGGGACCTGGCGCACGCCGGCGGTGGAGATCAGGCGGTCGTACGGTGCTCCCGCCTCCCAGCCCTGCTCCCCGTCGGCCGCATGGACGTGGATGTCGTATCCGGCCCTCTGGAGGCTGGCTCGTGCCAGGTCAGCGAGTTCGTGCTGCACCTCGACGGTGGTCAGGTTCCCGGGTCCGACGCGTTCGGCGGTCAGGGCGGCGCTGTAGCCGGCGCCGGTACCGATCTCCAGCACCCGTTCGCCGGGCGCGGGGTTGAGGTAGTGGAGCATGTCGACGACGACGGCCGGGCACGAGAGCGAAGAGGTGAAGACGCTGCTGACGGTGGGCCCGTCCTCGATGCGCACGGCGCCGTCGGCAATCTGTGTGATCAACGCCAGTCGGGGGCTGTAGACGGCCCGCAGCCACGTCTCGGGCTGCTCACGGCGGTCGAGGACCGGGTACCGGCCATCCTCCTCCCGCTTGGGTACCCACACCCGAGTGGGGGTGTAGTCCTCCCGCGGCACAGCGAAGAAGGCTCTGCGCAGCCACGGCCGGTCGTTGAAGTACCCGAGCCTGCCGTACGTGTCGATCTCGGCCACGCACTTCTCACGCAGCTCCACCACCGTCGCCATCAGCGGGCCTTAGCGGCTGGGCGGGCCGCCACCCATGCGGTCCTCGTCGCTGCCGCCCGGGTCACCGTTCGTGCTCGGCCCGGTAGGGCCGCCGGTGCCTTCTGGTTCAGGGTCGCTGCCGTTGGGCGTCTCGGGTGTCGTCATACCGGGAGTGTGGCGCGAGCGGCCACCCCACGCCAAGGCCGCTCGCACGACGACAAGACGTTCGGCCATCACACGCTTGTGCTCATGGGGGACGAGGACGCCGAGCAGCCTGTATCGCTGAGCGCCGATGAGTCGTACCGCTCCCCCGGTCCGCCGTCCCACCGGTGAGGGGTATTTGACTCAACTCGACAAATCACAACACTGTTACCGTAAGTATCAATTTGACTACATGAAGTGATAGCAGTGGAGCGTTGAGATGCTGGAAATTCCGTCGCGTACGGGCGCGTGCGCGATCGTGGGGCTGGGGTGTCGGCTGCCCGGTGGAATCACGGGTCTGGCCGGATTGTGGGAGGCGTTGGAGGCCGGGCGTGATCTGGTCGGGACGGTACCCGATGACCGGTTCGAGGCTTCGCGGTTCGTGGACACCGCGATGCCGCGGCCGGGGAAGTCATATACCGCGCGGGGCGGATTCCTGACCGATGTCGCGGGATTTGACGCGGACTACTTCGGGATCTCGCCGCGGGAGGCAGCGCAGATGGACCCGCAGCACCGGCTGCTGCTGGAGACCTCCGTCGAGGCGCTGGATGACGCGGGGATCGCCCCTGGGACGCTGGCGGGCTCCGACACTTGTGTGTTTGTCGGTGTCTCGGATTTCTCCTACGGCGGCCTGCAAATGCACAGGGCACGGAAAATGAATGCCTATTCGACGGCGGGCAGTATGCATGCGATCGCGGCGAACCGGCTGTCGCATTTCTTCGATCTGCGCGGGCCGAGCATGGCGATCGACACCGCCTGCTCTTCCTCGCTGTTGGCCGTGGAACGCGCTTGTCGTGAAGTTACCCTGGGCAGCAGCCGGGTGGCGCTGGCGGGCGGAGTCAATGTGGTGCTGAATCCGAAGGTGTATGTCGGGTTCAGTCAGGCGTCGTTGCTGTCGAAGCGGGGGCGTTGTGCGGCGTTCTCGGCGGACGCCGACGGATTCGTGCGGGCCGAGGGCGCCGGCGTGGTGGTGCTCAAGTCCCTGGCCGACGCCCTGGCCGACGGAGACCGGGTGCACGGGGTGATCGTCGCGGCAGGCAGCAACTGCGACGGCCGCACCGCAGGGCTGTCCCTGCCCAATGCTCAGGCACAGGAGGACCTGCTGCGGCAGGTGTACGAACGGGCCGGGATCGAGCCCGACGAGGTCGCGTATGTGGAGGCGCACGGTACCGGAACACAGGCGGGCGATCCGGCCGAGTGCGCCGCGCTGGGCCGGGTGCTGGGCGCCGGACGGACGCGGGGGCGTTGCCCATCGGGTCGGTGAAGTCCAACGTGGGGCACTTGGAGTCGGCGTCGGGCATGGCCGGGCTGTTCAAGGCCCTCGGTGTGCTGCGGTACGGCACGATCCCGGCGTCGCTGCACCTGGAACCGCTCAACCCTGGCATCGATTTCGGCGGGCTGGGCCTGGAGCCGGTCGCACGGCCGCGCCCGCTGGCACCGCGGGACGGGCGCCGCTTCGTGGGCGTCAACTCCTTCGGGCTCGGCGGGGCCAACGCCCATGTCGTCGTGTCCGCGCCTCCGCCTGCCGCGTCGTCCTGCGGTGCTGCCCCGGACGGTGAACTGCCGGTGCTCGCCTCGGGGCATACTCCGCGGGCGGCCGAGGAGGCGGCGCGGCGGCTCGCCGCCCGGTTGACGGCAGCCGACCCCGCGGAACCGGCGGAGTTCTACGACATCGCGGCCACCAGCACGGTACGCCGGGCCCGGCACCGCTACCGGCGGGTGGCGCTGGCCTCCTCCGCGCACGAAGCCGCGCACGTCCTGACCGCCAGCGACATGACAGGCGCGGACACGGCCGGTGAGGCGGTCAAGGAGGGCCGTGTCGGACTGGTCTTCGCGGGCAACGGCTCGCAGTGGGCGGGCATGGGTGCCGACCTGCTGGCCGAGGACGCGGTGTTCCGTGCCGAGGTGGAAGCGGTGGACGCCGCGCTGGAGCCCCGGCTGGGCTGGTCGGTCGTCGCGCAGTTGCGCCGGCCGGCGGTCGAGTGGGACCTCACGGCCACCGAAGTGGCCCAGCCGCTGTTGTTCGCGATGCAGGCCGGGGTCACCGCGGTTCTGCGCGAGCGGGGCGTGCGGTGGACGGTCGCGCTCGGGCACAGCTTCGGTGAGATGGCCGCCGCGTATGCCGTCGGTGCCTTGACGCTGGAGGAGGCGGCGTGGGTGGTCGCCGAGCGCGGCCGGGCCCAGGCGGTGACCGCCGGTGGGGGCCGGATGGCCGCGATGGGGCTGCCGTCGGCCGAGGCGGAGCGGGTCCTGTCCGCCTACCCGGGCCTGGTCACGGCCGCCGTGAACAGTGCCAGGGACGTGACGGTCGCCGGGCCTGAGACCGAGCTGAAGATGTTGGGTGACGAGTTGACGGCGCGGGACGTGTTCTTCCGGATCATGGACCTCGACTACGCTTTTCACAGTCCGGCGATGGAGCCGGTCCAGGCACCGCTCAAGGCCGCTCTGGCCGGGCTGGCGCCGCGCGGGAGCACCGGGGCGCTGATCTCCACGGTCACCGGGGGTGCCGTGCCGGAGAGCGGTCTGGACGCCGACTACTGGTGGCGGAACACCCGCGAGCCGGTCAGGTTCACCGACGCCGTCGAGCACGCTCTGGACAGGGACGTCGACGTCCTGCTGGAGGTCGGCCCCCACCCCGTACTGCGAACGTATCTGCGCCGGATCACCGCAGGCCGCGACCGGGTGGCCGTCCTCCCCACGCTGCGCCGCGACGCCCCCGGTCCCCTCGCGCTGCGCCGGTCGGTGGAGGCGCTGCTCGCGGCCGGGGCCGAGACGGACTGGGCGCGCTGGTTCCCGCGCCCCGCCAAGGTGGCGGAGCTTCCCGCGTATCCGTGGCAGCGGGAGCGGCACTGGAGTGGCACACCGCAGCAGTGGGTCATCAGCAGCGGATCGGGACGGCTGGACCATCCCCTGCTGGGCGAGCGGCTGCCGTCGGCCAAACCTTCCTGGCAGGGGCCCGTCGAACCCGCTCTGGTGCCCTGGCTGGCCGATCACAAGGTGGCCGGATCGGTGGTGTTTCCCGCGGCCGCTTACGCGGAGATGGCGCTCGCGGCAGGCCGACGGGTGCTGGACGGGCCGGTGGAACTGGCCTGGATGGACATCAGCCGTCCTCTGGTCGTCCCGTGGGACCGGGCCGGTGACGTCCGGACGCAGTTGGCGTACTCGCCCGATGACGGCATGGTCTCCGTCACCAGCACCGAGGACGCCGACGGCGACGATGCCGTGGAGGCATCACCGCGGCTGCACGCCCGGTGCCGGGTCCGCGAGCTGATCGGCCGCCCACCCGCCCGGGTCGATCTGACCGGGGTGCGCGCCCGCTGCGCGCGCCGCGGCGATGCCGGCGCCCTGTATCCGCAACTGGCTTCGGCCGGCCTGGAGTACGGTCCCGCGTTCCGGCAACTGGTGCGGCTCCACCTCGGGGACGGGGAGGCACTGGCCGCCTACCGGCACACCACCGACGCTCCCGATGCCGGACAGTACGTGGTGCATCCGGCGCTGCTGGACGGCGCGATCCAGGCGTGTGTGCCGCTCGTGACCGCGCGGACGGGTGCGGGGCAGTGCTGGCTTCCCTCCTCGATGGGAGCCGTACGTGTGTGGCGCGGCCCGTCCGCCTCGGGCATGCTGCACGTCCGCGACCGCACGTGCGGCACGGTCGAGTTGTGCTTCGACATCACCGTCACCGACCCCGACGGCAGCGTCACCGCCGAGCTGGAGGGGGTGCGGCTGCGGCGCATGCCCAGCCCTGCCGAACGGCCGCCGCTCAGGTACGAGACCGTGCTGCGCGCTGCTCCGCATCTTCACCTGCCGGCCCCGCTGTCGCCGCTACCCGGCAACCACGACCTTGCCGCGGGCGCGGCGGGGAGTGTCGCGGAGCTGGAGGCCGGCTGGCGCGCCGCGAATTTCGCGGAGTTCAGCGAGCGGCAGAAGCATCTGACCGCTCATGTGGCCGCAGCCACGTTCGCCAGCCTGCTGCCCGCGGACGCGACCGAGTTCACACTCGCTGATCTCGTCCGGCAGGGCATGGTTCCCGGACACGGGCGGCTGGCGGAAGCTCTGCTCGGCCTGATGTCCCGTCACGGACTGGCCACTGCCCGTGAGGGCGGACGGTGGCAACTGACAGGTACCGCGGACCCGGCACCCCTCCTGGCCCGGCTGCCGTTCGACTTCCCGGCCGTCGGCGCCGAAGTACGGCTGGCCGTAGAGCAGTTGGCACACCTGCCGCGGGTACTGCGCGGCCAGCTCGATGCCCCGCGTCTGCTGACCGGCCAGGGAATGCGAAGGGTTCTGGAGCAGTTGTACGACGTGGCACCGTCCTGCCGGTTCCACAACCGGATCGTCGCCGCCCTGGCGGAACAGACCGTGCGTGTCTGGCCCGCGGACCGGCCCCTGCGCATTCTGGAGATCGGCGCCGGCACCGGTGGTACGACCGCCGCACTCCTGCCGCTGCTGCCCCCGGAGCGAACCGTCTACCACTTCACGGACGTGTCCGGGGAATCCCTCACCCGCGCCCGGCACCGTTTCAGCGACCACCCCTTCGTCGGCTACCGCACGTTCGACCTGGACGCCGACCCCGCCGAGCAGGGCTTCGCCGAGGGCACATACGACCTGATCGTCGCGGCCGATTCCCTGCACACCGCGACCGACCTGCGGGCGGCCCTGCACCACGTGCGCGGTCTGCTGGCTCCCGGCGGCCGGCTTGTGGCATTCGAGACACACGACACGGACCACCTGCTGCCGCTCTTCGGCGCGCTGGACAGTTTCTGGCGCCACACCGACACCCTCCGTTCCGCCTCCCCCTTGCTGAACCGGGAGCAGTGGGCGGACGCGCTGCGGGGGTGCGGCCTCGGCGATGTTGTCTGCCTCGGTGACACCATCGAACCGGCCGGCCGGGACATCGCTTCGGTGCTGCTGGCCTCGGCCTCCCCGGACGAGCCGGCCCAGCCCGAACTGCCCCGGCCGGAGGACGGCACCCGGTGGCTCGTGGCCACCGAGAGCGAGCCGGAGACGCCACTGGCCGAGCATCTGGCCGGGCTCCTGCCCGGTGGCCCGCGTTCCGTCCCGGTCGTGCCCGCACCCGCCGATCCGGCGGTCTGGGCGGAAACGCTCACGGGTGACGGCGATCCCGCCATCGTGCTCGTGCTGGGTGAGTCCCCCGTCGGCCCGCAGGCCATGCTCGACCAGGCCGTGCACCGTGCGGCCATGCTGCGCGCTCTGGCCGTGGCCTGCCAGAACCTGCCGACGGGCAGCAGGCCGGCCCTGTGGCTGGTGACCCGGCCGAGCGGCGCGCTGCCCGCGCCCGAACGGGCCCGCCAGCCGCAGGACGCCGCCGCCTGGGGCATGGCCCGCACCCTGGCGAACGAACACCCCGGCCTGCGCGTGACCCGGCTGTCGCTGGAGCGCCAGGATGATCCGGCCGCCGACGCGCACCGGTTGGCCCGCGAACTGCTGGAGCGGGACACGTCGAGCACCGACGGCACCCCGGCAGCGCGTGAAGACGAGATCGCGCTCACCGCCGGAGGCCGCTTCGTCCCCCGGGAACGCGGGCTCCCCTGCGGCGAACACGTCACGCAGGGCGACGGGGAACCCTTCGCCCTGGAGATCGGTGCGCCCGGTCTGTCGTACGAGCCGGTCTGGACGCCAGCCCGCTCCCTCGCCCCCGGCCTGGGCGAGGTGGTCATCGAGGTGCGCGCCGCGGCGCTGAACTACCGCGACATCATGCAGGCGACAGGTCTGCTGCCCCCGAGGCAGCGGAAGAGGCGTACGGGGACAAGGGCCTCGGCCTGGAATGTGCCGGGACCGTCACGGCCGTCGGCGAGGGCGTACACGACCTGAGCGTGGGAGACCGGGTCTGCGCCTTCACCCGTGCGAGCCTGGCCTCGCACACGCTGGCTCCCGCATGGTCAGTGGTGCCGATCCCCCGTCATATCGCTTTCGCGGAGGCCGCGACCATGCCGGTGGCCTTCCTGACAGCCCACTACGCGCTGCACGACCTGGCGCGGCTGAGGGGCGGCGAGACCGTGCTCGTGCACGGCGCCGCCGGAGGGGTCGGTCTGGCCGCCATCCAGTACGCCCGCCTGGTGGGCGCCACGGTGATCGCCACAGCGGGCAGCCCGGACAAGCGCGACCTGCTGCGTGCTCTGGGCGTCGAGCACGTGCTGGACTCCCGCACCCTGGACTTCGCAGAGCAGGCCCGGCGCGTCACCGAGGGGAAGGGGGTCGACGTGATCGTCAACTCGCTCGCCGGGCAGGCCATCGACCGCGGCCTGGAGACGCTGAGGTCCGGCGGCCGGTTCATCGAACTGGGCAAGCGTGACATCTACGCCAACAAGCCGCTCCCCATGCGGTCCCTGGACCGCAATCTCGCGTTCTTCGTCGTCAATTTCAACGCCATGCTGTCCGACGCGAACGGACGTGACCATGGATGGCATCTGCTGGCCGAGGTCGCCGAACGCGTGGCGGACGGCCGCTACCGGCCGCTGCCGCACACGGTGTACCCCGCCGCACGGGTCGAAGAAGCCTTCACGTTGCTTCAGCACTCACGGCACATCGGCAAGGTCGTCGTGAGCCTCGCCCCCGAGGACGGCCCGGTTCCCCTCCGTGTCCGGCCCGAGCCGCTCCGGCTCGACCCCGACGGCAGCTACCTGGTCACCGGCGGTCTGGGCGGATTCGGCGCCGCGACCGCCCTCCGGCTCGCCGAGCGCGGCGCCCGCCACCTGGCTCTGGTCTCCCGCCGTGGCGCGGACACCCCGGGGGCATCTGCCCTGCTGTCCGGCCTGGCGGCGCGGGGTGTGAAGGCCACACCATATGCCGCCGACGTCACCGACACCGCCGCCATGGCCGAGGTCATCGACCGCGTCGACGCCACCGGGCACCGGCTCACAGGGGTCGTCCACGCGGCCATGGTCCTCGACGACGCCCCGCTCACCGAACTGGCCGAGGAACGGATCCGCACGGTCCTGGCCCCCAAGATGGCGGGCGCCGCGGTCCTGGACACCTTGACCCGCGAGCGCGACCTGCGACTGTTCTGGACGTACTCCTCCTTCGCCGCGGCGATCGGCAACATCAAGCAGGCTCCCTACGCCGGCGGCAACCTGTTCACCGAGGCACTGACCCGGCAGCGGCACGGCACCGTACCGGCCCTGGCCGTCGCCTGGGGTGCCCTGGGAGAGTCCGGCCACGTCGCCCGCGAGGGTCTGGCACCGGCCATGGAAGCGCTCGGCGTCGCTTCGCTCGGCTCCCGCGAGGCGCTGGACGCCGCGGAGACACTCGCGGCCTCCGGTGCCGCCGTCGCCGGCGTCGGGCGTTACGACTGGGGCCGGACGCACCAGTTCCTGCCCGCGTTGGCCACGCCCCGCTTCGCGGCGCTGCTCCCTGCCGGGGGCGAACCCGACGGTGGCACACGCCAGAACCTGATGGCCTCCTTGGTCGGCCTCACCGCCGACGAGGCACTGGTGACCGTCAGCGACGCGCTGGCGGATCTGCTGGCCGGGATTCTGCAAACCGAGGCCGCACGGCTGGCACCCGGGGTGCCGATTCAGGATTACGGCGTCGACTCCCTGATGGCGGCCGAACTGCTCACCACGCTCAGACAACGTTTCGACGTGGAGATCCCGCCCCTGGAACTCCTCCAGGGCGGCGTCACTCTCCACGACCTCGCCCGCCACGTACTGCTGCGCCTCGGGCACCGCGCCGCCGACGCCGCGACCGCATGAGGAGGGCCCGCACCGTGACGTGTCAGGAACCCCGATCCCCCGCGACGGCCCCTGCCGAAGGCTTCCTCGACTTCGGCCCGCTCATCGGTGGCGTCACGGCCCCCGGCCCGGTGGAGTGGGTCCACGCACTCCGCGCGACCGCGCTGATCGACGACCCCGTCGGCGCCACCTGCTACCGCAACGCCCTCGACTCCGGGCGGATGAGCGGCGATGCCCACCCGGAGATCCTCCTGGGACGATGTGCCGTCGCCGGACCCGGCCACCTGGAGGGCGCGCTGCGCACCGCACGGCAGGCGGCGGATGTCTGGGGCGGCAGTCCACTGCCCCGGCGCGCCGCCCTGGCCGAGGCGTTCCGCACCCGGCTGCGGGACCACGCCGAGGCGCTGACCGGTCTCCTGGTAGAGGAGGGGCACCCGGTCCGGCTGGCCCGCACCGAGGTCGCCGGGCTGCTCACGTTCTTCGGCCCGGAGACCACCGACTGGTGCCTGCGGCAGTTGGAGACACGGCACTCCGCCGACGGACGGACGGTGGTCGTGCGCCGGGTACCGGACGGGGTGGTGTGCGTACAGCCGCCGCAGAACACCCCGGCCCTCAGCGTCGGCGCGGCCTTCCAGTCAGTGCTGGCGGGCAACGCGCTGGTGGTGCGGCTGTCCCGGCAGGCGCCGATCGCCGCGATGTTTCTGCTGGAGCGGGTCGCCGTGCCCGCGCTCGCCGACGCCGACGCGCCGCCCGGTCTCCTTTCGGCCCTGTGCACCGACCCAGCCCAGGCACTGGACACCTGGCTGGCCAGCCCGCTGGTGGACGACGTGCTCTACTTCGGCGACTCCGTCCGGGGCGCGCGGATGGAGCAGGCGTGCCTCGCGGCGGGCAAGAAACCGGTACTGGAACTCGGCGGCAACGACATGGTCATGGTGTGGCGGGACGCACCCCTGGAGCAGGCCGTCGAGCTGCTGTTGGAGTCGTACCACGGCAGCGGCCAGATCTGCTGCGCGCCGAACGTCGCCCTCATCCACCCCGCGATCGCCGACCAGCTCACCGAACGGCTCACCGAACGCGTCCGCGCGCTGCGCCCCGGCTTCCCCGACGATCCCTCGGTGGTGCTGGCCGCCACCCCCAACACCGCCGGATACGACGCCGCGCTCGCCGACGCCCGGCGGGCGGGCGCCCGCGTCCTGACCGGCGGACGTCATCTGGACGTCAACGGGCGGCAGAGCGACACGGCCGTCTTCGCCGAACCGGCCCTGATCCGGGCCGACGGGCTCGCCCGCGCGCGGGAATTGCGCTCCGTCCGCGAGGAGACGTTCTTCCCCCTGCTGACCCTGGCCGTCCCCGATCCCGCTCCCGAGGACGAAATCCTCACCGCGATGGTGTCGTTCGTGTCCACCGGGGCGTACGGCCTGCGCAACTCCCTGCTGGCCCAGGCCCCGGAGGTCATCGACCGGTTCGTGCGGGACGTGCGCTCCTGCGGCCAGCTCCGGGTGAACGACTCGCACCTCGCGGGGGTGCCCTACCTGTCCAACCACGGTGGCCCGGGACTGAGCGGCGACCGCCACGGCGAGCTGAACTACCCGATGCTGCGCACCAGCCGCCTCCAGGGCGTGTCCGTCGCCACCAGTACGGTCCCGCCCACGCCTGCGGCGACCGCTCCGTGTGTCCCGGCCCGGCGCAGGCCCAGGGTCGAGGCCGTACGGGAGTACCCGCCCGGCTGGCCGCCCGAGGCACTACCCGGCGGACTGCCCGCCCCCTTCACCGAGGCATTCCAGCACGACCCCTACCCCACCTTGCACTGGCTGCGCGAGCACCGGCCGGTGAGCCGCGTCAGCAGCCCGGACGGTCATGGCTGGCTGCTCACCCGCTACGACGATGTCCGGCAGGCACACACCGACCCGCGCGTGACCTGCGACAGCAAGCGCACCGCCGCGGGCCGTACCTGGCTGCGGCACTGGCCCGCCGAACTGCGCGAGCGGCTCTTCACCCACCTGCTCGACGCCGACAACCCGCGCCACGCCGACATGCGCGCTGTCATGCGGCCCTTCTTCACACCCGCCCGACAGGAGCAGTGGCGCTCCCGCGTCCAGCACCTCGTCGACACCCGCATCGACCGCGTCGTCGGTCAGGGG